>JBGAUA010000217.1:0-5140 GCA_044228875.1 Anaerolineae bacterium
GGCGGCGGCGGGCGGGGACTGAGGGACGCGGCGCGGTCGGCGGCGGAGCGGACCTGGGAATCAGCGGCGGTTTCGCCCTCGAATCGAAGCGCAATCGCGGTAGTAGGTGCATTATTCGCTACAGAGAATTGCGCATATTCGCTGTAGCGAATAAGTCTAAATCGCTACAGCGATTTAGCTATATTCCCAGAAGCGAATTATCTGCAATCCCCGGGGGATCGCAAGCAGATCCCCCGGGGCAACCGGGCAGGCAACACAGTGACATCCGGTGGAGATTCCCGGCGCAAAGACCGCGCGACAGGCGGGGGGCGCCTCAGCCCAGCACAAGCCCGATATCGAAGCGCGCCGCGACGCCCTCGCCCTCGGCCGCCGCGGGCAGGATCATCTGGCTGCCGGCCTCGCGGAAGATGCCGTCGCCCTCGTTGAGCAAGGTGCGTCGGCCCTTGGCGGCATACGGCTCCTGGGCGTGCACGGTGTCGGTGAGGGCTTCGTCGAAGAACCATTGCGAGGTGAAGTCGTAGCTGTCGCCCGCCCTGGTGACGGTGCGCAACTTGAAGTGGATGTGCACGGCGCGCCCCGGGTACCAGCCCGGGTAGATGGTGGTGAAGCGCGCCAAACCGTCGGCGTCCGTGACCTGGGAGCCGCGTAGGAACTTCTGGCCCCTGCTGTCGAAGCGCGAATCGACGACGTCCGAGTAGACCCCGGCGGCATCGCAATGCCAGAGGTCCACCGTCACCCCGCCGAGGGGCTTGCAGGCGGACCCGTCCACCTGGGACACCGAGAGGGTGATCGTCAGCGGCGTGCCAGGAGAGACCTTGCCGCTGGCCGGATCGGAGCGGATGTCCGAGCGGTCCAGGTGCTCGTCGACGAAGTAAGGTCCCTCGGTGAGTTCCGGCCGCACGACGCAGGAAGGCAAGGTGCCGCTCGGCGCGGTGGCGGCCACGGGTGCTGCCGCGGAGGGAGCGAGGGCCTCGCGGCTTGCCGCTGTCGCGCCAGCCGCCGTGCCGGTCGCGGCCGGACTGGCGGGAGCACAGCCCGCCAGGGGCGCCATGCCGGCGCCGCCGATCAGCGCCAGCACTTCGCGGCGGCTGAGGATGCGGCCGACCTGCTGATCATCGTTGTCCATGGGAATGCCTCCTGCCTTGGAGAAGAGCGGGGGACGGCTCGATGTGGCTTGCGCCGCGGAATCATCCCATCCTATCACGGGCGGCCGGAACCGGCGACTGGTGGTCCGTGACGCTACCCTTCACCTGTCCGCCGCATCCGCGCCGCGCGGACGGACCTTGCCCGTCAAGGGTGGTCGTCTATACTGCTGGTCGAGCTTCAGTCCGCCACTAGCGCCGACATGCGCGTTGTGTCAGGACAATGGCGTGCTGGCGACGACGCAGGCGCCGCAACTGGGATGGAAGGAAAGATCGAGGATCGTGCCGACGCTATCAAGCTTCTACGGAATCATGATCCGGATGTACTATCGAGAGCACGAGCCGGCCCATTTTCATGCGGATTATCAGGGCCAGCAGGGCACGTTCGACTTCATGGGGAACCCCATTGCGGGGGCTTTCCGTTCCAGGACTGCGCTGCGCCTGATCCGAGAATGGTCCCAGTTACACCGTGCGGAACTCGAACGAAACTGGGAGAGGATGAAGGCCGGAGAGGCCCTGGATCGCATCGAACCACTCGACTGAGAGGAAGTCAGCCATGGAACATCTACCCGTTGTCATCGGCGCTCAGTACCGCGACGGCTACCGTATTCATCTGTGGTTCAACGATGGCACTGAAAAGACCGTCGACTTCTCAGGTTGGCTGGACGGGCCTGTGTTCATCCCCCTGCTGGATCTGCCGTACTTCCGCCGCTTCTTCATCGACGGGGGTACTGTCGCTTGGCCCAACGGCGCGGATGTGGCACCGGAAACACTCTATGAAGCTCAGGACTGTCGGCAGACAGCCTGACTGATGGACCACTCGATGGTTCGCGATTGAGAAGCCAACCTCGTGGTGTGCCTCATCACAGCCCTACTTCCCTGTTCCGCTACCGCCGCGCCAACCGCAACCCGTTCATGACCACCAGCAAGCTGGTGCCCACGTCGGCGAAGACGGCCATCCAGAGGGTCGCCACACCCATGAGCGTCAGGACGAAGAAGGCGGCCTTGATGCCGATGGACAGGACGATATTCTGGGCGAGCACCGCCGTGGCGTGACGGCTCAGGTCGAAGAACTGGGGTAGCTTGCGCAGGTCGTCGTCCATGAAGGCCACATCGGCGGTCTCAACTGCCGTGGCGGTGCCCACCGCGCCCATCGCGAAACCGATGGCGGAGCGCGCCATGGCCGGGGCGTCGTTGACGCCGTCGCCGACCATACCCACTGCGCCGTACTGTTCCTGCAGGGCTACGATCGCGGCCAGCTTCTCCTCCGGTAGGAGGTTGGCCTTGATCTCGGTGATCCCGACCGCCTTGGCGACGGCCTGCGCCGTGGTGCTGTTGTCGCCGGTCAGCATGACCACGTGGATGCGCCGACGGAGCAGGGCCTCCACCGCCGCGCGGCTGGTCGGGCGGAGACCGTCCGCCACGCCGATCACGCCGAAGGGGTGGCTGTCCGAGCCCACGACCACCGCCGTGCCGCCGGCCCGCTCGATGCCATCGAGCAAGGCCTTGACCTCCGGCGAGCAGACCGCCAGCTCATCGGCCAGACGATGGCTGCCCACGAAGTAGGCCCGCTCCTCCAGCTTCCCAGTCACGCCGCGGCCCACCAGCGCGCGCACTTCCGACGCCGGCAGTAACGCGGCGCCCTCATCCTCAGCCTCGGCCTCCCACGCCGCGACGACCGCCTTGGCGACGGGATGCGTGGAATGGACGTTGAGGCTGGCGGCGATGTGCAGGATGTCCTGGCGCGTCCGGCTGTTCAAGGGGATGACGTCGGTGACCACGGGCGCCCCGAAGGTCAAGGTGCCCGTCTTGTCCAGGGCCACGGCGCGCAGCTTGCCGCCCTGCTCCATGTAGGTGCCGCCCTTGACCAGGATGCCGTGGCGGGCGGCGGAGGCCAGGGCGCTCACCACCGTCACCGGTGTCGACAGGACCAGGGCGCAGGGGCAGGCCACCACCAGGAGCACCAGGGCCTTGTAGACCGCGTCGTAGCCCGAGGTGTCGGACACCAGGGGCAAGATCACCGCCACCAGGACGGCCGCCAGCACGACCAGCGGCGTGTAATAACGGGCGAACTGGTCCACGAAGCGCTGCGTGGGCGCCCGCTGCGCCTGCGCCTCCTGGATGGTCCGCGCGATTCGCGCGAGGGTCGTCTCGCCGGCGACGGCCGTCACGCGGACGTCCAGCGGGCCGTCGGTGTTGATGGTGCCGGCGAACACCGGGTCGCCGGGTTCCTTGGAGACGGGCATGCTCTCGCCGGTGATCGGCGCCTGGTTCATTGACGAGATGCCGTCGACCACGACCCCATCCAAGGGGGCGCGCTCGCCGGGCAGGATCCGGATGAGCTGGTCGATGCGCACCTGGTCGGTGGGCACCTGCCGCCATCCCGACTCGGCTTGCAGCAGCGCCATGTCCGGCGAAAGCGCCACCAGGGAGCGGATGGCATTGCGGGCCCGGTCCAGCGCGCGGCCCTCGATGGCCTCGGCCAGGGCGAACAGGAAGGTGACCATCGCCGCTTCGGGCCAATGGCCGATGATCACCGCGCCGGCCACGGCGATGGTCATGAGCAGGTTGATGTTGAGCGTGCGGGCGCGGATGGCGCCGATGCCCTTGCGCAAGGCCGTTCGCCCGCCCAGGGCGACGGACGCGAGCACCAGGGCAAGCACGAGCCAGGACCGGTCCTCGCCGGTCATCCAGGCGGTGGCTTCGGCGGCGGCGGCGAGCAGACCGGAGAGGACGAGCGGGGTCCAATCGCTCTGCTGCTCGGCTTCCGGCGGGGTGGACGCGTCGGCATCCTCGTCCAAGGGGTCCGCCGTGAGCCCCACGGAGGCGATGGCTTCGCGGATCGTCGCCGGACCGGGCAGGCGATGGCCCACCGTCAGCAGCTGCTGAAAGAGGTCGAAGTCCATGGTCTCGATGCCGCGTACCGATCGCAGCCGGTTACGGATGAGCTGCTCCTCGGTGGCGCAGCACATGTCGGGCACGCGGAAGCGCGCGATGCTCAGGCCGTCAGCCGTGTCGGACATGGTCCAGTCCTTGTTCGAGGAGGGTGGCGACATGGGTGTCGTCCAGGCTGTAGAACACGTTGCGCCCGTCGCGCCTGGCGCGGATGAGCCGCAGCTGCCGCAGCCCCCGCAGGTGGTGCGACACGGCGGACATCGACACCCCGGTGCTTTCGGCCAGGGCGCCCACATGAACCTCGCCGGCGAGCAGGGCCATGAGGATGCGCACGCGGCTGGTGTCGCCCAAGGCGCGGAAGAACTCCGCCAGCTGGGCGGCGGTGTGCTCGTCGACGGTCGCGAGGGTGCTCTGGGGCTCAGTGTCCATGGTCTACTCGCTTGAGCATGTGTTCAAGTATCGAGGGTGGCCCATTGTAGCGTCATCGGGTCGCGGGTCAAGGGTGAGAGGGGTGATGCTTGGGCAATCTCCCGGCGGCCGCGCGGGTTGGGTCGACCGGTGGTGGATGCCCGCGGTCCGCCGGGTTAGGTCGACCGGTGGTGGATGCCTGCGGTCCGCTCGGGTGAGTCGACCGGTGATCGGTGCCCACCGTCCGCCCCGGCGACTGAAAGTCGCGGGCTCATTAAGACGAAACCCGCTGAAGGCGGGTTCGCGCTCGGGATTGCCGAAGGGCTAGTCAGCGTGGACTACACCGCATAACGTGCCAGAACATGACTTGGCGGTCGCCATCAACTCAGCTTTGCGGTTGGCAAGGCCATGTCGCGGTTGCCGTCCGAGCGAGCGCTAGGGCCGCTTCCACGGGCGAGCAGCCTTCGACAATCCCATGAACCAGTCCGCTTCAGCGGACTTCGTCTTAATGAGCCCGCGACTTTCAGTCGCCGGGGCGGACGGTGGGCACCGATCACCGGTCGACTCACCCGAGGCGGTCGCCGGGCACCGATCACCGATCGATCCTACCGGGGCGCACGCCGGGCACCGATCACCGATCGATCCTACCGGGGCGCACGCCAGGCACCGATCGCCGATCGATCCTACCGGGGCGC
>JBGAUA010000218.1:0-5128 GCA_044228875.1 Anaerolineae bacterium
AAGTCCTCGCGCGCCGCGATGCGGCGGCGATCGAGGCTGAGCGTGGCGAACTGGTCCCGCCACGCCGCCAGCAGCCGGTCACGCGCCTCATCGGCCGGCGGCGCGGTGCCGCCATAGCGCAGGGCGTCGATGCTCGGCGCGCTCTGGGGCTCGCCCGGCAGCTCGCCCGGCGGCACCAGCTCGTAGAGGGCGATCACCGAATGGCCGGCGCCGATCTCGCCGGCGTCCTTGCGGTCGTCGTTGAAGTCCTCGGCCGCCAGCGCGCGGTTCTCGTAGCCGATCTGGCGCCACCAGGCCACCGCCCGGGGATTGAACTCCAGTTGGATCTTGACGTCCTTGGCGATGGTCACCAGGGTGCCGCTGAGCTGCTCCACCAGCAGGCGCCGGGCTTCGGCGCGGCCGTCGATGTAGCCATAGTTGCCGTTGCCCTTGTCCGCCAGGAGCTCCAGGGTGTCGTCCTTGAGGTTGCCCATCCCGAAGCCCAGCACGGTCAGGAAGACGCCGCTGCGGGCCTCCTCGGTGATCAGCCGCTCCAGGCTGCCGCGATCGGTGAGGCCCACGTTGAAGTCGCCGTCGGTCATCAGGATGACCCGGTTGGCCCCACCGCGCACGAAGCGCTCGCGGGCCAGGCGGTAGGCCAGCTCGATCCCCGCGCCGCCATTGGTCGAGCCGCCGGCCTCCAGGCGCCCGATGGCCTCCAGGATCGCGCGGCGGTCGTCGCCGCGGGTGGGGGGCAGCACCAGGCCGGAGCTGCCGGCGTAGACCACCATGCTCACGGTGTCCCGCGCTCCCAGTTCCTCCGCCAACATGCCCAGGGCCTCCTTGACCAGGGGCAGCTTGTTGGCGTCCTGCATGGAGCCGGAGACGTCGACGAGAAAGACCAGGTTGCCGTCCGGCCGCGCGGCGGGCGGCACCTCCTTGCCCTTCAATGCTACCCGCAACAGCCGATGCCGCGGCGCCCAGGGCGCCGGCCCCAACTCTACGTGCACCGCGAAGGGCTCCGGCCCATCCACCGGCGGCGGCGCGTCGGCGTAGCTGAAGCTGTTGAGCAGCTCTTCGATGCGCACGGCGTCCGCCGGCGGCAGCTGGCCCATCTCCGCCAGGTAGCGCCGCACATTGGAATAGGACGCGGTGTCCACGTCGATGCTGAAGGTGGACAGAGGTTCCTGCTCGGCAGGCTTGAAGGGGTTGTCGGTGAGGGACTGGTAGCCTTCGCCGCCGGGGGCGGCGGGGATGCCCGCGGGGGGGGCGTAGTCGTTCTGGTCGGGGGCGATGCCGGTGGGCGAAATCTGGAACGCCGGCGCGTCCCCGACGGACTCCCGGTATTCGCCCGTCTCATAGCTCGGGGTGGGCATGTAGGCCGGTACTCCGTAGACCTGACCTGCCGATGCCGCATCTACAGCGGCCCCAGGATCGACGCTCTCTGCGACTTCCGCACCATCGTAGGCATCACCGCTGGTTCCCTGCCGCAGCGCAACCAGGCCCGGCATCTCGCCATCGTCGCGGCGCAAGACGTAGTCCAGCAGGCTGGGAGGGCCGTCCGAGCCAAAGAGATGCTTCGCCCTTTCGTCAGCGGAGTACTTCGCCGCGCTCTCGTGCCCGGCACTCGATTGCGCATCGTCCAGCCACACCAAGACCGTTCCTAGCCCCGTCCGGTACAGCAGCTGCGCCCCGCCCCAGCGCAGCATCGGCAAGCCCAGCAGCCAGAAGGTGGCGGCGATGGCGGCCAGGCGGACGAACCAGGGTTGATGATCCCAGCGGGAGAGGTTGGAGAGGGTGGTGACTGCCGGGCGGGCGGCGCGGCCCGCGCTTCGGCGAAGCGTGACACCGTCGGCGGCCGCAACGGCTTCCGCGTCTTCAGGATCCTCCGCCAGGATCGCCGCGCGGCGGCCCTCGTCCAAGCGCAGATCGGCATCATCCACGTAGGCGGCGCTCTGGTAATGCGTTTCCAGCTGCGCGGTGAGCGCGCGGAGCTGCCCGACCGCCGCGGCCAGCTCCGGATCGGCGGCCAGGGCGGCTTCGACGGCGGCGCGGTCCTCGGCGCTCATGGCGGCGGCGTCGGGCATCAGCCAGGCGCTGATGCGCGGGTCTTCCAGATTCATGGGCTGCTCGGGATCCATTGGGTTCGTGGGATTCACGGGCTTCATGGTCAACGGCTCCTTTCCGCGGCATCCGAGGTATTGGCGACATCCACGGCATCCGTCGAACGCGGGTCCTGCATCCGGCTGCGCAGGCGCAACAGCGCGGTGTGCAGCTGGACGCCGACGTTGGAGACCGACAGGCCGGTGGCCTGGCCGATCTCCTGGTAGCTCAGGCCTCCCTGGAAGCGCAGGCGCATGACCTCGCGCTGGTTGGCGGTGAGATGGGCCAGGGCAGTCGCGAGGTCGTCGGCGACGCCCTGGTCCTCGGCCCGGCGGGCGGGGTCGGGGGGTGGCTGCGGGCCGACGGCGGCATCGAGCGCCCCGGCGGCGTTCAGGCTGTGCATGCGCATCTCCTTGCGTATCTGGTCCAGAGCCAGGTTGCGGCAGACCGTGCCCAGCCAGGCGCCCAGATGCCCTTCCACCTGCGCGCGGTCGGCGCGGCAGAGGCGCAGGAAGGTCTCCTGCACGACGTCGCGCGCGGCCTCCATGTCGCCCAGCAGTCGCAGCGCCTGGCGCAGCAAGGGCTGTTCGAAGGTTTGCAGGGCGACGTGGATCCAGGATGGGTTGGGCGGCTGCGGCTGGGTCATGGGAGGCTCCAGGACCGTGGTTGGGAGGTTACGCAGGGTTTAACGGGGAGAGCGCCGACATATTAAAGGAGTGTCGGGGTGCAAGTGGGGTTCTGGCATGTGGCAGCTTGGCAGCAGTCCAGACGAGCCGACCGCCTGTCCTCCTCATCACGCCTTGGCTATACTGCCCTGCACCATGCGGCGCAGGTTCGCCGCGCGCGCGCATCGCCGCCATCGGGTCGCCGGCAGTTCGCGGGGCGACCCCGTCCGCCAGGGGGAATCGCTATGTACTGCTCCAAAGCCCGCCGCCTCGTCCCGGCGCTCGTCGCCGCCGCGCTCCTGGCCGCCCTCGGCAGCCTGCGTCCGCCGGCCGGCGCGCCGGCAGAGGCCGCCACGCCGCTCTTCGAGGACGTGTCGCTCAGTTCCGGGGTCAAGCCGGAAGCCCTGCCGGCGGGCAGTATCGGCCATCCGCGCACGCAGGTGGCGGACATCAACGGCGACGGCTGGGACGACCTGCTGGCGCACAACATGTTCCCCAACGTGCGCGCCGGCAAGGAGCGCTTCGAGCATCTGGTCTTCCTGAACACGGGCAAGGGCACCTTTCGGGACTACAGCGCGGCCTCGGGCCTCAAGGGCGTGCAGGCGGCCTTTTTCGCCTTTGCCGACTGGGACAACGACGGCGATCTGGACATCTTCGGCGGTCTGGACATCCCCGACCATCCGGATGGCGGCTTGACCAACCAGATCCTGCTCAACGACGGGCGGGGGCGCTTCACCTTGCTTGAGGATTCGGGCGTCGAGGCGGCGGTGGGCACGGACCAGGCCGGCAAGCCCTTCTTCGCGGTGGGCAACGCGGCGGTGGCGGACTTTGACGGCGATGCCCTGCCGGACCTGTACCTGGGCCAGGGCCAGACGAGCTACGGCGCGCCGGACCAGCTCTTTCTAGGCGCGGGCGAAGGGCGCTTCACGGACGCCTCGACGCAGCTGGACGGCAACGACGAGCGGCCCTCCAACGGCTCGATGGCCTGCGACGTGGACAACGACGGCGACCAGGACATCCTGGTGGCGGTCTACGGCGTCTCGGACCGCGGCGCGCAGGACTTCCTGTGGATCAACGACGGCGACGGGGGTTTCAAGGATGACGCGGTGGCCCGCGGCGTGGCCAGCCTGCCGGGCGGCAACTACTGGCGCAAGGACCTGGACAACGGCAAGATGCCGGAGCCGGGCAAGGGTCCGGGCGCGTACATCGGCGGCAACGGCTTCGGGGTGGACTGCGGCGACGTGGACGCGGACGGCGACATCGACCTGCTGGTGGCCAACATCAGCCATCCGACGGAGTTCCCGGCCTCGGACACGCGCATCCCGCCGGAACAGCGCGAACCGCTGAACTACACGCGCCGCTGGTCGGACCCGTCGACGCTGTTCATCAACGGTGGCGAGGACGGCGGCTGGGGCTTCGAGAACGTGTGGCTGGATCGTGGTCTGCCGTACAACGAAGGGGACATCGACAGCGCCCTGGCGGACGTGGACCTGGACGGCCGGCTGGATGTGGCGATGAGCCGCGACAAGAAGTACGACGCGTCCTACAGCACCTGGGACCAGAAGGGCTGGTTCGGGCTGCTGCTGCAGGACGCGGACGGCAAGTTCAAGAGCCGGGGCAAGGACAGTGGCATCAACTTCAGCACGGACCCGACGAACGCGGAGCGGATGCGCGGCTCGGGCAACATCAACTGGACGGATTACGACCACGACGGCGACCTGGACCTGTGGGTGGGCGGCGGCCCGGGCACGACGAGCGGGCACCTGTTCAAGAACCTGACGGTGGAACAGAAGGGCAGGGCGGCGCATTGGCTGGCCTTGCGCACGGCAGGCGACGGGAAGAAGGTGAACCGCGACGGCCTGGGAACGCGGGTGACGGTGCGCCAGGGGGACGCCATCGTGGCGATGCGGGAGCAGAAGTCGAGCCGCGGCACCTACAACTCGACGGACACGCGGGTACTGCACTTCGGGCTGGGGGATGTGGCGGGGGGCTATACGGTGGAAGTTCGCTGGCCGGACGGGACGACGGCGACGTACACGGACAAGGATCTGCCGGTGGGGCATTACGCGACGGTCTTCAACGATCGCGCGCCGGAGGTGGCGGGGTTGCTGCGGGGGGTGGTGCTGCCGTGGCTGGGGAGCGGGCGGGAGCCGTGAGGCAGCGGGGCAACGGGGTGAGGCTGCAAGGAGGGGAATGGCCGCGGTGACGGTGATGCGGCGGATGTAGGGGCGAAGCACCTGCCAGACTCAACTCGGGGAACGCGACCACGGTCCAGCGGATGCTTCGCCCTACGAATGCACGCCAGGATTCGGACGGCTGGACGGCTGTGCCGGCGGCGGTGGTGCTGGGGGACGGGGAGACGGAGGAGGGTGGCTGGCGGG
>JBGAUA010000219.1:0-5098 GCA_044228875.1 Anaerolineae bacterium
TGGGGGGCCCTGCCCTCCCGCCCTTTCCCGGGCCCCCCCCCCTGGGGGGGGCCGCCCGCTCGCCCCATTGGACGGAAGCCCAGACCATGGCCAATTCGGAAACCCGCGCGCGGCTGACGTCGCGGCTCGCATCGCCGGCAGGGCGTCGACTGGGCGGCGGCGTGCTCTTGTCGACAGCATGCCTGGCCGGAGCCCTGCTGCTTGCGGTCAGGTTGCCGCTTGTGACCATACCGCTGGCCCGGGCTCAAGTGCTGCGGTACGTCGACGATGACGCCGGCTGCCGCGGCCGTTCTCCGTGCTACTCCAGCATTCAGTCGGCGATCGATGATGCGTCCGACGGGGATGTCATCGACATCGCACCCGGTCGGTATCCGGAGCGCGTTCGCGTGATCGACAAGTCGTTGGTTCTGCGCGGGCCCGGCGCGGGACCGGCGCTGGCCGCCGATGACCCGCAGCTGCATGCGCTGGTCGTTCCCCCAGCCACCGATGCAGCCGGGGCCATTGTCACCATGGATGCCCGCAGCAAGGGGCTGGATGGTCCCAGGGTACAGGGCCTGCGGTTGAGGGGAGCCATGGCCTACGGGATCCTCCTGGTCGGTCGCAGGACCGGCGATCCGGCAGGGATGCCTGCGGGCCTGCCGCCCAGCGCGGTCTCCACCTGGCTGCGAGGCGCGCGCGTCGAGGACTGCAACGTGAGCCTCGCCCCGATCGCCGGCCCGCCCGCGGATGCGGGAGGCGTCGTGCTCTACCACGGCGAACAGGCCCGATTGGTCGACCTGGCGATTCGCGGTGGCCGAACCGGTCTTCGCCTGGTGGGGCCAGTTGGTCCGCGGCTTCGAGACAGCGCGATCACAGCGGCCGAGGATGCCGGGGTCGTCGTGGTAGCGGCGCAGGGGTTGGTCGATCTGCAGTCGCTTGCGGTGTCTGGCGCGGGTCGCGTGGGCTTGGAGGCCGTGGATGCCGCGGAGCTGTGGCTGCATCGCTCGAACCTTGCCGGCTCGCCCTTGGCGGTGAGCCTGGTAGAGCGGGGGAGTCGCGATCCAAGCGCCGCGGTCGAGCTTCGCCTGGGCGGATCACCGGATGAAGGCAACGTCTTGTCGTCCACGGGCGCCATGGCGCTCGAGCTGGTCAACGTGAAGCCGAGTGGCGGCGGGCCGATGCCTGACCTGGACGCGCGCTACAACGACTGGGGAAGCCCCTACGGTCCGGAGATCGAGGACCGGGTGCGCCATCAGGCGGATGACGCCCGATTGGGGCATGTCGACTTCTTGCCGTCGCTCGGGCTCGCGGTGACGAGTCTCGTGGAGGCCACTCCCTCCGAGATAGAGGCCGACGGACAGTCGCGCGCTTTGATCCGCGTCGAGGCCCGCGACGCGGCCGGACGGCCGGCGTCGGACAGGAGCCTGGCGGTGTTCGGCACCACCGGCGGCCGTTTGGAGCGACCGGGAGCCAGCATCGAGGCAGAGCGCGAAGGGGTCCTAAGGACCGGCGCCTGGCAGGAGGTGACGGACGGCCGCTTCGGCCCATCCGGCGGTGGCGCATACCTGTTCAGCCAAACGCCCGGGGCTACACTGGACTGGACCTTCGACGCTTCGGCGGTAGTCCTGCGCTTCGGGCAGTCGCCCCTGAACCGCGATCGTTTCCGGGTGCGGATCGATGGTGTCGACCGTGGCGACCTCAGCACCCTCGGACCGCATCGCGGCTGGGACGAACGCTTGCTGGCCACCGGTCTTGGTCCGGGTACCCACCGACTCACCCTGGAGCTGCTCGCCGGTGAGTTGGCGGTGGACGCTCTGGTTGCCGGCGAGCCGCTTCAGGCCGGACAGGCCGCGCAGTGGCTGCAGGCACCGGAACAGCTGGGCGAGGCCTGGGTCAGCGTCGGACTGCGCGGGATGCAGGACGGCGTCGTCGTCGCGCGCACGCTGGTGCCCTTCGTCCCCGGTCCAGCGGCCGCCATGTCCCTGCAGGCGCCGGCCGGCCTGGTGTCCGCTGGCGGCGTCCGCGTGCCGGTCACAGCGATCGTGAGCGATTCGCGGGGCCGCGATGTGCGCGACGGAACCCGGGTGACCTTCAGCGCTCCGAACGGTCAGATGGATCCCGCGACGGCCTATACCCGCGCCGGCCGGGCCGGCTCTGACTATGTAAGCGGCAGCAGGCCGGGCCCAGTGACCATCCTGGCCTTGACCGAGGCAATCAGCGCGACCACGCAGGTGACCGTGACCGCCGGCGCCGCCGCGTCGGTGGTGGTCACCAGCACCAGGAGGAGCCTGGCGGCCAACGGCGTTGCCCGTGCGCCACTGACGGTTCGGGTCCGTGACGCCGGGGGCTTTGCCGTTGCCGACGGCACGCCGGTGCATCTCACCACCAACCTCGGCCGCTTGGAGCCCGCCCTGGTGGTGACCGAAGGCGGTGACGCCAAGGCCGAGCTCGTCGCCGGGTCGGAAATGGGGCGGGCGACCGTTGCCGCCACGGTCGACGACGTGGTCGGGCTGTTCGGACTCGACCTCGAGGGCATGGACCTGCGGCTGCGGAAGACCGTGCTGCCCCAAGGCGTGGTGGTACCGGGCGAGCGCATCACGTTCACCCTGCGCCTGGCAAATGTGGGGACAGGCACGGTGTATGACATCAGCTTGCGTGATCCGCTCCCCAGCGGCCTGGTGTCGCCGACCTTGCGCGCCAGCTTCGTGCCGCGCGGGCCGCAGCTGCGCAATGTCGACCCCAACCTGCCCTACATCCTGGGCATCGATCGCCTTGCGCCCAATCAGGTCGGCTACGTTACGGTCACCAGCCGAATCGACACGAGCCTGCGTTGGGGGAGCCGCAAGACCGTCGTCAACCGCGCGGAGGCCCACGCGCCCAGCGCCGCGGAGGCGCATCCCGAAGACAACCTGGACTTCGCTTCCATCGACGTGGTGTCCGGCGCCGCGTTCACGGTCACCTTGGCCGCGGCCGCGGAACTGCCCGTTGGGGGCATCGGGATCCCGGTGACGGCAAGGGTGACCGACCGCATGGGCCGGCCGGCCGCCGACGGGACCGCGGTGTTCTTCAGCTTGGATCCACCGGACCTCGCCGAACTGGATCCGGCGGTGCTGACCACCATCGAGGGTCGTGCCACGACGCGGCTGATCAGCAAGTCCAAGTCAGGGCGCGTCGAGGTGCGGGCCATCACGGTGGGCGACCGCTCGGCGCAGTTGTCGGTGCGCATCGCCGCCGGACCGCCCGTGTCGCTGCTGCTGGCCAGCCAGCGGCAGCGATTGGTGGTCGGCGGACAGACCACGGTGGTGACCGCCACGATCGGCGACCGTTTCGCCAACCCCGTTCCGGACATCCTGGTGCGCTTTCGCTCCGACATCGGCGGCCTCAGCCGCATCGAAGGGCTGACTTCGGCCGCCGGGACGGTCACCAACTCCCTGGCATCTGGCTACCGGGTGGGCATCGCTCGTCTGCGCGCCGACAGCGGCGGCCTGGTGAGCGGACTCGACATTCCCGTGCTGGCCGGACCGCCCGCCAGCCTGGCGCTCACGACGGATGCTTCGGTCGTCACCGTGGGCCAGTCGGTGCAGGTCAGCGCAATGGTTCGCGATGTCTATGCCAACCCGGTTTCGGGCGCCCGAGTGGACTTCGCCTTCGACCTGGGATCGGTGAATCCAGACAGCAACATGTCGGGGACGGACGGCCTGGCACGCAGCCGGCTGATTGCTCAGCGAGGCGGCGTGGGGCTCTTGGAAGCCCGTGTGGGCGATCTGTACCGCAGCGTAAGAATCGATGTCCAAGGCCGCCGCATCTTCCTGCCTCGGATGGAGCGACGCCGCTGACCGGGGGAACCAGGAGATCGGGGATCGGAACGCCGGCTGGAAGGGCGGGCAAGCGATCGGCCGCCCGCCCTTCAGCCGTTCAGGACACCGTCTCCAGATAGGCCGCAACGATGTCGCGGGCGGCCTCGAGATCGCCGCGGTGAATCATCTCCGTGACCGTGTGGATATAGCGGGTGCCGACGACAATGCCCACCGCTCGGGCGCCGGCGGCCGCCTGCTGCGCCGCCGCGCCATCCTGGCCGCCGGCACCGAGGATGGTCCGCTGGTAGGGGATGTTCCGTGCCTTGGCCAGGGACTCGATGTCGGCGACCAGGCCCATGTCGGCGATGAAGGAGGAGTCCTTGATGTGCAGGCCGAAGCCGCGACCCTGCACGGTCACCTGCTCTGGCTCGGGCACGCCGGGCGTATCGCATGACAGGGTGACGTCCAGGCCCAGACCGATGTCGGGCAGCACGGCGAAGCTCGATGTGCGCGCGCCGCGCAGGCCGACCTCCTCCTGCACCGTAAAGGCCACGACGATCTCGGCTGCATGGTCCCTTCCCGAGGCGACCAGCTGCCGCACCGACTCGATGCCAAGCCAGCAGGCCACGCGGTTGTCCAGGGCCTTGGAGACGATCTTGTCGCCCAGGACGATGAGCGGCTCGTCCATGACCACATAGTCGCCGATCCTGACCCGCTCCCGCACCGCGTCGGCGGGAAGGCCCATGTCGAGGAAGAACTCCTTGACCTCAGGCACCTTCTTGCGATCCTCGGCCGAGGCGATATGCACCGGTCGACCGCCCGGGTTCATGACGGCCTGATAGTCGCCGTCCGCGGTGCAGACACGCACGCGCCGCGAGAACAGGTTGCGGGCATCGAAGCCGCCCACCGGGTTGACCCAGACGTAGCCCTTGTCGTCGATGAACGAGACCAGGAAACCGATCTCATCCATGTGGCAGAGGAGCATGACGCGGGTGGGTCGCTCGGCCTTGCTGGTCGTCCGTGGCTGCCGACGGCAGATGAGGCTGCCCATGGCGTCTACCTGGAGGTCGTCGAACAGCTCAGCGACCTCCGCCTGGATCAGTTCACGGACTCGGTGTTCGTGGCCCGGAACGCCGGGCGTTTCGCAAAGGCGCTTGAGTAGATCGATGTTCAAGGGGCTCACACTTCCTGCTGGTTCGATGGGTTTACGGTTGCGTCCGCGGCAAGGCGGACGCTATGGTAGGCAGCCGGGACGCACCTGGCAACTCGCCGCCATCAGCCGGCCGCCGCTCCGACGCGGGCGAAGCGCGCCCGGCGCCATG
>JBGAUA010000021.1:0-31277 GCA_044228875.1 Anaerolineae bacterium
GATGGAGCATGCTGCTACGGCCGCTGATCAGATCGGCACCGAGCATGGTACGGGCGGCACCAGCGGGGTGGAGTTCCTGCTCCTTGCCACCTTCAGGCGGGCCTTCCCGCTCCTGTGGGCCGCGGCCTGATGCAGCCGAGAGACTGGTCAGAGTGGCCTGAGCAGCGCCCGCACCGGCGCCGCGTCCGCGCCGGCCACCTTGATTGGCGCCGCCGCCAGCCAGTAGGCGCGAGCAGCCGCCACGCCCTCGAGGGCTAGGTTCTCCAGGACCCCGGCCCCCGCGGCGAAGAGCAGGCGATGGCTGTCCATGGTCCTGCTCTCCAAAGGGTCGATACTCGGTACATTGACGCCGAGCAGCCGTACGCCCAGCCAAATGAGCCACTCGGCGGCGTCTGGATCCAGGGCCGGTATGCGCACCGGAAAGGACCGGCCGTCGAAGGGCGTCGGCGTGGCGACGAGGAGGCGCTCAAGCGTCGGATCGCCGCGCCCGACCTCGCGTAGCAGGTCCGCCAGCTCCAGGCGGCTGATCCGCTCTGGATCCGCTGTGGCCACCACGCGAGCGGGACCAAGATAGAGATCAGGATCCATCCGGTCGATCGTCAGTCCCCCCTGGTCTATGTGCCAGGGTGCATCGGCGTGGGTGTCGGTGTGCAGGCAGCAGTCCAACTGGCCCACGTTGACGGCCGAGCCGGCCCGGATGTCGCCCAGGAGCGAGATGCGGGGCGCCGCGAGGCCTGACCAGGGGATGCTATGTGCGGTGATCGGCAGGCTGATGTCCGTCCAGATACCCATGTCTCTATAATACCTTGTCGGCCGCAATCCCCGGTGGCCGGCCTCTTACGCCATCCGTCCGCCCTCCGGCCCCGCCGGCGGCGCCCGCCTCAGGACCCAGCATGCACATCGGCATCGTCGGCTTGCCCAACAGCTCCAAGACCACCATCTTCAACGCCCTGACCGGCGGCCGAATGGAGACGACCAACTTCAGCAGCGGCCGCTTCTCCGTGCAGCACGCCACGGTGGATGTGCCGGATCCGCGATTGGATCGCCTGGCCGAGATCTTTCAGCCCAAGAAGGTCACCCGCGCCCGCGTGGAGTACCACGACATCGCCGGGTTGGCCAAGGGCATCGGCGAGGGTGGGCTGTCGGGCGAGCTTCTGCAGGCCGTGGCGCAGAACGACGCGCTCCTGCACGTCGTCCGCGCCTTCGAGGATGACGATGTGCTGCATCCTGAGGGTGACGTGGACCCGGCTCGCGACCTGGCGATCATGGATGGCGAGTTCATCCTGTCGGACCTGATCATCGTGGAGAAGCGCCTGACGCGGTTGAAGGAGAGCCTCAAGAAGGTGCTGCAGTCCAAGGAGCGGGCCCAGTGGGAGGCCGAACTGGCCCTGCTCGAACGGATCCACCCGGCGCTGGAGGCGGAGACGCCGGTGCGCGACCTGGGGCTGGACGCCGAGGAAGCCCGTCTCATCCGCGGCTTCCAACTCCTGAGCGCCAAGCCGATGCTCGTCGTCTTCAACACCGGCGACGAGGATGTGGCCGATCCGTCGAGCGTCGTCGACTACCGTCATGGCAGCACCGAGCTGGCCACCATCCGCGGACGCCTGGAAGCCGAACTGGCACAACTGGACGCGGCCGATCGCGCCGAGTTGATGCGCGAGTACGGGATCAGCGAGCCCGGTTTGGATCGCATCATACGACAGAGCCTTCACCTCCTGGGCCTGCAGGTCTTCCTGACCGCCGGAGAGCCCGAGGTGCGCGCCTGGGAGATTCCCATCGGCGCCACGGCCCTCGAGGCCGCGGGCGCCATCCACAGCGACCTGGCCCGTGGCTTCATCCGTGCCGAGGTCACGGCCTACGACGACCTCGTCAAGTCCGGAGGCATGGCGCAGGCGCGCCAGGCCGGCGTGCTTCGCCTGGAGGGCCGCGACTACATCGTCAAGGATGGCGATGTGTTGAACATCCGCTTCAACGTGTGAGCCGTCGGCCTTCTCTGCGAACCGCCCTCGCGCGGCGATTCCGACGGCGTCTGCCGTCCGCTGGAAGCGTCCGGCGAGCGACTTTGACAGCCTCGCCGGGCCCATGTTATACTCGCCTGACCTGATGTATGGTCAGTAACGTCAGGGTTTCAGCCATGTACGCCATCGGATGCATCGCTTCAGCCGACACAACACCCGATCGGTCCGAATGAGGCAAGCCCAGCCGCTCGCGCGCTGGGTGGCGGGGTCCTTCGCATCACAGTCGAAAGGCCGGCGCGCGCTTCGTTCAGGGCGACACCGCCTGATAGAGGTAGGTTAATGCGAATCGCGATCATTACCGGTGCCGGCCTTATCCTGGCGCTGGCCTTGGGCACCTCGGCCTTGGCCCGACCCACCGTTCCCGCTGACGAGGGCTCGAGCCTGCGGCCGCGGATGACGGATGCCCAGGTTCAACAGCGCTTTGCCGACGCTCCATTGTCCTGGCCGGATCTGCAGGCGGCGGCGCGAGCCGTCCGCGGCCATACGAGGGCGCCGGCGCCGCTCCAGCGCGTGCCGAGTGGACGGCTGGGCCTGGACACCACCTACACCTGGCCCATCGACAACTTCGATGCGTCGGCGGTGTTGGATCCACTGCTGTGGGTCCAGGTCCGCGATCTCAACGAAGGCGGCGAAGAGTACTTCTGGAATGTGAGCCGATGTCGTCCAAAGAGCCCCAGCCAGGCCATGTGGCCTTTCGGCGGCGGCGCAAACGGCAGCCAGTTGAGCTGCGACGCCAACTATCCAAACGGTGTCGCCGCCTCAGCCATCATGCTGGTCAACCCACAGGCCCAGTTCGGCGGGGCTACGCCCGGAAGCCTGCGCATGGCCTTCGACGTCTGGTTCAACCTGCGCGACTTTCAGGAAGCCGGCGTGGAAGCCGACGGCTTGTTCGTGAATCTCCTGATCCCGCCGAGCGACACCAATCCGGAGCTACGCCGTGTCACGGTCATGCACCGCACGGGGCGCTATCCGGACCGCTACTTCGACGATCCGCTGGAGATCGACTTCCTCGCAGCGCAGAACGTGTTCAAGCCTGAGGAGATTCTCAACCTCTTCGAACGGGGCGAGCTGTTCATCGAGTTTCTGGCCCTGACCCAGCGCCCGTCGGTCGACAACCCGGCGCCGACCACCTTCCAGGCCGGCATGTTCATCGACAATATCCGCTGGGTTTCCGATACCGAGCCCAGTAACGCGGGTGGGACGCCGGTGGTGACTGTGGCGCCGACCACCGGGTCCACCAACACGCCGGTAATCGGTCCGACGGACACCCCGGAGCCGCCGCCGCCTCCGTCGGACACGCCGACGCCGTCGGACACCCCGGGTGGCGACACACCCACGCCGATGCCGACCGTCCCGACCATGACGCCCAGCGAGACGCCGGAAGTCGTACGCCACTGGGCCCTGCTCCCCTGGCTGTCGATGGAGCAGTAGCAGTTGCGGGGCGTCGGACGAGAAGTGGGTCCGACAGGTTTCGCGAGTGGCAGGGCTTAGGGGTCAGTCATTCAGGTTCATCCAAAGGCGGCGCGGGGGAGATTCCCCGCGCCGCCTTCTTGTACCCTGCCAGGTCGGGCTGCCATTCGGCTCTGCGCCCCTCGCAAGTCGCGCCGGCGAGACCCGTTGATGACCGGGATGGCGTTGACGGTGGACGGTCCGGGAGCCTTTCGCGTGGTGCGATGCACCTGGGCTTTTCCTTCGGCTTCACCCGTCCGTGCGGCGCCGCTGGATGCGTGCAGTCCGGCTCGGACACGCCTGGCGCGAGGGTGGCGCGCTTGAGGGCACGACCGGACAAGAAGAAAAGCCCCTGCACGAAACGGGTTCCGCAGGGGCTTGGCTTGCGTTCAGACCGCCGAAACGTTCCGAACCTGGTGGTCTTCAACCATCACTTGGCGGGAGGAGGGGTCTCCTTGCCGCAGGTCTGGGTGTCCGGGTTGGCGGCGACGAGGTAAGCCACCACGGCCTCCAAGTCGACCTTGCTGTCCAGACCCGTTGGCATGATGCTCTTGCCCGGCGAGCCGTAGGCCTTGCCCGCGGGAGCGGGAACCACGTAGGCGTTGGGGTTCGTGATCGACTCGCGGATGTACTCCTCTGCCGTCTTCGCCTTGCCCGTGTAGGCAGGATCCGCGATCCGCTCGAGGGCCACCTTGCCGATCTCTGCCAGACTCGGGCAGACCTGATTGCCCGCCTTGCCGATCACGTGGCAGGCTTGGCAGACGGCTGCCTCAGGCGGCGGGACGTAGCAAGGGTCCAAGCGAGAGGATACCTGGGCCGCCACGGTCATCTGCCTGGGTCGGATCTCGGTCAGCAACTGGGATTGCCGGGTGCCGGCGGGGGTGAGGGCGAACATCATCCAGATCACCCAGCCCATCGTCACGCCCATGACGATGACCATGGACAGGACAAACAGGTTGTAGCCCAATCGGAAGACCCCAAAAGGCCGGTCATCGTTCGTGGAGGTGCTCATGTCCTACGCTTTTCGTGGCGACCGGGCCCGGACGGCGGCGCGGTGTGGGATGTCATTTGGGAGCGACCCAGGGCCGAGGACGGTCCCTCGACCGCCGCCGGATTCTAAGGAACTGCTCCGTGGCTGTCAAGGTTGTCCAGTGCGGATGCGGTCCTATTTCCGGGAGCGCCGCGAGGCGGGGGCCTTCTTGGCCGGGGACCGCAGCTGCTCCCACTCCGGCCGGCCGTCAACCAGGCGCAGGGTCTCTCGCAACTCCGCGATCTGATCGCGTAGCGCCGCTGCCCGTTCGAAGGCCAGGTCGGCCGCCGCCCGCTGCATCTCGGCCTCCAGCTGCCCGATGATGGTCTGCAGGTCATCCAAGGGGATGCGCCCGTCGCCTGCCTCGTAGGTCGCGGCGTCTTCAGCGACTTGCCTGAGCCCGTCCGCGAGCCCGCGGATCTCGCGCATGATGGAGCGGGGCTCGATGCCGTGAGCCAGGTTGTAGGCCACTTGAAGCGCTCGGCGGCGGTCCGTCTCGTCGATGGCGCTCCTCATCGCGGCGGTGACCTTGTCGGCGTACATGACCACCATGCCATCAAGGTGCCGCGCGGCGCGGCCGATGGTCTGGATGAGAGACGTGGCGCTGCGGAGGAAGCCCTCCTTGTCGGCGTCCATGATCGCCACCAGACTGACCTCGGGGAGGTCTAGTCCCTCGCGCAAGAGGTTGATGCCCACGATGACGTCGTAAACGCCCAGACGCAGGTCGCGGAGGATCTCCACCCTTTCCATGGTCTCCACGTCGCTGTGGAGGTAGTGGACCCGGATTCCCAACTCCTGTAGGTACTCCGACAGGTCCTCCGCCATGCGCTTGGTGAGCGTCGTGACCAGAACACGCTGACGTCGGGCGATGCGCTCGTTGATGCGGGCCACCAAGTCGTCTACCTGGCCCTTGATGGGCTGGATGACGATCTGGGGGTCGACGAGGCCGGTGGGGCGGATGACCAGATCCACTACCTGCTCGCTGTGCTCCAACTCGTATCTGGCTGGGGTGGCGGAGGTGAAGATGGCCTGGAAGATGCGCTGCTCCCATTCCTCGAAGCGCAGGGGCCGGTTGTCCAGAGCTGACGGCAAACGGAAGCCGTGTTCAACAAGGGTCGTCTTGCGGGAGCGGTCGCCACTGTACATGGCCCCGATCTGCGGAAGCATGATGTGGCTCTCGTCGACGAAGAGCAGGTAGTCGTCGGGGAAGTAGTCGAGCAGGGTCCAGGGCGACTCGCCGGCTTCGCGGCCGGTCAAGGGCCGGGAGTAGTTCTCGATGCCGTTGCAGTAGCCGATCTCGCGCAGCATCTCGAGATCGTAGCGCGTGCGATCGCCGATGCGCTGGGCCTCGATGAGCTTGCCTTGCGACTCAAGATGGCGCACCTGCTCGGCGGCTTCCGCCTCGATCCGTGCGATGCCGGCCTCCAGCTTCTCCTTGTTGGTGATGAAGTGCCGCGCCGGGTAGATCTCGAGCCCGTCCTTGACCTCTGTCACCTCGCCGGTCAAGGGCTCGATGCGCGAGATGCGCTCGACTTCGTCACCGAAGAGCTCGACGCGATAGGCCACCTCTTCGTAGGCCGGCTGGATCTCCAAGGTATCGCCGCGCACCCTGAAGGTGCCGCGCTTCAACTCGTAGTCATTGCGATCGTATTGGATCTCCACCAGGTGCCGCAGCAGCTTGGTGCGGTCGCGTCGCTCGCCGACCTTGATCGACACCACGACCTGCCCGTAGTCTTCGGGCGATCCCAGGCCGTATATGCTGCTGACGGAGGCGACGATGATCACGTCGCGGCGGCTGAAGAGGGCGCTGGTCGCAGCCAGCCGCAGCCGGTCGATCTCGTCGTTGATCTGCGCGTCCTTCTCGATGTAGGTGTCGGTCCGCGGGATGTAGGCTTCGGGCTGGTAGTAGTCGTAGTAGGAGACGAAGTAGGCTACGGCGTTGTCCGGGAAGAAGTCCCGAAACTCGGCGTAGAGCTGCGCGGCCAGGGTCTTGTTGTGCACCAACACCAGCGTGGGACGATCCACGGCCTCGATGACCTTGCTCATGACGTAGGTCTTGCCAGTGCCGGTGGCGCCCAGAAGCGTCTGGAGTCGCATGCCCTGATGCAGGCCGTTCACCAGCTTGGTAATGGCTTGGGGTTGGTCTCCGGCGGGTTCGAAGGGGCTGACCACCTTCAAGCGGGGCATGCTGTCCTCCAGGATGTGGGCCGAACAGGCGTTCCTGAACTGTAGCCGCAAAGAGGGCACGGGGGCGAATCGAGGTTGCCTGCCACCATGCGCCTCAGCGGCGGCGCGGACGGAGCAGTTGCGGCAGCCAGAGCCGGCGCCGGTTCCCGGACTCGGTGGGTAAGGCGCTTGCCGCTGGCGTCGGGGTGGCCGATGACGGCGGTGATGGGGCGACCGTGGCGGTGGGCTCGGGTGTGGCTGTCGCGGATGGCTGTGGCGTTGCCCACTCGGTGGCCGTGGCCGACGGCGTCGACGGGACGGCCGTCTCCGGTGGTGGCGTTGATGTGAACTCGGTGGTGGCTGTAGCCGCCGCGCTCGGCGTGAGGGTTGGACCCACGGCCACCAGGAGGGGCCCGGGCACGCGGTACAGGGCGCCCACCGAGCGCCGGTTCAGCGGGGCGTCGTCAGGGAAGCCCAGGTGCAGGTCCGCGGCGCCGTCGCCGTCGGTGTCTGCCAGGCTGATGGTCATCCCCGCCAACCCCGACTGCGGCTGCGGTCCTTCCACCAGAAGGGCCGCCTGTCCCTGCTCCAGTCGTAGGTCGCCCTCGGCTGCCAGGGGGCCGCGGATGCCCATGAGCAGGCCGGCATCCGCCCGTCCGGGTACATCGGCCCACGGCGCGGCCATGGCCAGGTCCGGACGACCGTCGCCATCGAGGTGGCCGACGGCTACGCTCCAGCCAAGGCGGCCGTCGTCCACGGCAGCGCGAATGCTCAGGCGGGGCGACGCAGCAAGGTCGACCGCGCCGAGTGGCAGCGGCCCGGCGATCAAGAAGACCTCGCCGCTCAGGCGATCCACCAAGGGAGCTCCGATGATCAAGTCCGGCGTGCCGTCGCCGGTCAGGTCGCCGGTCGCCATTGCCTGACCCTTGCAGCTGCAGCCGCCCAAGGACATCGCGCTGCCGAGGGACACGCCCATTGGGGGGAAGATGGTCGTGTCGGCGTCTCCGGCGCTCAGCCGAGCCGTCCCGCCGAACTGCGCACCGCCGCGGAAGAGGTGCACGGGCCCGCGGCCGCCGACCACACCGTCATCGTCCACCGCGGAGACGATCAGGTCGTCGATACCGTCGCCGCTCAGGTCGCCGGCGATGAGCGCCGAACCGAAGTAGGTCCGCGTCGCGGCGCCGTCGATGGTCCAATCCGCCCTGGTCTGGGACAGGAAGACGCGACGCCCCTTTGCCAGCGGCCCCCACCAGCCGAAGACGGCGCCGCGGAAGCCGTCGCGTAGCACCGCCGCCACCGCCAGGTCCGCGTGCCCGTCGCCGTTGAAATCGCCGATGGCCAGGCCGGTGCCAAGCTGGTCGGAACCTGCCGGCAGGCTGTTGCCGGCCAGGTAGACGTCCGGTTCTTCGTTCAGGAAGTCGACGTCACCGCCGGCGGACCGGCTGCCAAAGACGATGTACACTGCGCCGGCATTGTTGAGCAGGCGGATGGGCGGCGTGCTGTCGGCGGGATCTGGGGGATCCGCCAGGAGGGAGCCTATCACCGCGTCGGCAACACCGTCGCCGCTCAGGTCGCCGACCGCGATCGCGTTGCCCAGGCGAGCCTCGAGCCCGCGGCCGGTGAAGGACCAGCTCCGTTGTTGGGCGTGGTCCATGGTGGCGGGCCATTGGCCGCGCCCGAAAATGGCGTAGGCCCGGCCGATGATGTTGCGGCCGCCGCTAGTCCACCAGTGGGCGCCCGCGAAGATGTCGACCAGTCCGTCATCGTTGAGATCGGCGGCGGTCAGGTCGTTGCCCAGCTGCTCCTTGATGGGCGCACCCACCACCTGGCTCACTCCGTGCGGCGGCACAGCCAGGTTGACACGACGTTCGTTGGCTGCTGTACGAGCCGCCGCGGTCCGCGCCTGCCGCGCGCCGGAGGCGGCCATGGCCGAGGCAAGCCAGCAGATCCACAGGACAGTCAGTAGGTCGACACGCGATCGCCATGTCGGGCTCGAACGGTTCCGACGGCCGACAGCCGAAGTCGGCGCCGTGCCGCTGTGGTATAGTTGGCCCATCCGTCTTGCCGGCGGGGCGGTGCTGCGACGCCGTTCGCGCCCGCTCCGGTGGAGCCGTCGCCAACACGCCACAGTTCGCGAGGCGCGGCAAGCGGCGGGCGCCGAACCCGGCGCCGGATCAGTTGGCATGGATCGCTCATGAGCGCGCAACAGGCCGCAACCCTGCAAGCCTTCGCCAACCTGTCGGCAAGCCTGTTGCTGATCGGAATCCTCGTGTTCCTCGTCGCGGGATCGGCCGCGCTGTGGCTCGCGGGTCGTGGGCTGATCCTCGCCCGGCGCGAGGTGGCGCACTGGGCGCCCATGTTGCTGGCGCGCCTGATCGCCATGCGGTCGCGGGTAGAAGAGGAAGCTCAAGCGCAGATCTACCGCCCACATGTCAGCCGGCTGAGCCGGCTACACGGCATCAGGGCCGGAGTGGCCGCCTTCCTTCGCGGCCGAGCGGCCCGCGTCTGACGCGCAGGTCCACAAGGCCGATCCGTCCGCGCTGGGGTCAAGCCGCCTTCATCCTCGGCGGGCCCTCTTCGAAGACCGGTGCCTCCAGTCCGGCGACGGCCTGCACGAGTGGATGCTGCCGATCCACGGCCAGCACCCGGAGCATCCGTCCGTCGGCCGACTCCTGTTGTCCCTCGACAAGGATGCCGCTGTCCTTGAATCCGGAGAGCAGGTCGGTGGCTCGCTCCTCACTGAAGCCCAGCCGGTGATGCGGCGACAGGGCGTGGGAGCGGATGAATCCGAAGGTCATGTAGGGCCGGTTCTGGTTGAGCCACAGGATCAACTGCAACAAACGTACGTCATCGGGCGGTCCGTCGAAGGCAAGGCCGCCACTGGCGGTCATCGGCCGCAGATCGCCGCCGATCGGGTCGCAGAGATCGGCACTCTCGACAAGGTCCGTCGAGACGCTGCCCGGCACGCCGGCGATCACCACCTGTTTGCCGAAACGGTTTCGCGCCCTGGTGACCACGCGGATGAAGTCGGCATCGCCGGTCATCAGCACCAGGGTGTTGACCGAAGGGCGATCCAGCAGCGCATCGACGATGTCGAGCAGCATGGCCATGTCGGCGCTGGAGGTTTGTGGAAGGTCGGAACCGCGCCGCGGAACGTCCTGCGGGCTGATGCCGGCGACCTCGAGCCTGCGCCGGAAGACGGCCGGATGCTGCGAGAAGTCGGCGTAGGCATAGGCCACGGCTACAGGACCGTACTTGCGCGCCTTCTCCATGAGCAACTGCGGATCCGGTTCCAGACCGAACTGGTTCAACATGCCGTACCGGATGTTCTCAAAATCAACGAACAGACCCACTTCAAGCTGGCTCGTCATGGCCTAAACTGCCTCCTAAGCCGATCGCCGCCCTGTCCTTCGGGACGAATGAAATGGTGTCCCGTGAACACGGCAGAGCCCCGCGGAAGCCAGACCAATGCGTCGATGACTTCCACGTCATTCACCGAGAACGATAACATCCGGTCGAGCGTCGGTCAACAACTCGCTCACGCGGTCGCGGACAGCAGCTCCAACACGATGGCGTCCTGCTCCCGGCTGTCAGGAGGGAAGGGTGTGTGGCCGATCATCGACCAGGGGCCGGTCCATTCGATCTCCACCTCGACCACCCGGCCCTGCAGCGGCCGACGGTCCGGGAAGTAGACCAGCTTGTTGGTCCTCGTACGGCCGCGCCAGCGGTCGCCGTCGCGTCCCTCCACGAGCACCTCCAGCCGTTGCCCGAGCAGACTGGCGGTGATGTCGGCGCAGATGGCCTGCTGCTGCAGATCGACCAGCTTGCGCCGGCGTTCCTTCTCCGCCTCCGCCACGTCGTCGATCATGGTCTTGGACGCCACCGTGCCAGGCCGGGCCGAGAACTTGGCCAGGTGCACCTTGTCCAGCCGCAACTCCGCGAGCAGCTCGAGGGTCTTCTGGAACTGCGCCTCGGTCTCGCCGGGGAAGCCCACGATGATGTCGGTGTGGATGGCCACTGCAGGGATGCGCTCGCGAATGCGGGCCACGAGGCGGCGGTAGTCGTCCGCCGTATACCCTCGTTTCATGCGGCGCAACACCTCGTCGTCGCCGGACTGTACCGGCACCTCGATGTGCTCCATCACCTTGGGCAGGGTCGCCACCGCGTCCAGGAGCGCGTCGGTCATGAAGTTGGGGTGGCTGGTCAGGAAGCGGATCCGCTCCAGGCCGTCCACGTCGTCGAGCTGCTCCAGCAGCCCGACCAAGGCGTCCTGCCGGCCCAGGTCATGGCCGTAGCGGTCGACGATCTGGCCCAGGAGGGTGACCTCGACGACGCCCTGTTCCACCAGGCTGCGCACCTGATTGAGGATCTCGGCAGCCGGACGGCTACGTTCCGGCCCACGGCGTGACGGAATGGTGCAGAAGGTGCATACCCAGGAGCAGCCGTAGACGATGGGTACGTGAGCGCTGACCAATTGACCTTTTTCGCGGGCCGGCAAGGTCAGCCGACCGAGGCCGGCGACGACGTCCTCGGTCGCAGATCGCGCCGCGAGGGCCGAAGGCGGCCGGTAGCTGCCGCCGGGCGCTGCCTCGTCCTGCAGGGCCCAGCGCAGGGCCAGCTGCCGGGCCTCCATGTCTTCCGCCGCTGCCTCGAGCGCGCGGGCGCGCAGATGGTCCAGCAGCGGGCCGGTCTCCGACGGCGGCAGGAACACGTCGACCATCGGGAAGCGACGCATCAAGGCCGGGCCGGGCTTGTGGCTCACCAGGCAGCCCATCAGAGCCACCACGGTGTCGGGGCGGGCCTGCTTGACCGGCCGCAACGCTCCGAGGCGACCGAAGACCTTGTCCTCCACCTGCTGTCGCACCACGCAGGTGTTGAGGACGATCACGTCAGCTTCGTCGGGTTGCTCAGACCAGGCGTAGCCCAGCTTTTCCAGCTCGCTGCCCAGACGCTGACTGTCCGCGCTGTTCATCTGGCAGCCGATGGTCCAGATATGGTATTTCATCGCAGTGTCCCTTTGTCGTGCTGTCTTCAGGCGCCCAGCACGTAGGCGAAGATGAGCGGCACCACGATGGTGGCGTCCGACTCGATGATGAAGCGCGGGGTGTCAACGGCCAGCTTCTCCCACGTGATCTTCTCGTTGGGCACGGCGCCCGAGTAGGAACCATAGCTGGTTGTTGAGTCGGAGACCTGACAGAAGTAGCGCCACAAGGGGATGTGTTCGAGTTCCAGATCCTGGCGCAGCATCGGCACCACGCAGATCGGGAAGTCGCCGGCGATGCCGCCGCCTATCTGGAAGAAGCCGATAGGGGCCTCGATGACCGTATCCTGGTACCAGCGCGACAGGGCCATCATCGCCTCGATTCCCGTGCGGACGGTATGGACGCGCTGGATCGTGCCGCGGATGCAATGCGACGCGAAGATGTTGCCGGTGGTGGAATCCTCCCAACCGGGAACGAAGATGGGCAGGTCGCGCTCACAAGCGGCCACCAGCCAACTGTCCGTCGGGTCGATCTGGTGGAAGGATGTCAGGCGGCCACTACGCAGGATGCGGTACAGGAACTCGTGCGGGAAGTAGGATTCGCCGGCGCGGTCGGCGGACGTCCATTCGTCGAGGATGGCCCACTCGATGCGGCGAATGGCCTCTTCCTCCGGAATGCAGGTGTCGGTCACGCGGTTGAGGTGGCGGCCGAGAAGTTCCGCCTCGTCGGCCGGGGTCAGGTCGCGCCAGTTCGGCAGCCGGACGTAATGGTGGTGGGCCACCAGGTTGTACAGGTCCTCTTCCAGGTTGGCTCCGGTGCAGGTAATAGCGTGCACCTTGCCGGCGCGGATCATCTCCGCGAGGCTCAGGCCGAGCTCAGCGGTGCTCATGGCGCCGGCAAGGGTGACCATCATCCGGCCGCCGGCATCGATGAAGTCGCCGTAAGCCTCGGCCGCGTCGACCAGGGCCGCGGCGTTGAAGTGGCGGTAATGGCGCTTGATGAAGGCCCGGACGGACGAGGCATGCTGCATTGCGGGAATCCTCTGCGGTGGTAAGGGTGGCCGGCATGCGGCGGATCGCGTGGCGGCGGACGGTGATCAGCCCCTGCGAGATATAGCCCGCCGAAGGCCGTCGCGATCGGCGTTGTGCTTCCATTCCTCGATGACGTCCTCCATGGCGAAGCTGATGGCCTTGTAGAGCAGCTTCGCCACTGCAAAGTCGGCGTGATGCAGCTCTGCCCTCGGCGCCAGCTCCACACAGTCCATGCCGAGGATGCTCTCCGCTTCGTCGGCCAGCAGGCGTACGATGCCCACGGCTTCGGCCCAGTCCAGGCCATCGGGCTCAGGGGTGCCGGTGGCCGGGACCACGGAGGGATCTAGGCCGTCGACATCGATGGTCAGGAAGACGCGCCGTCCGGCCACGCGCTCCCGGAAGATGGCCAACCATTCCGGACTCCCCATGTCCTCCGTGTACCAGACCCAGACGCGATCCGGCCGGCTTCGGACGAAGGCCACCTCCTCCGGGCAGACAGAGCGGATTCCGACCTGCAGGATCTGCTCTACGGCAGGATTCTCCAGCATCCGACGAGCCACGCTGGCGTGGCTGTGCATGTCGCCCTCGTAGCTGTCGCGCAGGTCGCTGTGGGCGTCGATCTGCACCACCGTGACGGGGCCGCCGTGCACAGCCGTGATGCCGCGCAGCACACCGGCGCTGATGCTGTGCTCCCCGCCCAGGCCGACCGGAAGGCAGCCTGCACGGCAGATGTCCTCGACGGCCGCGGCGATGGCGTCTTGTGTCGCGTTCGCATCGACCGGCAGGCGCAGCGCCGGTAGGGTATGGATGCCGTAGGTCAGCGCCGGCTCCAGGTCATACTCGCGGTCGTAGAGCTCCACTTGTTGCGAAGCCTTGATGATGGCCGCTGGGCCCAAGGCCGTGCCGCCGCCATAGCTGACCGTGGCTTCCAAAGGAATGGGCAGGACGCGCACTGCCGCCCAGTCGCGATCGGTGATGTCCGGAGACAGACCCAGGAAGTTGTCGGTAGATGGCGGCATCGAAGCCTCGGATCGTGTTGGCCGCAGGCCGGTGTCGACCGGTCCATGATGGCGGAGCAAGGCCGGAACGTCCGGTCAGCAAGTCATGGTAGAAGGCGGGGGAAGGGGGGTCAAGTCGTCTTGACTGTGACCCCTCCCCGAAGGCATCGACCAGCTCGGCGTCCATGATGAAGGCCTGGACGCTCTCGTGGAAGGGCGATTGTGGCGGAGTCGGTAGGATGGCAATCACCAGATCCACGATGATCTGGCCGTCCGGCGGCAAGGTGAAGTTCCTGGCGATGGGTTCGATGTGGGGGTTCACGGCCACCAACTGACCTTGAGCATCGTGACCTGTGACCCGTGGGATGGCGACGAAGACTCGAGCGTAATCGCCCGCCGGCAGGCGACCCTGCGTCAGGACCACGGCGTGCGCGTCGTCATCACGCAGGGTCACGTTATTGACGGTCCGACCGAAGCGGCGCCAGCCGGCGTCGCGAAAGTCGTGGCGGCTCACCCCGCCCCAGTCCGGCTCCAAGGTCAACGCGCTAAGGTGGGCGCGATGCTCGGGTGACCAGCGCAGGCGCAGAACCAGCTCACCAGGCGCGCTCGTCGAACGCTGGCAGCCGCCGGCCATTAGAAGCGCCGCCGCAGCGGTAAGCAGCGCCCGCAGCCGACGCCCGACCTTGCGAGGCTGCCTGGCAAGGTCGGTTGCCGGTTGCGGGCGCTGCGACGGCTCGCTCAAGACGTGGCTCGCAACTCAGTAGTCGCCGACGCCGGCCTCCGGCCCTTCCACGAGTTCGCGGCCATGGTCACGCCAGGCCGCCAGACCCTCGGTGATGTACTTCACCTTCGTGAAACCGCCATCGTTGACCAGGGCGTTGGCCACCTGCAGCGCCTCGGAGTTGGGGCACTCGCAGTAGCTGATCAGCCACTTGTCGGTGGGCAGGGCGGCGAAATGCGCCTTGGGGCTGTGGAAAGGTACGTCGATGGCACCCGGGATATGGCCCGACTCGTAGTCGATCTGGCTACGCGCGTCGATGAACTGGATCTGGCCCTTGAGGCAGCCGTCATCGATGGCCTTGATCACGTCGGCCATGGCGATCTGCAGGTTGGTCTTGTCTTCAGTGAAGGCCTCGCAGCCGATGACCGGTGCCGCGGGTGTCGGCGACCCCTCCGGTGCGTCGGCCACCTCGGCGACCGCCGGATCAGCGGTCGCGGCCTCTGACCCGGAGTCCGGAGTCTCCAGGGAGCCGGCGTCGCCCTCGGGCGCGGCCGGCTCCGCGGGCGTGCAGGCGCCCAATGCCAGGGCGAGGGTCAGAAAGGCGATGTTGCGCAAGGTCGATGCGATCTTCATGGTGATGTCTCCGAGACTACCCGGCAGCGACGCGCGCTCCGGGGCGAGGGGCGGTGTTGGCGACGAGGAGGTCGGGGCCCGCCGGCGGGGCATCGACACAGGGAGGGACGCGGCGCCTCAGGGCTTGCGGGTGGCCGTCGCCTTGACGGTGTTCGTGGCCAGGGGGGGCCAACTGCAGGCCCTTGAAGCTGTAGTCCAGGATGACCTCGTTGCTGCCGGGCACCTCGGCGCGCAGGCCCACCAGGTAGGAGGCTCCGCCTTCGGTCCACAGCGGCGTCACGCTGCCGCCGTTGGCGCGGCCGACATCGGTGCGCCAGGCTGCGGCGGCGTCTTCGCCTTTGAGCTCGAAGCGGGTGGGTCTGGCGCCGTAAGCGGCCTTGACCAGGCCGGACAGCGGCTTCTTGTCGAGCGGCCAGGCCGGGCCAGCGATACCAGGGTCGGCCGCGGCCTTCGTTCCGAATGCAGTCACGGTGTCCGGCCCCCAGGCTTCGCGGCGGTCCTGCCACCAACCCAGCGTGAACAGTACCAGCTGCCTGATCTCAGGAGACGCCGGAGCGGCCGTGCTCCCGCGCCAGTACTCGAGGGCGCGGATGACGCTGTGGAGCCGCGCCAGACGCTCCCCATAGGGACCGGAGGGCGCTTCGAGGTCCTTCTGCGAGATGACCAGCCGCGCTGAACCCTTGCTCGACTTGACATAGATCACACCAACTGGACCCGGGCCGTCGATGCTGCCGTCTTCGTTGACCGTATAGGCCAGTCTGGGCTCGGCCAGCTTCTCGGCCAGTTCGGCGATGCCGATGTCGTCCCAGAGCAGGCGGACGAAGTCAGCGCCCAAGCTAGGGGTGATGACCGTCTGGTACCAATCATCCTGGCTGTAGTCGTCGCGGAAGGCATAGACGACGTGCCCACCGGCGCGCATGCTGAAATTGGGTCGGAACTCTGCCGCCAGTGCCGGCTCGTTTGCCCGCGGCTCGATGCGTGCGAACTGCAGGATCACCTCGTCGCCTTCCGGTAGGCCCGCGGCGTTCTTGGTGGCCTCCGCGGCCGCATCGAGCGTCGCGGTCGGGACGGGGGTCCTGGTGGGCAATTCGGTGGCCGAGGGCAGGGCGACCAAGGTGGCTGGCCGCTGATCGGCGCCCGGAGGCCGCGGCGTCGGTTCGTCGTCGCCGCAGGCCGACAAGGCGGCGGCCAGAAGCAAGCCCGGCACAATTGCCAGCGCGATCCGTCGAGGGCGCGACCGTTCGGTCACGACAGTCATCTGAGCCTCCTCAATTCGGAGCCGTCCGAACGACGGCTCGCGACACGATGCCCGCTGAGTGTGCCACACGGGGCCCGGGCGGGACAAGATGCGGCTTGGCGGGCGCCGGAGCGCCCATCTCAGGCCGAGACTGGATCGGGTACCCAGCGCCCGGAGAGAACCTTGGCCAGGTAACGGCCGGTATGCGAATCCGGATGGGCGGCCACGTCCTCCGGGCTGCCCTGGCACACAACGGTCCCACCCCGGTCTCCGCCGTCCGGACCGAGGTCGATCAGGTGGTCGGCGCACTTGATGACGTCGAGGTTGTGCTCGATGACCAGCACCGTGTTGCCGGCGTCGACCAGGGTCTGCATCACCGTCAGCAGACGCTCGACATCGGCGAAGTGCAGGCCCGTGGTCGGCTCGTCCAGGATGTAGAAGGTGTTGCCTGTGGCCACCCGCGACAGCTCACGGCTCAGCTTCACGCGCTGGGCCTCGCCGCCAGAGAGGGTAGGTGCCGGCTGGCCAAGTTTGAGGTAGCCCAGTCCGACCGCTTCGAGGGTCTCAAGCTTGCGTCGGATGGCGGTGTGGGCCTGGAAGAAGGCCGTCGCCTCGGTGACCGACAGGCGAAGAACGTCGCTGATCGACAGGTCCTTGAACTTGATCTCCAAAGTCTCGCGGTTGTAACGAGCGCCCTTGCAGATCTCGCAAGGAACGTAGATGTCCGGCAGAAACTGCATCTCGATCTTCAGGATCCCGTCGCCGGCGCAGGCTTCGCAGCGGCCGCCCTTAACGTTGAAGGAGAAGCGGCCCATGTCGTAGCCGCGCAGCTTGGCGTCCGGCAAGGAGGCGAAGAGCTGCCGGATGGGGGTGAACAGGTTGGTGTAGGTGGCCGGGTTCGAGCGCGGCGTGCGTCCGATCGGGCTCTGGTCGATGTCGATGACTTTGTCGAGTGCTTCCCAGCCCTCCAAGGCGTCGTGGGCCCCAGCGGGGACGCGTGCGCCATCGACCAGCTGCGCCAGACGGTTGTGGAGTATCTCTTGCACCAGGGTGCTCTTGCCGGAACCCGACACGCCAGTGACCACGGTCATCGTGCCCAGTGGGATGTCGACGTCGATACCCTTGAGGTTGTTCTCGCGCGCCCCCCGCAGGGACAGCCACTGACCCTTGCCTTTGCGGCGCCTCGCGGGCACAGGAACGGCTCGACGGCCGCTCAGGAAGTCGGCCGTCAAGGAGCCTTCGGTGGCGATCACGGTGGCGATGTCGCCCTGAGCCACCACCTGGCCGCCATGTTCCCCGGCGCCGGGGCCCATGTCGATGATCCAGTCGGCTGAGCGCATGGTCTCCTCGTCGTGCTCCACCACCAGCACGGTGTTCCCCACATCACGTAGGCTTAGGAGGGTGCGGACCAGGCGGGCGTTGTCTCGCTGGTGGAGGCCGATGGACGGCTCGTCCAAGATGTACAACACGCCCATGAGCTGACTGCCGATCTGGGTTGCCAGGCGGATGCGTTGGGCCTCGCCACCGGAGAGACTGCCGGCGCGGCGATCGAGGGTCAGGTAGTCCAGCCCCACGTCGACCAGGAAGCGAGCGCGGGCGCGGATCTCCTTGAGCACGTCGCGCGCGATGGTAAGCTCCCGTTCTTTGAGCGGATCGACTGCGCTGCGGCCCTGCGCGAGGTCCTCGGCCCAATCGGCCACCTCGTGGATGGCCATCCGGGTGATGTCGATGATGGAGCGGCCGCCCACGGTCACGGCGAGCACCTCCGGCTTGAGCCGCCGGCCTTCGCAGGTGCTGCAAGGCCGCGTGGCCATGAAGCGCTCCAGTTCGCCGCGCATCCACTCCGAATCGGTCTCGCTGTGACGGCGCTGAATGTTGGTCACCACGCCCTCGTAGCGGCTCTTGTAGCTGCGCTGCTGGCCGCGGTGGTTGCGGTAGCGCACCTCCAGCTCCTCTGGGCCCAGGCCGTGCAAGATGGCCTCGCGGGCCTCGGCGCTGAAGTCGGACCAGGCCGTGTCCAGGTCATGTCCATAGCGGTCGGCCACTGCGGACAGGAGCTGTAGGCCGTAACCTTCCTCGGCCCGCGTCCGGGACCAAGCGGCCACGGCGCCTTCCCGCAGGCTGAGCGAGGGGTTGGGCACCACCAGGTCCGGGTCGACCTGCATCAGGCTCCCGAGCCCCTGGCAGGTGCCGCAGGCCCCGTGCGGAGAATTGAAGGAGAAGGTGCGCGGCTCGATCTCCGGCAGGCTTAGGCCGCAGGTGGGACAAGAGAAGTGCTCGCTGAAGAGCTGCTCCTGCTCCGCGCCGCCGTCCTGCTCCAGCTGCAGGACGCTGATGACGCCGCCGCCCAGCTTCAGCGCCGTCTCGATGGAGTCCGTAAGTCGGGTGCGGTCGATGGCCTCGGAACCGTGGCGCACCACCAGGCGATCGACCACGGCCTCGACCGTGTGGTTGCGGTAGCGATCCAGGCTGAAATCCTCCTCCTCGCCCAGATCCCGCAGCTCGCCGTTGATGCGAGCGCGCACGAAGCCAGCCTTGCGCAGGTCCTGGAAGATGCGTTCGTGGCTGCCCTTGCGGCCGCGCACCAGGGGCGCCAACAGGAGGATGCGGCTGCCTTCTGGCAGGCCGAGCACGGCATCGACGATCTGGTCGGCCCCCTGCCTGGCGATCACCTGGCCGCAGTTGGGGCAATGGGGGATGCCCACGCGAGCGAACAGGAGCCGCAGGTAGTCGTAGACCTCGGTGACCGTGCCCACCGTTGACCTCGGGTTGTGGCTCACGCCCTTCTGATCGATGGAGATAGCCGGCGACAGGCCGTCGATCTGGTCTACATCAGGCTTCTCCATCTGACCCAGGAACTGCCTGGCGTAGGCCGACAGGCTCTCCACGTAGCGGCGCTGCCCTTCGGCATAGATCGTGTCGAAGGCCAGCGAGCTCTTGCCGCTACCGGACAGTCCGGTGATCACCACCAGCTGGTCGCGAGGGATCCTGATGTCGATGTTCTTGAGGTTGTGCTCGCGGGCGCCGCGGATGTCGATGTACGCATGGGCCATGGTTCGCTCCGGTAGGGCGCGGTCGGGACGGGCCATTGGAAGACAAGCCCAAAAGTGTAGCACATATGAGCGAACGCCAGATTGGAGCGAGACAACTGGGCGCGGCCGGCAGCGACGGTGGTCCGCCGCTCATCAGCGGCTCAGGCATAGCTGCTACAACCATGCCCGCAATGACTGCGCGCCTTGCGCGCCCGTCAGCGCTGGCATAGCATTGCCGATCGACTGGCGTCCGACCAGCCCTTAGCCCCTCCCGCCCTCCTTTGTCCGAGGTAACCCGATGACCAACTCGCTCCTCGCCCCGGAAGTCCGCCGCGTCACAGCGGTTCGCCGCGCTTGGATAGATCGCCGCGTCGGGCCGGCGCTGTGCCTGCTGGCGCTGCTGCTTCTGGGCGGTCGCCCGGCCTCCGCTCAGATCAGCCTGGCGGGCGGGGGGCCGCAGGTGCGGGTGTCCGCGCTGGGGCAGTACGCACAGGTGGCTCAGGGGGCCATGCAGACCGTGGCCGTGACGATGGACCATGCGCCCGGATACCACAGCTGGCCGGATGAGGCCCAGTTGGAGATCCCGAGCTGGCTGGGCGAAGGTTTCTTCCCCATTCAGACGCAACTGGCCATGACAGAGGCATCGGCCGGGCTGAGTCTGGACGCGGCGCGCATCCTTTGGCCGCAGCCGATGCCGGTGCCCGTGGACTATTTGATGACCGGCCAGAAGCAGGACCTGTTGAGCTTCAAGGACCGCTCGGTCATCCTGGTGCCGGTGAACGTGGCGGCCGACGCGCCTCTCGGTCCAGCGTCGATCTCGCTCAAGCTGACCTACCAGAGCTGCGACGAGACCACCTGCTACCCGCCGGAGGAGCCGGTGCTCACGGTGGGCTTCGAGGTGGTGCCGGCAGGCACTGACTTCATGGGTACCGCCGTGGCGGATCCGAACAACGACTTCGGGGCGGGATCGGCCGGTCGCGCCGACGACGGCGGCGTGGCCTTCAATGTCTTCGGCACGCAGTTCCGGGTCGGATCTACCGGGCTGCTCGGCCTGTCGACCCTGCTCCTGCTTGCGGCCCTGGGCGGCCTGCTGCTCAACTTCACGCCCTGCGTTCTGCCGGTCCTGCCCATCAAGATCATGGGCATGAGCCGCGCGGCCGGCGACCCCCGGCGCCTGGTGGTCCTGGGCATGGTCATGAGCCTGGGCGTGGTCGCCTTCTGGCTGCTCATCGGCTCGGCCATCGCCTTCGTGGCCGGCTTCACGGCCATCAGCAGCCTGTTCCAGACGGGTTGGTTCTCGCTGGTGGTCGGCCTCTTCGTCGCCGTCATGGCCTTGGGCATGTTGGGATTTTTCGACATCGTGCTTCCCCAGGCCGTTTACCGCTACCAACCCAAGCAGGAGACGTTGCCAGGCGCCTTCGGCTTCGGCGTCATGACCGCTGTGCTGTCCACCCCTTGCACGGCGCCTTTCATGGGCACGGCTGCCGCCTGGTCGGCCCGCCAGCAGCCATCGATCACCCTGATCACCTTTGCCGCAATCGGCGTCGGCATGGCCCTGCCCTACCTGCTGCTCAGCCTGCGGCCGGCGCTGCTCTCCAAGGTGCCGCGCACCGGCCCGGCCAGCAATGTCCTCAAGCAGGTGATGGGCCTTCTGATGTTGGCGGTGGCCGCCTTCTTTCTCGGCATCCCCATCGCGGGGGCTTTGCGCCAGGCGCCGGCTCCGGCCAGCCGCGACTACTGGTGGGGCGTCACGGCTTTCGTTGTCGCCGCCGCCGCATGGCTGGTCTGGCGCAGCGTTCAGTTGACCCGCAGCCCCGGACGGCGACTCTTCTTCGGCGCGGTCGGGGTCGCAGGCGCTCTGGGCATGCTGTCGCTGGCGCCGGGCCTCAGCAGCCAGGGTCCCATCGAATGGGTGTACTACACGCCAGAGACGCTGGCCGCGGTCAAGGCCGAAAACAAGGTGGCCGTGATCGACTTCACCGCGGAGTGGTGTCTCAACTGCAAGACACTGGAGAAAACCGTCCTGCACCGGCCGCAGATCACGGCGCTCCTCGACGCGCCTGACGTGGTGCCGATCAAGGTGGACCTGACCGGCGACAACGTCGATGGGCGCGAACTCCTCAGCGCCATGGGCGCCGTGGGCATCCCGTATCTGGTGGTGATGGGGCCGGGCACGGACTACGCGGAAGGCCGGCTGGCTTTCGACAGCTACACCGTGGACGTGGTGCGCGAAGCGGTCGGCCAGGCCGGCGCCGGAGCCTCGCGGTGAGGTCCGCTGGTCGGCAAAGGCTCAATCCTGCTTCGGCCACCAGGCTTCGCGGATGCGGTCGATGTGGAAGGTGCGGGATTCGCGGCGGAGGTGGCAGTAGGCCACCAGATAGTTCCCGCGCAGCGCCACCGGCTCGATCATTCGCACGCTGAGGCTGCTGCCGCTGGACCGGTAGCGAATGAAGAGCGCCCGCTGCTCGCGGATGGCGGTAGCCAGCGGCTCGGGAACCGCGTCCGACGGGGTCTCCGCCGGTCCGACCCCCAGGCGGGAAGCCAACAGCACCTCGCCGAGGGTGCTGACGCCTTGGGCCTCCAGGCGCGTCAGCATCGCGTCCAGAACGCCGGCAGTGGTGCTGACGTCGCCGCCTGCGCGGTGCGCCGTTCCCGTGGCGACGCCAAGCGACTGGGCCACCGTTCCCAAGGTATTGGCCGGGAAGCGGAAGCAGTTTCGGGCCAGCCCCAGCGTGTCGACCACCGGCTGCGTTGGCGCAGCCCGACCGGCCCGCGCGAACTCGGCCCGAAGGAAGCCCAGGTCGAAGGGAGCGTTGTGTGCCACCAGGACGGCATCCTGCCAACGGCGGGTCAAGGCGTCGGTCACGGTACCGAACTGCGGTGCGTCGGCCACGTCGCGGTCGCGGATGCCGTTGACCGCGGAAGCCCGTGGGTCGATGGGACGACCCGGGTTGACCAAGGCGCTGTAGAGTTCGCGGCGGCCGTCCGGTTCCAGGCGCAGCACGGCGATTTCGATCACCCGGTCGCCCCTTTCGGGCGACAGACCGGTCGTCTCGACGTCCACCACGGCCCAGGGAAGCAGACGTAGCGGTGTCGCCTTCATGGTCAGATCATCCACCAGGGAACGCCTCAGAGGCAGTGGGGCCGGTAGCTTCCGGCGGCGCCCCTTGCCGGCCTTGCCAGATCAAGGCGGGTACGGTGATGAGTCCGACCGCCGAAAGCCAGGCGCCGGCGGCCCCAGCCAGCGCTCCGAGCCGCGGCATCAAGGTGGCGGAGAGCAGCGCATAGACCGCTACGCTGGTCGACCCCAACATCAGGGGGCCAACGGCGCCCAGAGGGACCGCTTCGCCCTGGGCTAGCCACAGGCTGACCATCGTGGTCAGGAAGATCGCGGGGAAGACCCCGGCCATGCCGGCTGCCAAGGGCGAATGGTGGGCCAGTAGGGACGCGCCGCCGACGGCCGCGGCTGCCAGCGCGCCTCGCGCCAGGAGTGTGACCGGGCTGACGGCACGGCTGGCCCGCGGCGCCGGTCGTCGCCCGCGGCAGGCCAGAACTCCGGCGATGGACAGCAACATAGCCAAAGCCCAGCCGAGCGGTAGCAGGGGCTGTCCGCCGGAGAGCAGCCGGCGGCCTGCGACGACGACGATGACCGCCGCGCCGAGCCAGGCGCCCAGGCTGAGGGCGGTGACCCAGGCCAGGCGCCGGTCCGCGCGAATGCTTGCCAACCTCGGGGGTAGATGCCGCCACAGCCATAGGAACCCGGCGTTGAGCAGCATCCCGGCCGGTGCCATGGCGAGAGCGTTCTGAAAGGACGCGGCGCTTTCGCTGATGCGCAGGAGACCGATAGACAGGGGCACGATGGTCGTGGGTACCGACCCGAGCACGCCGCCGACTCGGCCTCCGAAGCGCTCGACCGCCAACGAAACCAAGATGGCCACGAGGCCGGCGGCGACAGCGGCTGCGGCGGCACTCATCGGAGCATTTCCTCCTGGTCGGCGCCCGCTCCCGGCAGCACGGTCAAGGCCGCCGGCAAGCGCAGGGCGTTCTGCGAGAGCGCGCGACCGGCGTCATCGACGGCGGTCAACCGGTCACCCGGCGCACCTTCCGGGTAGATGCCCATGAGCAGGTCCACCGGGCCCTCCGGAGCGTCGGCGACCACCGGGACGGCGATGTCGACCATGAATGCCGACCCGACCGGCCAGGCCTCGAAGGGGAAGCGGCCGTCGAAGGGCGGCTGGTCGACCTGTCCCGCCTTACGGTCGGCAGGTCCGATCAGCTGGACGAAGAGGAGCAAGCCGGGAGCCTCCATCGCGGGTCGCCCAGACAGATCCTCCACGGATGACAACAGGAGGCTGAGCTGCGCCGACTCGCCTTGCCTCACCTCGGCTGCCGCCCACCTCGCGTCGTGCAGGACGATCCCGGGCGCGAAGCGGGCCAAGACCGAGGCGGACGCGACCGCCGGCGTCGGCATGTGGAAGGCAGGGCCGAGCACCGCGGTGGCTACCCAGGTCGACCAGGCCAGGACAGCGACCGGAAGGGCCGTCAAGGCCAAGGCGCGCCGCCGCGGCGGCCAGCAGAGCGCCCAGCAGATCGTGACGAGCAAGGCGAGGAGCGGCAGGCCGCTGAAGGCGTAGCGAGCATGGGCCGCTACAAGATTGAGGCGGGTGCCGAGCTGCAGGATCGACACGTAGATGGGCACGAAGGCGATCAGAAGGAGGGCCATGGTTCGCCGCCCCGCCGGGAGCAGGGGGTCGGCGCCGGCATCCGGTCGGCCACGCCGGATGGCGGACAGGAGGCCGCAACCCAAGATGGCGAGGAGCGCCAGACCCGTCGCGCGGTAGACCACCGGCGGCTGCGGCACGCTGACCCAGCCGAAGCGGCCCAACAGGGTCTGGAACTGCAGCGACAGGTAGGTCGGCAGTTCGTCGCGCAGGGGAACCGTCCGCAGCATCGGCTGGGCCAGGACCGCGAAGCGCTTCCATGCCAGGGGTTGGTCCAGGCCATACAGGGCCATGTTGCGCAGCGGCCACCAGGCGAAGATGAGCAGGAGCGGGGTGGCGAGGGCGGCCAGGTCCTGCGCCCAGCCGGCGCGCGTCGCGCCTCGCCGGCGCCCGAACCACCAGGCGGCTCCGAGGATAGGAACCATGGCCAGGGTGGTCAGCTTGCTAAGCAGGGCCAGGCCAAGGGCCGACGCCGCCAATGGAAGTGTGAATCGCCCGCGGCCACGCGGAGCCACCAGGCGGGCGGCGCCTGCCAGGACCCAAGCGGCGGCGGCGTTGGCGCCCATGTCGTTGGAGAAGACGGCGCCTGCGAATACAAAGCTGGGCCAGAAGGCGATCAGCGCCGCCGCGGCCACAGCCACTGCCTGCTGTCCCGGCAGCAGCAGGTCCGTGATTCGCCAGGTGGCCGCCGTGACCAACATGGCACAGGCAAGCGACAGCAGACGCATGCGCCTGGCGGTTGACGAGCCAGGTGCCGGCTCCGCGGCGTCCGGCGAATGGAGGTGGATGTTGGGGACGGGATTGGTGGCGAGTAGGTTGGCGGTAAAGAAGGGGTTGACCGGCGGGGCGAGGCGCTCCAGATCGCCGCCCCCGGCGAGCAAGGCGCCCGCGGCGTAGTACAAGGGCGGATGCTCGGATTGCGTCAGACTTTCATCGCGATCGCCGGCGATCGGCAGGCGCCCTGTCTGAAGCAGATGCCGACTGTAGGCGAGATGGGAGAGTTCATCGGGGCCTTCGCCGATCGGCGTGAGACTGCTGTAGCTCAGCACGAGGAGGGCTTGCGCCGCCAGGACGATCAGGAGCCCCAGGCCGGCCGGCAGGCGGCGGAATCTGGTCGTCCACGGTCCAAACCAGATCATACGCTGGTCCCCGCGCCGGCGGCCAGAGCCTTGCCCAGGGCGTTGCGTTCGGCGGCGTAGCTGAGACGGCGTCCGGCTTCGTCGGGGAGCAGCCAGTGGACCACGAACTGCTCACGATCCACCGCCGGACGCTCCGACTGCCGACCGCCTGTCAAACGGGCCACGAAGAACGCCTCGCGGCGGCGATGGACGCGGCCCCGATGCAGGTAGATCACCACCTGCTCACCCAAGGCGGCGACCAGCGCCACGTCGGCAAGACCGGCCTCCTCCGCGGTTTCACGCAGGGCGGCTTGAGCGGCATCCTCGCCGGGTTCGACATGGCCCTTGGGCAGGCGCCACTCGGCGCGCGCGGGCCGCTCAAGCACGAGCACGCGGCCATCGGCGCCCAGGACGACGCAGCCGGCGGCCGCGTAGGCGTTGGCGGTCACGGTAGGACTGAAGAAGATTTCGCTCGCATGCCGCAATCATGAGATCCAGCAGGGCTGTCCGTCAAGTCCGGCTCACGTGTTCTAGAGGTTTGACTGATTCCGGTCCCAGGGATAGACTGGATTCGTCAGAAGGTCATCGCGAATCCGCACGCCGTCGTTGGGATGGCCTGCGGGTGGGCATTGTAGATTGCACGAACCGCTGAAAGCATCCCTGTCTAGATCCAACAGGAGCAGTCGCATCGTCGCCAGGCATCGCCGTTGGCCTCTACCTGCGTCGGGCGGCCCTTTGTGTCCGGGCCGGAAACGGCCGAGGAAGGGAATCAGCATGACCCGTCAACGCTTTAGCGTGCTCGCCGCTCTGTTTATCGTGGCCATGGTCCTGGGTGGCCTCAGCCTTCGACCTAGGTCCACCCAGGCCCAGAAGATCCCCCCGGGGCGCCTGTCCAGCTGTGTGGGTGTGATCACCAGCACGGCGCAGATCAGCGTGGTGGATCCCTGTACCTACGAGGTCAAGGTCAACTTCGAGCCTCAATGCCCCATCTGCAAGGGCGGCATCAACGTCGTGTTCGTGCAGGTGAGCGAGTTGTTCATCCCGGCATGGCAGAACGACACCGCCGCCACGGCGCTGCAGGCCCTTGAGCGCGTGGCTCGTGACAACAAGGGCGTAAAGATCAAGGGCGCGGTGATCCACTACGACCGCACGAACGTCCGCGTCATCACCCAGATGACGGAGAACCTATCGTCGATCCGCGGCGCGCTGCGGCAACCTCGACTCGGACACGATCCTGTCGGGGACGTGGAGGGCGCCGCGCAGGCCGCGGTACGACAGTTGGACCTGGCCCACCGCGACGACCCGGATAAGGTGGCCGACGAGGACAAGTGCGACCTGGTGATCTTCTACGCGAGCACCAAGTCGGTGTACACCGACATGCGGCGCAAGATGCTCAACGCGGCCAACACGATCAAGAAGAAGAAGGTGCCCTTGATCGTCGGCTGTCCGGAGGCGCCGCCGGACTACTGCATCTTCGTCAAGGAGATGAGCAACGAGTACTCTGAGTACCCGCAGCCCGGCAAGATTCGCTCCATGAGCGAGAACCATTTCGAGGAATACACTGAGGATGACGGCGTCGCCCTCCGCTTCCTGGAGATGGCGCAGCTGGTGCCGCCGGGGCTGACCTACGTGGAGGGCTCGGCCAGCATTCCCCCCTCCTCGATCAAGCCGGAGGGCGAGCTTACCCGTCTCGGCTGGTCCTGGGACCGGCCGCAGGAGTTGCAGCCGCTCTCGGTTACCTACCGTGTCAGACCGATGGTGGGCGTGGGCGCGGTGTACAACGTCGACGGCATGATGAAGATCGTCGACGGGCAGAACAAGCTCAAGGACATTCCGATGGCCGCGCAGGCCATCACGGTCCCGGAGGGAATCTGTCTGCCGACGCCTACGCCGACGGACGTGCCGCCCACGGAGACGCCGGGGCCGGTGCCCACGGACACCCCAGTGCCGACGGCGACGGATCCGCCGGTGCCCACGAACACGCCGTTGCCGACGATGACGAACACGGCGGTGCCCACGCGCACCCCCACGCCCAACCCGAAGCCGATCTACATCCCGATCATCGTCGGCGAGACCTGCTTCCAGCAATGGGTGCACGGCGACGTGGTGCTGGTCTTGGACGTGTCCACCAGCATGGACCGCCTCAGCCGCAAGGGCCGCAGCAAGCTGGCCGCCAGCCTGGACGCGGCCAAGGCCTTCGTGGGCATGATGGACTTCACCCCGGACGCCAAGGGCAAGCATGACCAGGTGGCGGTGGTGGGCTTCAACGACACCGCCTGGATCCAGACGGGTCTGACGGCGGACGCGGGCACGGCGCTGGCGGCCATCGACGCCCTGCCGCAGGGCAAGGCGGAGGGCACGCGGCTGGATCTGGCCTTCCGCATGGGCCTGGAGGCGGGCAAGGGCGCCGCGAGGCGCGGCGACAACAGCCTGGTCATGATCTTCCTCACGGACGGCCTGCCCAACCGGGTGCCGCCGGCGGAGGATGGCACGGTGGAGACGACGGTCCGCCGCGCGGCGCAGGCGGCCAAGGACGAGGGCATGCGGGTCTACACCATCGGCATCGGGGCGCAGAACGACATCAACCCGCAGCTGCTGGGCGAATGCGCGACGGATCCCTCGGGCTTCCATTACGCGCCGGATCCGGAAGACCTGGGCGGCATCTACACCCAGATCGCCCACACCATCGGCTGCCCGCCGGACGACTTCTGGGGTCGCCGCTGATCTGAGTGTAGGACCAGCCCGGGTCGCCGCTTGCGGGCGGTTGACCGAACATGAACCAGGAGGCCCCGCCGGTGACGGCGGGGCCTCTTGCTGCCTCCGGCCCCTCCCACTGCGAGAGCGTTGCCCCAAGCGCACGCCTGTTCGATGAACGTTTGACCTACGACCCGGCTGGCCCTATGCTTCGTCCATGAACATGGAGACCGTCGAACCCGATGTGCTGATCGATGCCGACCCGCGTGCGCCCATTCACGAGCCCCTGATCTGGCGCGACGACGGTTGGACGGCCCGCGTGGTGCGCAACGAGGATGACGAGGGCTGGGCGGTCGAGATGTACCTGGGCGACGAGGGCGAGCCGGCGCTGGTCGGGCCCTGGACGATGGGGCGGGACAAGAAGAACCCCAAGCCCTTGGACGGCAACGCCTTTCGCGTGCTCGTGAAGACCGCGTCCGAGGTGCTCCGCCGGCACGAGCAGCAGCTTCGGGCGCAGCTGCACAAGCACATCGTGGTCAACGGGGACGAGGCGCGGTTCAAGGTGACGCTGGACATCGTCCCCGACGAAGACGATCCCTATGCCATGTTGGCCGCCCGCGATGCCGCCGGCGAGCTGTTGGCCGAAGTGCGCGTGCGCTCGAACTTCAAACTCAACGAGACCAGCGCCAGGGCCTGGGTGGAGAGCGGGTTCGAGGAGCCTCACTGAGGCTCGCGCCGTAGAAGACCGGCGAGTCGGGCCTTGGGTTTGGTGACCGGCAAGCGTTGGATGAGGGTGGGCGACGTTCGCTCATCTGTTCGGCACGGGGTCACGTCGGGGGAGATGGTGGCGTCAGTGAGGCGACTGTCGACTGGTCTGGCCGGCTCACGGCGGCGACGCGTCGGGCCCCGGCGGCGCGCATCCGCTGCCAATGTCAGCGCGCAGAATGTGCGTTCGCTTTGTCCGGTCGCGAACTTTCCAGTGATGACTTCACACTATGGTCATTATGTGGATGCCGATGCTGATCGACGGATTGCGGGACATAACGTCGCGCAGCGCGGACTTGCGTCCGTGGCCTCGATCAAGCGGTCAAGGCTGCGTTAGCCCACCGTCGACCGCAACTGGTCACCCGCAACTGGTCACATCGGACTCCCAAGGGTGGTTGCCGACTGACACAGGCCTGAGCCGGGCGGTGGTGCACTCCAATGCTCCGCTGACGTCCCGTGAGTCCCGCGCTGCCATCCTTCCTTTTCGTGCTGAACGGCGGATACGGACAAGAACATGGCCCGTCCTGGAGTCCGTGGCCGCAGCGAGCCATCAAATTCGGGACTTCCCTTCTCGAGATGGCCACCATGACGGTCTAGCGTGGTTATGTAGATATGTGTATGTAGATACGTGTTTCGACCTGACTCAGCCTCCAGCGCCGACCCGGGGCTGCGTTCTCGATCTGGCACCCGGTCGTGTTCTGTGGTACCGTCACCCATCGCTGGCCTGCCGCCGGGCGAGCGTGCCCGCTCGGCCCCGTGTTCCCCTCCCCCATTTCGGCCACAGCCATGGACATCAAAGGTAGAACCGCTCTCGTTCTCGGCGGCGCCGGCCTCGTGGGCCGCGCCGTCTGCCGGGAGTTGATCCTCGCCGGCGCCGGACGCATCCTCGTCGGCGGCCTCACCGAATCCGAATCGCGGACCGCTGTCGGCGACCTCGGCCGGCTCCATCCGGCCTCATCTACCCAGCTCCTGCCTATCTGGGGCAATGTCTTTGTGCGTGACAGCCTGTCCGGCCTGAGGCCTGATCAGATTCGCGCCGATGTCGCTGTTCGCGGCCAGATGCTGGCCGACGCCCTCGACGAACTCTCGCCCACCGCTTACGGGAGCTCCCTGCTCGTCCAGCTCATCCTCGGCCGGTCGCGAATGGCCGAGGGCGTGAAGCCGGACGTGATCGTCGACGCCGTAAACACAGCTACGGCCCTGGCCTACGGCGGCATCTATCCTACCATCCGCCGCGTCCTGGCCCGTCGCGCCGCCGATAATGGCGCGGAAACGGCCGTCGACTCCGGCGAGGATGTGGACGACCTCCTTGCTGCCCAGGCCATACCCATGCTGGTGCGCCACGTTCAGTTGGCCAGTCAGGCCATGATCCAGGCCGGCACCAAGGTCTATGTGAAGATCGGCACCACTGGCACCGGCGGCATGGGCTTGAACATCCCCTATACCCACGGCGAGGAAAAGCCCAGCCGTACCCTGCTCTCCAAGTCCGCGCTGGCCGGCGCCCATTCCATGCTCCTGCTGCTGCTTGCCCGCACCCCCGGCGCGCCTGCCGTCAAGGAGATCAAGCCCGGGGCCGCCATCACGTGGAAGGGCATCCACCAAGGGCCAATCCACCATCGCGGCCGTCCGATGACCCGCTTCGACGCCGATCCCGCGCATGCTTTGTCTCTCGAGAACGGCCGGCCCTTCTCCCTGGAAGGCGCCGGCCAGTCTCTGGGCCGGCCTTTGGAGAGCGTGTACATCGATACCGGAGAAAACGGGCTCTTCAGCGTCGCCGAGTACTCTGCCATCACCGCTCTCGGGCAGATGGAGGCCGTCACGCCTGAGGAGATCGCGGCCGCGGTGCTACGCGAGATCCGCGGCCAGACCAGCGGATTGGACATCGTCGCCGCCCTGGACAGCACCATCATGGGGCCGAGCTACCGGGCAGGCGTGCTGCGTGCCCATGCGCTCTCTGAGGCGCAGGCCCTCGTCGCGGCCAGCGGACTGCCTTCGGTCGCCTTCGAGATCCTCGGGCCGCCGCGCCTGTCCAAGCTCCTCTACGAGGCGGAGTTCCTTCGTCTGGCCTTCGGCAGCTTGAAGGCCATCGCCGCCGCCGGCAGCGGCGCAGCGATCTCCACCGCGATGTCCGAAGCTGTGGCCGGCCATGACGCCGTGCGGCAGGCCGCCATCTCCGTGGGCATACCCATTCTGCTGGGTGACGGGGTCGGCCTCTTGGCCGCCGAGCGCGGTCTTGTTCAACATGACTGGGAGCGCCCCGGCTGGATGGTCGACGAGGCCACGCTGGAGAGCCGCTGTCATGCCGAATGGATCGACCTTCGGGCGTCCAACGGCGAGCGCTGGCTGGCTCGGGCGCGCGACATTCTCGCTGAGAGCGCCGCCGAGGCTGCGTCGGGCATCAGCTCCTCGCAGTTGGATCGTCGCTTCGTTGGCGACAGCTTCGACATCGGCGAGGTGGCGGCTTGGATCTTCATTCGCGAGGATCAAGGCGGCCGTATCGCCTGACAAAGCGCTTCGCGCATCCTGTCTCCGTCCAGTACCTGACGCCTCGACCAGCACGCGCCCCGATCCAGGAGAACGCCATCGCCATGAACTTGCATGAGGTCCTGGTCATCGACGCCGTCCGTACCCCCATCGGCCGCATCCGCGGGGCACTCGCCGGCGTGCGTCCCGACGATCTGG
>JBGAUA010000220.1:0-5098 GCA_044228875.1 Anaerolineae bacterium
GAGCCCTTGCTGAACGACACGGTCCGCGCCCAAAGCGGCGGATCGCTGGCCTGTGAGCCCGCCGCGCAGCAGCTCGAGCTGCTCCTGGTGCTGGACCATTCGGATTCCATGCGCGGGCAGCGCATTCTGGACCTGCGGGCCGGCGTGGCGCGCCTGCTGGCGGAGGCTGCGGCTCCGGGGCTGCGCGTCGGCCTGGTGGCCTTCAGCGACCGGGTACTGACCTCGCGTCCCCTGGGCACGTCCCCGGCGGCGATCCTGGCGGCGCTGGAGGGCGCCGATCCCGGCGGGATCACCAACATCGGCCTCGGGCTGTCAGCCGCCGGCGACCTGCTGGACGCTGCCCGGCCCGGCAGCCGGCGCCTCGTCTTCGTCTTGACCGACGGCCGCAACAGCCTGGGGACCGACTCGATGGTGGCCGCCGCCGACCAGCTCAAGGATTCCGAACAGAACGAGATCGCGGCGCTCTGCCTGGCCGCATCCTGCGACCCGGCGCTCGAGACCATCGTCAGCCGGCAGGGGTATTACGGCGACCTGTCGGACAGCGCTGAGCTTGCCGGCTTCTTCAGCCGACTCGCCGCCGCGGTGGACGGGCGGGCGCCGATCTCCGCCGACCTGCGGGACCAGACCGGAGCGGCGCTGGAAGCGGTGCCCGGGGAGGCCGTGCCGCCGGCCGACTTCGCGCCCGATCCGCTCGTCTGGCTGCTGCCCTTCGTCGGCGACGGCCGCTTTGCCGTCAGCCATTCGCTGCTGGCGCGCTGGCCCGGCCGCCAGCCGGTCACCCTGTGGACCCGGGTGGACTACCGGATGATCGACGGACGGCAGGGCCGTCTGTACCTCGAGCCCCTGGCCGCCACCATGCCCGGTTCGGCGCCGACCCTGCCGACCGCCGGTCCGCTGCTCACCCCCGAAGCGCCGACGCCGACCGCCACGCCTACCCCGGATGTCCCGGCCGCATCGGCCACGCCAACGCTATCGGGACCGCCCCGGACTCGCCTGCTGATGCCCCTGCTCTCCCGCTGAGCGTGGCCGTCAACCCCCGATGGCGTGCATGCGGCGCGCTTCGGTGTGGATGCCGCGGTTGAGGGCGTGCCCGGTCGGCTTGGCGGCCACCGCGCGGGCCAGGATCGCGGCCAGGGCCTCGCTGCCGCCGCCGCCGCGCAAGGCGGCGCGGAGGTCCAGTTCGTCGTCGTGCAGCAGGCAGAGGTGCAGCTTGCCGTCGGCGGTCAGGCGCATGCGGTTGCAGGTCCCGCAGTAGGGCTCGCTCACCGGCGAGATGAAGCCCACCCGGCCGGGCGCGCCGGCCAGCCGGTAGTTGCGCGCTTCATCGGACGCGTCCGCGTTGGGCAGGGCCTCCAGGTGTCCCAAGGCCGCTTCGATCCGCGCCTTCACCTCGTGGTTGGGCACGTAGCGATCGATGGCGAAGCGCGATTCCTGGCCGGCGCCCAGGGGCATCAGTTCGATGAAGCGAACGGTCCAGTCGTGGACCAGGCTCAGGGCGGCCAGGTCCACCACGTCCTCGTCGTTGAAGCCGCGGGCGACGACCGCGTTGATCTTGATGGGTAGCAGGCCTGCCGCCTCGGCCGCGCCCAGCCCGGCCCACAGGTCCTCGAGGCGCCCCCAGCGCATGAGACGGGAAAGGTTGTCGGGGCGCAAGGAGTCGATGTGCACGTTCACCCGCCGCAGGCCGGCAGCCTTCAAGGGCGCGGCCAGCTGCGGCAGCCGGATGCCGTTGGTGGTCAGCGAGATGTCCGCGATGCCCGCGACGCCCGCGATGCGCCGGACGATGTCCACGACGTCGGCGCGCAGTAGGGGCTCGCCGCCCGTCAGGCGCACCTTGCGGAAGCCCACGGTGGCCGCCGCGCGCACCACCGCCTCGATCTCGGCGGCGTCCAACAGCTCGGCGTCCGGGGCAAAGCTGAGGCCCTCGGTGGGCATGCAGTAGGCGCAGCGTAGGTTGCAGCGCTCCGTGAGGCTGATTCGCAGGTAGTCGATGGCGCGCCCGAAACGGTCGTGCAGGGTGATGGGCGCCGACGTGCTGTTGGCCATGCGGTCAATCCTGGCGGGTGATGCGGTAGGACTGCACCCAGTCCGTCGGATCGTCGCAGGGCAGGTCGCCGCGCCACAGGCGCAGATGGCTGGTCGCCAGGGTCACCCGGTAGGTGGGGGCTCCCGCCGCCTCCAGCAGCAGCTCCGACGGCGCGTTGAGCACCGCCATGGGGCCATCCGGCCGCCGGAAGCGCACCGGCGCCGCCCGCAGCTCGTAGCCGCAGCCGTCGAGTCGCGAAAAACGGCAGGCGGATGGCAGGGTCTCCACCGTCCAGCCCGCGCGGTCGCCGCCGAGCACCCGCGTGGCCGCGCCTTCGCCCTCGCGCAGGTTGATCCCCAGCACCAGCAAACCCTGTTCGTCGTCGATGCGCAGCCCTTCACCGGCCGGCCGCGGCAGATGCAGGTCGTCATAATGACTGATGGTGTAGATGCCGCCCACGGCCAGCGGCGGCGGTGTTCCGCCGTCATAGCCCAGCTCCAGGGCGAAAGGCAGAACCGGGTCCTGCGACGCCAGGCGGAAGACGCCCTCTGCCGCGCGGTGCTCGGTCACCTGCACCCGGTAGCTGTCGAAGTAGGGGGCGGCGGGCGCCGTGGGCTGGGGCGCCCCCGGATCCACCCGCAGGCTCAGGCCCAGGGGCTGGTCGGGCAGCTCGCAGCCGGCCTCCGGGCTGTCCAGCGGCAGGGCGGCCTGTCCCAGCACCGCCGGCGCGGTGGCCGTAGCGGTGGGCGAGGCGCTGGCCAGGGCCACCAGGGTGGCCATGAGCTCCGCCTGCACGGTGGCCAGGAGGTCCGGCGTGGCCATGAGGTCCGGCGTCGCCAGGCCGGCGTCCTGCGGCGCGCTGGAGGGCGCGTCCGAGCGGCCGGCCAGGCTCTGCGCCGGAATCACCGCCACTTCCGTGGGCTCGAGAAGGGCCTCGGCGGCCGGGCCGCGGCGGCAGGCGCCCAGACCGGCGGCGAGCAGCAGCAGCCCCAGGAACCGGAACGCGGGCCGGTGGCGGGACCGCGATCGGCGGCTCCCTCGGGCTTCGGCGCCCACTGGGCTTCGCAAATGCAAGGGCATTCCCCTGTGATATGATTCCGCGCGGCAAGCTGCCGTCCCCCTGATTCTAGCGCTCCCGCGCCCGCCCTGTTCCATACCACCGCGTCCCAGAGAGCGACCCATGACGCCAACACGGTCCGCCGCCCGATTTCTGCGACTGCTGCTGCCCGTTGCCACGGCGCTCGGCATGGCCGGCGCCGCGCGGGCCGCGGCGCCACCGGTGCCGGCCCTCGCGGCGGACAGCAGCCTGATCCTGGTCCTGGACGAGCCCGGGCTGCTGGCAGTCTTGGAGGCGGGGCGGGGACCCCTGGGCGACGCCGCCGCAGTGGGACGCCTGGCGCGGTCCCAGCGCGCCTTGCTGGACCGCGCCGAGGCGGTCATCGCCGCGGCGCAGGACCGCACCGCGGCCCGGGTGGCGGCCATGGGCGGACGGGTGGTCGGCAGGCAGCGCGCCTTCCACAGCGGCCTCCTGGTGCACGCTCCGGCGGTGCTGGCGCCGCGACTGCGCGACCTGCCCGGGGTGGCGGCGGTCTGGCCGGCGCCCGGCTTGCGGCCGGACCTGGCCGCCAGCGGCCCGCGGGTGGGCGCCCCGGCCCTGCGGGCGCAGACCGGCTGGGACGGCGCGGGATCGGTCGTCGCCGTCATCGACACCGGCATCGACTATACCCACGCCGCGCTCGGCGGACCCGGCCTCGCCGCCGCCTACCAACAGGCTGCCACGGCCGCGGAACGTGTCGACGATTCCTGGAACGGGCGGCCGCTCTTCCCGAACGCCAAGGTGATCGGCGGCTACGACTTCGTCGGTCCCAACTACACCCATCCGCGCGTGTGCACGCGCGACAAGGAAGCGGCGGGCCTCTGCAGCGGCACGCCCCGCCCCGATCCCGATCCGCTGGACCAGCAGGGTCATGGCAGCCACGTCGCCGGCATCGCCGCCGGCGAGGCTGCGGGAACGGTGGCCGCCGGTATCGCGCCGGGCGCCCGCCTCGTGGCCCTCAAGATCTACGGCCCGCCCACCGGCCCCGGGCTGGCCACCGACGAGGCGGTCGATGTGGTGGTCGACGCCCTGGATTGGTGCGCCCTGGTGAACCTGGGCCGTGCCGTGCCCGGCACCGCGCCCGGCCGTATCGACGTCATCAACATGAGCCTCAGTGAGCCCTGGGGCCAGGGCGGACCCATTCTCGAGCGGGCGGTGGCCGGCGCGGTGGCGGCGGGTATCGTCGTCGTGGGCTCGGCAGGCAACGCGGGCGGCCAGGCCTTCATCCTGGGGGCTCCCGGGGCCAGTCCCTCCACCTTGGCCGTGGCCAACACCGCCAGCTCCGGTTCGGGCGCCGCGGCGGTGGACCAGCTCTCCGCCAGCAGCTCCCGCGGCCCCAGCCTGCACGGCGCCCTCAAGCCCAACCTGGCGGCGCCGGGCACGGGCATCGTCGCGGCGGCCATGGGCAGCGGCAGTGCCGGTCGCAGCCTCAGCGGCACATCCATGTCCAGCCCGCACGTGGCCGGCGCGGCGGCCGTGTTGGCCCAGCGCAGCCGCGCGCAGGCGCTGGCCTTGGAACCGCGGAGCCTAGCGGCCTTGCTGGTGTCCTCGAGCGCCCGCGGTGTGCGCGCCGCCGACGGCAGCGGCGGCGAGGCCGGTCTCAGCCAGGCCGGCGCCGGGCGGCTGGACCTGTTGGCCGCTGGCAACGCCTACCTGCTGCCGCGCGCCGGGGACTTCGCCGAGATCGACTTCGGCCTGCAGGCCGTGACCGTGCCGCGCCTGGAGCTGCGCCGCCGGGTCGCCGTCGCCAATCTGGCCGCCGAGCCGCTGCTGGTCGCCTTCACGGGCAGCTGGCGGAGCCCCGCGGCGGCGGCCGGCCTGGAGCTGCTGCTGCCCCCCGAGCCCATCCTGGTGCCGGCCCACGGTGAGGCGGAGGTCGAGGTGGTCCTGCGCCTGACGGCTTCCGCGCTGTCCACCGGCATCGGCGCCGACGAGTCGCCGCAAGCCCAGGTGATGAACCGCCTGGAGGTCGACGG
>JBGAUA010000221.1:0-5084 GCA_044228875.1 Anaerolineae bacterium
GCCCCCCACCGCCGCCGCCGATCGGCCCCATTCCTCCCTTCGGCCCAATCCGTCCCATCTCCCCCCCCCACTCCCCACCCCCGACCGCCTTCGCCAGATCAAAGGCCTCGTCTGGCGCGAGGCCGGCGAGACACGCATCAACGTGGACCGGCCCTTCATCCCCGACCTGGATGACCTGCCGATGCCCCTGCACCACCTGCTGCCCCTGGACCAGTACCGCATGCCCTTGATGAAGGGGCCCTTCACCTTCATCCTGACCAGCCGGGGCTGCCCGGCGGGCTGCAAGTACTGCATCAAGCACGTCACCTACCAGTGGTCGGTGCGGCTGCACGGGGCGGACCGGGTGATGAAGGAGCTGTGGCTGCTGCACGGGCTGGGGATCAAGAACATCCACATGTACGCCGACCTGTTCACGGTCAACCGCGAGCAGGTGATGGCGCTCTGCGAGCGGATCATCGCCGAGGGGCTGAAGATCAAGTGGACCTGCAACAGCCGTGTGGACTACGTGGACGAGGAGATGCTGCAGCTGATGGGCCGGGCGGGCTGCTGGCTGATCAGCTGGGGCATCGAGAGCGGCAGCGCCGACATCCTGCGGCAGGCGGCCAAGGGGGCCGACCCGGCCAAGGCGGCGCGGGCCCTGGGCTGGGCCAGGGCGGCGGGCATCAAGAACTGGGGCTACTTCATCATCGGCCTGCCGGGTGAGACGGAGGCGACCATCCGCCAGACGATCGACCTGGCCAAGGCCCTGCCGCTGGACATCGCCCTTTTCCACGTGGCGGCGCCCTACCCGGGCACGCCCTTCTTCTTCGAGGTGGTGAAGAACGGCTGGTTCAAGCCGGGCACGCGCTGGGAAGAGGTGGACATGGACAAGGGCACGGTGCTGCAGTACGACAACCTGAGCGCGGAGGACCTGCTGTACTGGCAGCGCCGCGCCTTCCGCGAATGGGCCCTGCGGCCGGGGCCCTTCCTCACCTACCTGAAGATGCTCTTCTCCGACCCGCACACCTTCAAGCGCGCCCTGCGCGTGGGCCTGGAGCATTTCAGCTGGGCGGTGCGGCCGCAGCGGCGCGGGACGCCAGACAGACCGGCCCCTACTTGACTTCGACTGGGGGTGGAACCATCGTCAGGGTCGATAGGCTGAGGATCGCAGAGGAGACGCGGACATGCTCGACAAACTGAGACGGCTGGAAGCGGAGGGGCGGCCGATTCGCGTGGCCCTGGTGGGCGCGGGCGCGATGGGCTTCGGCATCGCCTGGCAGATCGGGCACACGCCCGGCATGCGCCTGGTGGCGGTGACGGACATCAAACCGGAGGCGGCCGAGAAGGCCGCCGCGGCCAGCGGCCAGCCCTGGCGGCGCATGGCCGCGGGCCAGGCCGTCCCCGCGGCCGGCCCGGACTCGGTGTGGGTGACCACGGACCCCTTCTACGTCCTGGACGATGCCGCCGGCCTGGCCTTCGACGTGCTGGTGGAGGCCACCAACACGGTGGGCTTCGCCGCGGAGGTCTGCCTGGCGGCCATCGCCCGCGGCGCCCACGTGGTGCTGATGAACGCCGAGGTGGACCTGGCCCTTGGCCCGCTGCTGCACCGCCGCGCCCAGGAGGCGGGGGTGGTGGTGACGAGCGACGCGGGCGACCAGCACGGCGTGCTGATGACGATGATCGACGAGATCGAGCTCTGGGCCTTCCGCATCGTCATGGCGGGCAACATCAAGGGTTTCCTGCGCCGCGACGCCACGGCGGAGAGCCTGGCCCACGAGGCGGCCATCCGCAACCTGGACCCTGTGATGTGCTGCGCCTACACGGACGGCAGCAAGCTGAACGTGGAGATGGCCCTGGTGGCCAACGCCACGGGGCTGCTGCCCTACGTGCCGGGCATGGAGGGGCCGGCGGCCAAGGACGTGCGGGAGGTCCTGGGGCTCTTCGACTGGCGCCGCTACGACAGCCTGCCGGACGGCGCGACGGGGGTGGTGGACTACATCCTGGGCGCGGAGCCGGGCGGCGGGGTGTTCGTGGTGGGCTTCTGCGACGACCCGGACCAGATGCCGCTCCTCAAGTACTACAAGCTGGGCGACGGGCCCTACTACCTCTTCTACCGCCCCTACCACCTCTGCCATCTGGAGACGACGCGGGCCATCGCCCGCGCCGCGCTCTACGGCGAGGCGGTCTTGGCCCCCAAGCGGGGCCGGGTGGCCGACGTCTACGCCTACGCCAAGCGGCCCCTGGCGCCGGGCGACGTGGTGCGCCACAGCATCGGCGACGACAGCTGCTACGGCCTGGTGGACCGCTGCGCCGCGGCGGACCCGCTGGGCCGCGTGCCCATCCTGCTGTTGGAGGGCCACGCCGGCTTCTACCCGCGCCTGAAGCGCGCGGTGCCGCCGGACCAGCCGCTGACCTGGGACGACCTGGAGCTGCCGGAGAGCCCGCTCTTGGATCTGTGGCGGGAGCAGGCGACGCTGCTGGGCAGCTGAGCCGATGCGACGGAAGATCCTGGGGTTCATCCTGGTCTACATTCGCTCCGATCTTGGCGGTCAGCATGTCCACGTCTACCGTGACAACCACCCTCTCGGCGTGTATGACCGCAGTCGCGGCCCCATCCGCGGACTGGAGCGAGAATGGGGCCCCGTCTTGCGTGATGCGATCGCCCAGTTCGAGGAGGAACTTCATGCACGTGGCTATTGACCATCGAACGTACGCTGTCGCCACCCGGGTCTGGTTCGACAGAACCAGCGGCCGGCTCTTCGTGGAGTTCGACGGCATCGTGGAGAGCATCGAACTCGCCCTCATCCCGGAAGCGGATTTCGAGTCGCCGGCACCCATCTCTGCTTTCGCCCTGGGCTGTGAGGGCTCGGTGGTGGTCTGCCTGCACACGGACGGCACCGAGACCTGGCTACCGGTGGACCTGTGGCAACCGGGCGGCTTCACGCCGCCGGCCGCCGTGGCCGCCGCGGCCTGAAGCCAGGGCGAAGCATCCGCAGCCACCCTATGGGAACATCGACCATGCAATCGGCGGACGCTTCGCCCCTACCTTCACGGTTTCCGTCACCGTCATCTTCACCGTCACGATCACCGGCGCCGGCGGCTGACGCCCCGGTGACCCTGGTCACGGGCGGCGCGGGCTTCATCGGCTCGCACCTGGTGGACCGCCTGCTGGCCGACGGCCGGCGGGTGCGGGTGCTGGACGACTTCAGCACGGGCCGCGAGGCCAACCTGGCCCACCTGGCGGGCGACGCGCGCTTGACGGTGATCGCGGGCAGCATCCTGGACCGCTCGGCGGTGGCGGAGGCGATGCGCGGGGCGGAGGCTGTCTTCCATCTGGCGGCGGTGGTGGGCGTGCAGCATGTGGTGGCCAACCCGCTGAAGATGCTGATCACCAACGCGGAGGGCACGCAGGTGGTGCTGGACGCGGCGATGGCGGCGGGCGCCCGGCTGCTGTTGGCCTCGACCTCGGAGGTCTACGGGCAGTCGGACGCGATCCCCTTCAAGGAGGACGGGCCGCGGGTGCTGGGCCCGACCTGGATCCACCGCTGGGGCTATTCGACGGCGAAGGCCCTGGACGAGCACCTGGCCTTCGCCTACGCCGACCGGGGCCTGGCGATGAGCATCGTCCGCTACTTCAACGCCTACGGCCGGCGCCTGGACCCTTCGGGCTATGGCTCGGTCATCGCCCGCTTCATCGCCCAGGCGCAGGCGGGGCAGCCGCTGACGGTGCACGGCGACGGCGAGCAGACACGCTGCTTTACCTACGTGGCCGAGGCGGTGGAGGCCACCTTCCGGGCGGGCAGCCGGCCGGAGGCCTTGGGCCGGGCCTTCAACATCGGCAGCGGCTTCGAGCATTCGATCAACGACCTGGCGGCGCGGGTGCTGGCGGCGACGGGCTCGGCCTCGCCGATCGTCCACCTGCCCTACGAGGCGGCCTACGGCGAGCGCTTCGCGGACACGCGCCGGCGCGTGCCGGACGTCACCCTGATGGAGCGGACCCTGGGCTGGCAGGCGCAGGTGGGCCTGGACGAGGGCTTGCTGCGGGTGCTGGAGGGGTGAGGCTTCCGGTGGCGAGCGGCCCCCACCCGCAGACCCCCTTCGTCGACCTGACGCGCCTGGAGCCGGGCTTCATGGAGGCCTGGCTGGAGCGGGTGCGCGCGATCACGGCGCGGACGGCCTTCGTGGGCGGCGAATGGGTGGCGCGGCTGGAGGAGCGGCTGGCCCTCGAGGGGGGTGTCGCCCATGCTGTGGGCTGCGCCAACGGCACGGACGCGCTGCAGCTGGCGCTGCGGGCTCTGGGGGTGGGGCCGGGCGACCGGGTGCTGCTCCCGGACCTGACCTTCTGGGCGACCTTGGAGGCGGTGGTCAACGTGGGCGCCCGACCGGTGACGGTGGACGCCAACGCAGCGGACCTGCAGATGGACCTGGCGGCCTTCAAGGAAGCGGCGGCGCGCCACCGGCCGAAGGCGGCGATCCTGGCCCACCTCTACGGCTGGGCCTCGGGGCGCCTGGCGGACTACCGCGACTGGTGCGGGCGCGAGGGCATCCTCCTGCTGGAGGACGGGGCGCAGAGCTGGGGGGCGCGCCGCGCGGGGCTGCCGCTGCCGGCGGGGGCCCTGGTGTCGACGGTCTCCTTCTACCCGGCCAAGGTGCTGGGCGCGGCGGGCGACGGGGGCGCGGTGCTGACGGACGACCCGGGCCTGGCGCGCCGGCTGCGCCAACTGGGCAACCACGGCCGCACGAGCCACGACACGCACGACCTGGTGGGCTGGAACAGCCGGCTGGACGCGCTGAACGCGGCCTGGCTGGATCTCTGCCTGGACCACCTGCCCGAGCGCCTGGACTCGCGCCGCCGCGCGGCGGCGACCTACCGCGCTGCCTTGGCCGATCTGCCGGGCTGGCGCATGGTGGGCCCGCCGGAGGGCATGACGGAGAACGGCTACCTGAGCGTGGCCCTGGTGGACCCGCCGCTGCGCGACGCCCTGGCGACGGCGCTGGCCACCACCGGCTCGATCCCGATGGCCTCCAGCCCGGCCTCGGTGGCGACCAAAGTTGTGCCGTGGCCGTCGCCGGTTTCGCGCCACATCGGCTCACGGCGACGAAGG
>JBGAUA010000222.1:0-5074 GCA_044228875.1 Anaerolineae bacterium
TTGTCAGCCGCCGCCGACGCCCAGTGGCAGGAGGCGCCGCCGGCTGCCATCGGTGCGGTCACGGGGCTCACCGTCAAGGACTTCTGCGTCCTGCCCGATGCCGGACTGGTCCTCTTCATCCTGCACCTCGACAAGGTCGGCACGCGCGAGGAGCAGCTGGCCGCCCGCGACGACCAGCGCGTGCTGCAGCTGCCCCTCAGCGCCTTGCGCCTCGATGCCGCCGCCGTCGAGCCGCGCGTCTTCGCCGATCTGGGCGACCTGCCCGGCAGCGAGGAGGCCGGATTGGACGCCATCGACTGCGCCGCCACCGGCGGCCGGGTGCTCGTCACGCGGCGCAACCTGTGGCGCATGGCCCGCGACACCACCTGGACCGGCGACCTGTGGCTGCTGGACAGCACCGGGGTTCGCCTGAACAAGGAGAACTTGTTGTGGGAATCGGACGAGGCAACCGCCGACGCAGTCCTGGCACCCGATGGCCAGGCGGCACTGGTGCTGGACGAAGGACAGCAGACGGTGCATATCCTGCGCCTGGATGCCCCGCCCGGGCCGGACTTCGCCGCCGACGACACCTACACCGGCGTCGGCCTGACCCTGCCCAGTGGTGAACCCGGCGGCATCATGACCTGGAGCCCCGACGGCCGCACCTTTCTCCTGGGTAGCATCCAGGCCGAGGGTACCGACGTCGATGTCTTCCGCTGGGACGGGCAGCGGGCCACGCGGCTGCTCCATACGCGGGCCGGCCGCGTGGAGCCCGCGGCTTCCGCGCCGCCCCTGGCCGATGCCTCGGCGGTCGACGACCCCTTCCTGCCCTGGCCAGGCTTGCGCGGCCGCCTGGACCCCGCCTCCCTGCAGCTGACCGATGCCGGGGCGCTGCTCTGGCTGCAGTGGACCGACGACAGCGCATCCGCCGCCGCGCCGGGAACAGCCGAGGCCAGGGTGGAGGATGCGGCCCAGATCATGGCTTGGTCGCCGGACCCCAGCAGCGGCACATTCGGCGACACAGCCGCCGCCACCCTGGCCCAGTTCGCCCTGCCCCGCGTGGACGAGGGTGGGGACGGGGAGCGCCAGATCAGTCGCCTGCTCCGGCGCGCCGACAACGCCTGGCTGCTAGCGGAGGACGATGGCCACGTCTGGCGCATGCGCAGCGAGAGCAGCTTCCAGGATCTCGCACCGCTTCTGCTCGCCGGAGGGCGGCTGGCCCTGCTGCCCGCCGTAGACGGCGCTGCCAATCTCGCGTTCCAGAAGCCGGACCCCATGGTTGCCGCAGACCGAGACACAGCCATCCCCTTCCGCGCGGCCGACTGGCTGGGGGTGCTGGCGCTGCCGCGGCCCTAGGGCGGTACCTCAATGGTAAGCGTTCACCGGGCTGCCAGAGTCGGGCAGCTGCGTGCCTTGCGGCCGCTGCCCAGGTTGGTCAGACCATGGCGGCCGCGAGGAGTTGCCCGAGTTCTGGCCCAGCCGCTCTCGAAGCGTTGCGTTCTCCTCTGCCAGCTGGGCGTTCCGACCCTGAGCGGCCACCAGGGCCAGCTCCAACTCAACAATCCGTCTTTGCGCCGCCTCCAACCCAGCCTCGAGCAGCGCCAGCGGCGCGCGGAGCCTTCTAGATCCTACCACCAGCGTCTGAAGTCCGGTCATGCCCCCAAGCCTATCGCAGCTGCCCGACTCGTAAGCGTTCACGGGGTCTGAGCGCTTGCGCGGAGGGCGAGGGAGGACTACCCTGGGGAGCATGACCCTGGCGGATTCCCTGAGACGGAATGCGGAATTAGAGGCGGCTCTGGCCGCCCGGGAGGCGCTGGTTGAAGAGCTGCGAGCGTAACTGACTCACGCCATGGACCGGATACGAAGCCTTGAGGAGCGACTGAACCAGAACCCCTCAATATCCAACGGTCGACTGGTCAAGACGAGCCGGTTCCTGAGCCGGCACCTTCGCCACCGGCCGGAGCGACTGGGACTCGAGGTGGCTCCGGGCGGCTGGGTGAGCCGTGACTAAGGACAGCTCGCTGCGTGCATTCGGGAATGGCCGGACTGTATGGTGAGCCGATCAATGAGATGATGGGATGGACCACAAGCCTCGGTCAGCGATCGCGCGGAATCCCGGCCCCCCTAGGCGCGAGCGCGAAAGGGAGGCTGAGCTGCGAGACCCAGTCACGAGGAGCCTGCACCACGAGCAGGCCGACAGGTCCGGCAGCCAGATAGGCGATATCGCCGAGCAGGCGCGCGTGCTCGATGGGAGTCCCAACCACGCTCGGCAGGCCTAGGCCCCCGAGATCGGTCAGATTGGCCGGGTCCTGGGTGCTTAGGAATCGCACCTCGTTGGCGAAACCTCGGTCCACCAAGGCGGGGTGGGCCAGGGTCACGACGGCCCGCCCGTCGCCGACATCGAGCGCCGTCACGGGTGCGGGCAGCGTGATGAAGCCAACTTCATGCGGCTGATCGGCGTCGCGGATGTCGAAGCTCCGGACCTGATTACCGACCGCGACGAAGATGTACCCGTCGTCATCGCTGGCCAGGGCCATGGCCTTCACGTCGGCCGCCATGGTCCAGCCGCCCACATCCAGAGGAAGCGCGGGCTTGGACACATCGATCATACGGATCCGTGGGCCGATGGCCACCAGCACGCGCTGGCGCCATGAGACGAGGCGGCCAGCCGCGGAGGGCACCTCAACCCGTCCCAGGATCGTCGGCTTGGCGGGCTCGCTGACATCGACCACGATGACCTGAGTCGTCTCCTCGACGTTCCTGTTCCCGGCGGTCGTCGCCAGCACATAGGCCAGCGGGGGGCTCGCGGCGACACCGACGAAGCGCAGGCCCGGCAAATCCGGCATCAGCTCGCCCAGCTGGGCCGGTGTCCCGTCGGACCGGCCATCCAGGATGTGGAGCCCCTGATATTCGACCACGTACACCTTCTCAGCGGCAAGAACCATGCGGCCCACCGGCAGGCCCAGCCGGCCGAGCGCACTGAGATCCTTGCTGAGGAGCGACCAAATGCTGTTCTGTTCCGCCGCGATGATCCGGCCCCCACTTGCGGCGATCTTAGTAACGGAGCCGATCCAATCGACCCGGCCTTGGTCGCGCGGCATGGCCGGGTTGCTGATGTCGACCTGGCGGAGCCCATCCGGAGCGGTAAAAGAATTATCCACGACGAAGGCGGTCGACCCGATCGCGCTGAGCGACTCCGTCCCGGCGCGGGTCTCAAGGAAGCCGACCAGCTTCATCGCCTCGTACTGGCTAATGTCGACCACCGCTATGCCGAGACCCTCCTGCGGCATATAACCTGATGATCCGATCACGGCGTATTTGCCGAAGAGAGCGATGCCCGTTGCGGAGATGTTGGGAAACCGAGCCTGGCCGACGATGCGCGTGAACTCCGGGTTGGACACATCCAGCGCGTACAGCTGGTAGTTGCATACCATGTAGAGCATCGTGCCGGCTAACGCGATGCTCGGGTTTCGGCAGGGGATCTCCAGGTCGACGATGGCGACATGGCGCGGAAGCGAAGGCTCGGACAGGTCAAAGACTGCGGCGAGATTGTCGTCCGAGTACTCGTCACTGAAGAAGACCAGAGCATGGCGACCAACAATCTGCACATGCCTTGCCCGGGTCACGTTTTCCTCAAGGTCGCGGTCGGGGATCGGCACAGTAGTAAGGCTGAGCGGTTGCGCCGGATCGTGCACGTCCACGACCCTGAGCCCGGCCGTGCCGGCGGCAATGTAGACGAGATCGGACGCGACCTCAAGGTTGTAGATGCTGCTGACCGTGCGCAGGTTACCCAGAACCTGTGGCTTGGCCGGATCCCGAATATCGAGGATCCAAAGCCCCAGTTCCCAGAGTCCCAGGTACAGCCGGTGCTCGCTGATCGCCATATCGCTCACCAGACCAGGCAGCAGCCCGGAGCTGCCCAGCAGCAGCGGCGGGCCGCCGGTTACCGCAGTCCGGTACGCCTTGATGCGCGGCCCGATGGCGACGAAGACCACATCCCCATCGGTCGCGCTGAGGCCGCCCGAGCCGCCGATCTGGTCGATAAGGCGCGGGGCGACAGCGGGGGCTGCTCGCGACGACTCGTGCTCACGGATAGGAGCGGCGGCCAAGCCCCAGATCAGGCCGAAAGATACCAAACAAGCGGCTGCGGACAGCGGTCGGAGCGTCATGGCACGGGAATCCTTTCGATCAACTCATCGTAGGCAGAGAGGGAAGGCACGACGATCGGCAGCGACCCGCGTCCGGCCATCATACCCTTTTCCCGAGGAATTGCCCATTTGTCGCCCAAAAGCATCCCGCGCCGTCCTGGTAAAAGGATTGGTAGGACGAAACAAGCTGCTGACTGGTTCATTTCCGGCACAACTCCGGAACTGAAGCTGGTTCTGGATGACGGCCGGGAAGTCCCCGTATTCCCAACCCGCATGGACGCCATGAGGAATGTGGTGGAGTACACCATCATGTCGATCAAGAACCTGCTGACAACTTGAATCGTATCAACCCTTCCCGCCACGCACTCCTCGCCGATGACGATGCCCCACGCACCGGTTTGCATATTGCCCATACCGGTGCGTGGGGCAGACTTACTTCAAAATGCGATCGTCGCTGCTTGAGGTAGTTCTGAAGCCTTTCGGTGGAGCCGTGTTCGCCCAATTCAGAATGCGGACCCGCAGAATTGGATCCTTCGCGGCCTGAACGAACATCGCTTCACCCGCAGGGTGCGTCCAAAAATCGTCCGGCCACCTGGAGGGGAGCTGTGGTGTGGCCAAAACCCGTCCGGCCCAACCTGTACAGCCCTGTATAGCTGAATTGCCCAGACCGACAATTGCCCTGCTGAGGTCCGCCGGCCGGTCTGTTGGCCAACCCCACCATTGGCTTACTGCTCGTCGACCTGAAGTCGTAGGAGGCGGCGAGTCTCCCTTGACGCCCACCCCCTCCCCGCCCTACCATCCCCCTCCGCCGTCCTCCCCGCCCTCGCGCTCCGTGGAGCCCCCGCCGCCATGGACCCCTCCGCAGCTGCGAACCCTCCGGCTCCCCAGTCCGACGACCATGCCCGCGCCTTCATCGAGCGCTGGCAGGTGTCCGGTGGAGCGGAGCG
>JBGAUA010000223.1:0-5065 GCA_044228875.1 Anaerolineae bacterium
GGCAAGCTGCATGGTGTCTGCTCCTCGCGATGCTCAAGTCGGGCGGTCGGCCGGTCCCCGATCGGGTGGGCGGGACCCTTCCCTGGGGACCGGGAATCATAGCAGCGCCGGATCCAGCGGCTCCGCCTGCACGTTGCGCTCCTCGCGCACCTGCACCATCCCCGGCCCGCCGCCCTTCAGCCGCGTGACGTGGCGCAGGTCGGCGCAGATCACGTCGCCCCGGCGCTCGCCGCGGGCGCCCGAGAACCACAGGGCAAGTCCGGCCGCCTCCTGCAGGGTCTGCGCATCCACCTCCCGGCCGGCGCTCTTGATGAGCACGTGGGCTCCCGGCCGCCCGCGCGCGTGCAGCCACAGGTCGCCGCGAGCCCCGCGTTCGAAGGTGACCGCTTCGTTCTGCCGGCTGTTGCGGCCCACCACGAGGGTCATGCCGGCCGACGAGCGCAGCTCCAGGGGCCGCGACGGCGTCCGGCCGCCGCCCACGCGCGCCTTGAGCGGCCGCCCCAGGAGGCCGGAGGCCCGGAGGCCCTCGTGCACGGCGTCGATCTCCGGGCGGCTCTCGGCCAGGTCCAGGTCCATCCGCCACTGGTCGAGGGTGGCCAGTCGCGCCTCGGCCTCCGCCCGCCGCTCGGGGAAGGCGCGCAGCGCCCGGTCCAGACGACGGGCCTTCTCGTAGTAGCGCTCGGCGTTGTCCAGGGCGCTGTGGGCGGCGTCCAGGGGCACGCGGACGTCGCCGTCCATGCCCGGCAGCAAGGCCTCGGCGGCGCCCGCGGGTACCTGCCGCTGGTAGGCCAGCAGCAGGTCGGCCCAGAGCCGCAGCCGCTCGGCCTCGCCCGCGTCGGGAGCCTCGCGCGCCAGGGACTCCAGCTGCCGCGCGGCGCGCGCGCGGGCCTCCTCGAGCAGGGCCGCCACCTCCCGCCGCGCGTCGGCATAGGCGCCGGCGGCGCCGCGCTCGGCCTCCCAGGCGGCCATGGCCTCGGTCAGCCCCGCGCTGGGGCGCCAGCTCGGCAGATGGGTCAGGCGGTAGGGGGCATAGGCCAGGGCGACGCCGCCCTCGGGCTGGTCGCCGGCCAGGCCGGGCTCCCAGGCGCCGCCGCGCACCGGAGCGATCAGGGCCGCGATCGCCGCGGCCAGGGCGGCGGAATCCACCTCCCCGGCGGCGGCCTCCGGCCGGCCGCAGGCGCGGTGCACGGCTTCGCGGGCGGCCAAGGGGCTGATGCCTCGGAGCCGGTCCACCAGCACCCGCCAGGCGAGGCCGGTACCGGCCTCCGCCAGCCAGGGCCCGAGCCTCGCGGCATTCGCCTGGTCCGGCGGCAGCTTGCCCGCGGGCGGCGGGGGCGGCTGGTAGACCTGTCCCGGCAGGGTCTGCCGCGTTCGGGAGGTCTCGGCGTCGATGCTGCGCGCGGCGGCCAGGATGCGGCCATCGGCGGCCACGAGCACCAGGTTGGCCAGCCGGCCCTGCAGTTCGACCATCAGGCGGAGGGGCTCGGCGGCCGTGAAGTGCAGCACCAGCATGCGCTCCCAGGCCGGCCACTCGACCGCGCGCAGGCGGGCGCCGACCAGGCGGGCGTTCATCGCCTGCTGCAGCGGGCTGGCCCCACCGGTCCCACGGCGCAGCTTGTCGACGCCCAGGGACAGCCCGAGCCGCTGCGGGTCGGCGCTGAGCAGCAGCCAGCTGCGTCGGCCGCCGTAGAGCTCCAGGCCATGGGTGAGGCGATCCAGCTGGATCACCTGCTGGACGCGAGCGCCGCCCAGGGCCTCGTTCAACGCCGAGGCAAGGGCCGCGGCGCAGAGCGCATCGATGTACATGTCGGGGCCCCCTTCGGGCGGGCGGCCGCCCGAGGGGGGTCGCGGACGATCAGGCCGTGCTGTGGGTGTTCTTGACGCTGCGGAAGACGCGGTCGTAGATATCGCTGATGGTCTTCTCGGCCTCTTCGTCGCGCACCGCGCGGGCGATCGAATGCCAGACCTGGCCGGTGATCCACACCGACACGGCCTGGGCCATGACCTCGGGCGAATCCGTGTTGGGCAGCTGGAACTCTTCCACGGCGATTGCTCCTGGGGCTTGGGATGAGCGGATGATGGCGGCGATTATAGTGCGCCGGGCGCGGCCGATCAATGACCGGCGGCGACCGGCTTGGCGCGCCCCGTCCGGCAAGGTTACCATTGGCCCATGAGCCACGCTTCCCAACGCCTGCTGCAGGCCCTCGGCCTCCTCGACCAGGTGGAGCAGCCGGACGGTGGACGGGCCTTGACCGCCCTGGCCTTCCAACTCGATGAATGGCTGCGCTTCGACGCGGTCATCCCGCTGCCGGGCGGCCGGGAATGGCCTGAGCGCGGCCACCCGCTGGCCTCGCAGCCGGACCGCGCCTGGTGGCTCCTGCCCGGGGCGCGGCTGCTCGAGCTGCGCGGCGGCGAGACCGAGGCCCGCGTGGCACCGCTGCTGGAGCTGGACATCGACCCCGCCGCCCTGGCCGGCTTCCTGCGGCCGGAGCTGCTGCGCTGGCATCTGGGCGTCCCACTGGACGCATTGGAGGACGGCTCCGTCCCCTCGGTGGTCAACGAACTGGTGGCCGCCGCCTTCGAGGCCTCGCCGGCCGGCCGCGCGGCCATCTTCGACAGCCTGGACCGGGCCATGGGTCCGGGCGGCGGCTGGGCGCAGGCCGCGCTGCGACTGAGGGCGGCCTTCGAGCGCGGCCTCGGTGACCGCGGCGAGGCCGTGCGCCGGATCAGCGCGCGAGCCCTCGTGCGCATGGCCACGGGGCAGGCGCCGGCCGGCGCCGCCGGCGAGCCGGCCCGACTGCTGGACATCCTCCTGCGACTGCCGCGTGACGACGTGCGGCTGAGTACTTTGGAGACCCTGCTCCTGGCCCCGCCCGACGCCCTCATGGCCGTGGCGGGGCGCCTGGGTCCCCTGCTCGCCGACGCGATGGCCCTGCCGAGCGCGGAGGTCCGCCGCCTGGCGGGCCAGCTGCAGATGCGTCTGGAGGGGCGTTCCGACGCCCTGGCCATCTCCGAGGGGTTGGGCTCCACCGACGCGGCCGCGCGCAGCGCCGCGGTCGGCCGCCTGCAGCAGGAGGCGCAGGCCAACTTCGACGTGCTGATGCCCCGCCTGCTGGAAGCCCTGGAGGATCCGGACCCCGCCTTGCGCCAGGCCTCGCTCACGGTGCTCCAGGAACAGGTGGACGCCGCCGGGCCCTTGGTGTTCCGCCGCGTGCTCCTCAACCTGCTGGCCTCGGCCGAGCCGCGGGCGGTGGTCCACGGCGCCGGGCTGGTGCGGCGGCGCCTGCCGGAGGGCGGGCCCGATCTGCGCGCGGACGCGGACCTCATGGCCGCCCTGCGCAAGGCCCTGGACGACGGTCCGGCGGATGCCCGCGACAGCGTGGCCCTCTTGTGGTGGCAGCTGCACCAGATGCTGGACCCTGAAACGCAGGTGGAGGCCCTCCGGCGCCTGCTGCAGCACGCGGACCCTGTCGTGCGCCAGGTCGCGTTGCGCGCGCTGACGCAGTCGCCCTTGTCCGCCGCCGCCGCTCGCGACGGCCTGCTCAAGATCCTGGTGGAACGGCTGTCGGACCCCGACCCCAGCCTGCAGCTCCTGACCGCTCGCGCCATTTTGGCCCAGGGCTACCCGCATGCCGACGACATCGTCGCCGCCCTGGCCTACGACCGGAGCCAGGCCCTGCGCCAGGGCGCGGTGCAGATCCTGCGTCAGGCGGGAGCGCCGGCGGCGGAACGCGCCGAGTCGGTGGCCCGGCAGGCGGACCTGCTGCTGGACTGGCGGGCCGCCGACGCCGACACGGCCGCGGCGGCGCGCTGGTTCCAGGCCCTGCGAACGGTCCAGATGCCGCCGTCGCCGCGCCTGGCCGCCCTCGTCCTGGCCGTCCTGGCGGAGCTTCCGGCGCAGCCCGAGACGGCCTTCCAGCTGACGGCGCTGGATGAGGTGGACGCCCTCCTGAGCCGCCTGGCCGCCGATGACACGGAATGGCTGGGCTATTGCCGGCGGCTGATGGAGCCGCCCCATCCGGCGCCGCCGCACGCCGCGCGCCTGGCCGCCATGCGCGCGGCGGAGGACCCGCGCGCCCTGCACTTCCTGTGGGCCTGCGCCAGCGCCGGCTCGCCGGAGGCCGCCCGCGCCGCCCGCCTGTCCCTGCTCACCCTGGCCCCCAGCAAGCTGGACGACAGGGTCAAGGCGGAGCTGGCCCAGCTGGCCCGCGGCACCGAGGACGCCGAGCTGCGCCGCCTGCTGGCCCGACTCCTGGGCCGTCCGGCGGCGGGTTGAGCCACCCTTGCGCGCCCTGCTGCAGCGCGTCAGCCGCGCGTCGGTCGAGGTGGACGGGCAGACGGTAGGGGCCATCGGGCCGGGCCTCCTCGTCCTGCTGGGCGTCCGGCGCGGCGACACGCAGGCCGAGGCCCACTGGCTGGCGCGCAAGACGGCGGAGCTGCGCATCTTCAACGGCGCGGCCTTCGCGGGCGCCGCGGGCAAGTTCGACCGCAGCCTGCTTGATGTGGGCGGCGCGGTCCTGGTGGTGAGCCAGTTCACCCTCTACGGCGACGCCCGCCGCGGCCGACGCCCGGACTTCACCGCCGCCGCGGCGCCCGTCGAGGCCGACACGCTGTACCAGCGCTACGCGCAGGCCCTCGTCGCGGCGGGCGTGACCGAGGTGGCCACGGGCCGCTTCGGGGCCATGATGCAGGTTTCGCTGGTCAACGACGGGCCGGTGACGGTGCTGCTGGAGCGGGAGGCGGGGGGGTCCGGGGGGCGCCGGATCAACCCCGTGGCGCGCGGCAATCCTAGAGGAGTCGCGCCAGGATCTCCGGCGGCACGGCGTCGCGCAGCGCCGGATAGGCTTCGAGCAGCCGAGCGATGTCCGCCAGATCCTTCTGCCGCTTGCTGGGTCGGCGCGCCGGGTCCATGGCCACCCACACCTTGCCGTCCAGCAGGTCCTCGACCCGGGCGACGGGCAGGTCCATACCCAGAACCTGGCGCCGGCTGGCGCGCGCAACGAAGGACGCATAGCGTGCATCGGTCTGGAACTGGACGCGCAGCGCCGAGTCGGGCACGGAGACG
>JBGAUA010000224.1:0-4946 GCA_044228875.1 Anaerolineae bacterium
GCGGCCAGGACGCGCGGCGCCGAGCGCCGCGAGGGCAGGAGCGGCGCGATGTAGCGGGCGCAGCCGCCGCAGTCGCCGAAGCAATGCGCCGCCTGATGCCCCAGCTCGATGGGGCTGGGCGGCTCGGTGGCGAAGCAGCGGTGCTCGGCCTGCGGCGCGAGGAAGGCGGTGCCGGGGTCATCCGCCTGGCCCAGGTAGAGGCAGGCGGTGGGGGCCGGTCGGCGCGGGCGGCTGCCGCTGGGGTCGTCGGTTGGGGGGGAGGCTGGCAACATGGCGGGGCAACCGGGAGAACGCGCGCGACGGCGCGACGGGCGGAGCGGGCGGGAGGCCGCGAGGCGTCGGGGCGGCGGCCCGGTCGACCGGGGACAGCGACGTCGCGGCCCCCGACCTTGCTAGCTGAGGAGCGAGGCGATGGTCTCGGACAGGCGCTGCCGCCAGCCGGCGCGGGCACCGGGCGCGAGGGGGCCGGCGACGCCGGACGCCGACCGTCCGCCGCCGCTGCCGCCGCCGCCCTTGGGTGGGCCGGCGGCGTCGTCGCCGCCCGGCGCCGGCTCGCCGTAGCCGTAGCCGCGCTGGGTGTAGTAGGTGTAGCGGTAGTAGCCGCCGGCATGCTCGCGGTCCAGCTTGTTGATCACCGCGCCCAGGGGCTTGATGCCGGCCTTCTCCAACACCTCCAGGGCCTTGCGCGCCGCGTCCAGCCGGGTGAGGGCGGCGTCGAAGATCATCAAGGTGCCCGCCGCGCGCGCCGAGAGGATGGCGGCGTCGGTCACCGCCAGGATGGGCGGGCAGTCGATGATCACCAGCTCGGCATCGGCGCAGAGCTGGTCGATGATCTCTCGGGTGCGGGCGGAGCCGAGCACCTCCGCGGGGTTGGGCGGCAGGGGCCCGCTGGTGAGCACCCGCAGGTTGGGCACCGCGTCCACCACGCGCATCGCCGAGCCCTGGGACAGGTCGCGGTCCAGCAGCAGGGAGGTGAAGCCGATGTTGTTGGGCAGGTCGAAGTAGCGGTGGATGCTCGGTTTGCGCAGGTCGCCGTCCATCAGCACCACGCGGCGGCCGGTCTGGGCCAGGACCACGGCGAGGTTGGCGGCGGTGGTGCTCTTGCCCTCGCCGGGGTTGGCGCTGGTGATGGTCACCGGGCCGGAGGGCCGGCCAAGGAGAGCGAACTCCAGGTTGGTGCGCAGGCCGCGGTAGGCCTCGGCGATGGGGGATCGCGGCTGGTTCAGGGCGATGAGGCTGTCGGTGCGGTTCTCGAGGTTCTCCATGCGGTCGATGGCGATGAGCGCCGGCAGGTGCAGGCGCCGCTCGACCACCTCGGGCGACTTCACGGTGTCGTCGAGGTACTCGATGATCAGGGCCGCGCCCAGGGCCAGGCCGAAACCGATGAGGGCGGCCAGGAGGACGTTCATGCCCACGTTGGGGCCGACGCGCCAGCCCGGGGTGGCCGGCTCGATGACCGAGAGGGCGTTGACCTCTGAGCCCTGCAGGGCGGAGCGCATCTCGGCGTAGCGGGACTGCCATTCGCCCAGCTGGGATTCGCGGGCGCCCAGGCGGCTCTGCAGCTCGGAGAGCTGGCGGGCCGAGGTCTCGATGTCGATCTGCTTCTTGATGCGGTCGATCTCGTCGGTGACGCTCTGGATGTTGCCGCGCAGCTGGTCGATCTGGGCCTGCAGGAAGGTGCTGTCGCCCTGCTCGTCCTTGAGCCGTTCCGAGGCGGATTGCACGATCAGCTGCCGCGCGGTCTCGGCGGCCAGGGCCTGGGACAGCTGGGGGTTGGTGCTGACCACCTTGATCTCGAAGAGCGGCGAGCCGGGCTGGGGCTGGGCCTTGACCATGCCCTTGAGCTGCTGCCAGCTGATGGGCAGCTCGAGGGCGTCCACCACGCCGCGCATCACCGGTTCGCGGCTGGCCATCTGGGCGTAGGTGGTGGCCAGCTGGTTGCTGAGGTAGATGGTCTGGGCGCTGACATCGGGGTTGTCCAGGCCGCGGCCCACCATGATGGCGGTGGTCGAGGCGTAGGTGCTGGCCATGAAACGGGTGCCGATCCAGGCCCCCGTCGCGGCGACCGCCGTGGACAGGGCCATCAGCCAGAGCCACTTGCGGAACAAGTCCAAGTAGTCGCGAAGTTCCATCCACCCTCTCCCAGTTGTCTCTCGTCAGCCCATGCCCGCGGCAGGTCAAATGGCGTTCAGATAGGTCCGCGGCTGCGCGTCCGGCAGATGCACTGCGTATTCAACGTTCTGAGCGAGCACTGGATACGCCGGTAAACCGGGTCTGCCTGCATGGGTCGCCCAATGGCCGTAAGGTTACGCTAACCTCGCCGTGGTGTCAAGCGCCTTAATACGCGCCGCGGCGCTGGAGCACCGCCGGAAGCGTCTGCAGCAGGATCTGCAGGTCCTGCCAGATGGTCCAGTTGCGGATGTAGCTCATGTCCAGGCGCACGCGCTCGTCATAGCTCAGGTCGGAGCGGCCGCTGACCTGCCAGAGCCCGGTGATGCCGGGTTTGACGGTGAGGAGGTTGAGGTCCCATTGGCCGTAGCGCTCATGCTCCTCGGGGGAGATCATGCGCGGGCCGACGATGCTCATCTCGCCGCGCAGCACGTTGAGCAGCTGCGGCAGCTCGTCGAGGCTGGAGCGGCGCAGGAAGCGCCCGGCGCGGGTGACGCGCGGGTCCTCCTTGAGCTTCTGGTCGCGCGCCAGGGCCGCGCGCAGCTCGGGCTGCCGGTCCAGGATGGCCTCCCCGTCGAGGCGCATGCTGCGGAACTTGAAGGCGTCGAAGGGCTTGCCGCCCAGGCCGAGCACGCGGCGGCGGTGCAGGGCCGGGCCGGGCGAGTCGAGGCGCACCCACAGGGCCAGGGCGGCCAGGATGGGCCAGCCCAGGAGCAGCACGGCCAGGGCAACGGACATGTCCAGGAGCCACTTGAGCGTGCGGTCCAGGCCGGTCAGGCGCACGGGCACCACGGAGAGCAGGGGGGCGAAGGCGATCTGCCGCACCTCCAGGCCGGTGGTGATGATCTCGAAGAGGCCGCCGGAGAAGCGCAGGTGCAGGCCGGGCCGGTTGCCGAAGCGGCGGTAGATCTCCACCAGGTCGGGCCGCCGCACGCTGCCGCTGGCCACCACCAGCTCCTCCACGCCGTGGCGGTCGACGAGGTCGCTGAGCTGACGCAGCCCGCCGAGGGCGAAGAGCTCGGGCGGCGCGTCGGCGGCGCCCAGCATGGCGGTGGAGACGAAGCCCAGGACGTTGAGGCCGCTGTGGCGGCTGGCGCCGAGCTGCTGCTCCAGGGCGGCGGCCTCGGCGCCGGTGCCCACGATGAGGGCGGGGGCCAGGAACCAGCCCCGGCCGCGCAGGGCGTAGACGAGGCGCCGCGCGGCGAAGCGGCCGCAGCCCACCAAGAGTCCGGCCAGGGCCCAGCCCATCAGCAGCCAGGCGCGGGCCAGGACGAACTCCGGCAGGAGGAAGGTGGCGAAGGCCAGGGCGATGAGTCCGGTGCTGAGGCCCTGGAAGATGAGGGCGTACTCCCGCGTGCCGCCCAGGAGCTTCTCGGGGTCGTAGAGGCCGCCGACGGCGAAGAGCAGCAGCCACAGCCCGCAGAGGCCGGCGCCCAGGAGGAGGTACAGCCGGGGTTCGGCGGACGAGGGCTGGAAAACGGTGATGCCCAGCTCGAAACGGATGCCCCAGGCGGCCAGGAGGCCCAGGGCCATGAGCGCCAGGTCCAGCAGCAGCAGGGCGGCGCGCAGCCAGTGCAGCTGCCGGGCGCGGCTGGGGCGGGCGCGGGTGGAGGCGTCGGGCGATGACGCGAGCGCGGGGGCGGTCAGGGTATTGGCCTTGGGTGGCGACGAAGGATGGCGATGCGCCTTCAGGGCAATGCGACGGTGGAGATGGTACACCAATCGGGAGATCGGGGCCTCCACGCGGGCGACGGCCCTGGCGTCACGCCCCTCCGGCGGCGTCTCCCAGGGCCAGGGCGTACAGCCGCTCGAAGCCCGCCGCCGCCGCGTCCCAGCTGTGCCGGGCCTGCACGTAGGCGCGGCCGGCGGCGCCGAGGGCCGCCGCGCGCGCGGGGTCGTCGAAGAGGGCGAGGATGGCGGCGGCCAGGCCCTGGGGGTCGTCGGCAAGCAGGAGCTCCCGGCCGTCGCGCGCGCCCAGGGCCTGGGCGGCGGCGGGCGTGGCCACGACGGGGGTGGCGCAGGCCATGGCCTCGAGCACCTTGTTCTGGATGCCGACGCCGTAGCGCAGGGGGGCGGCGGCGACGGTGGCCCGCCCCAGCCAGTCGCCGAGGTCGGGGACGTAGCCGGTGACGGTGACGCGCTCAGGATCGCGGGCGGCCAGGCCCAGCAGGGCGGGCGAGGGCTGCGCGCCGGCCAGCAGCAGCCGGGCCTCGGGCCGCGCGGCCCAGACGCGGGGCATGACCTGCCCGGCCAGATCCAGGGCGGCGCTCTCGTTGGCGTGGTAGCTGAGCTTGCCGGAGAAGATCACGGTGGCGCCGTCGCGGGGGGTATCGGGGGGCCGGAAGGCCTCGAGGTCGACGCCGTTGGGGATGACGGCGATGGCGGGCTCGGCCTCCGGATGGGGCCGATCGAGGGCGCCCTGGCCGCCGCCGGGCAGGAGGCCCAGGAGCGCGGCACGATCGACGGGCGAGGAGACGGCGATGGCCCCGAAGCGCCGCAGCAGCCGGCGTTCGTAGCGGCGGGTGGCGGGCAGTTCCGCGGCGGCCAGCAGGCGGCTTCGCGGGCTGGGGCCGCGCTGCCGGGTCTGGTCGAAGAGGGCGCTGATGCAGTCGACGCTGTCCCAGGCCACGGGCAGATAGGCCTGCAGGGCCAGGCCGTAGCGCGCCCCGCGCAGATGCTCCACATGGGCCAGCTGGTACGGCGCGTCTTCGGCCGCGGCCTGCGCCAGCGCCTGCCGCATCAGCGCGAGCAGCCGCGGCTGCCAGGCCCAGCCGGCC
>JBGAUA010000225.1:0-4923 GCA_044228875.1 Anaerolineae bacterium
GCCACAGCAGTTAATAGTGGTCAACCAGCAGGAAGGTACAGGGCTTATCCGGTTGACAGCCCGGAGAGCCTGGCGTACGATACTTGGACCAGGCGACGGCCCGATGGGTTTCATTCGTGCCGAGCCGAATCCGGTCCACCAACCTCGATGCCGCGGCAGCGCTTGCTCCCCTCTCGCGCAGCCGCATGGCATCCCAGTCAGACACCCGTCATCACAGCAGTCGATCCGTCAGAAGGAGCGTGCACCATGCGCCAGTTTCGAACCGCCTTCGCCGCGGTGCTGAGCCTCATCGCGCTGTTCAGCGCGATGCTGGTCTCCAGCCCCACGCGAACGGCCAGCGCCGCGCCGGCCGCCCAGCGCGTCAGCGCCTGCGAGGCCAACCCCGGCAAGGAAGCCTACCCCAACGTGCTGCTGTTGGGTGAGACCACCACCATCACCCTCACCTTCAACGCGGTCTGCGCCGGCGAGACCAATCCCCTGCACCTGGTCTTCGTCCTGGACGAATCCGGCTCCATGCAGGGCGATCCCATCAACCAGTTGAAGCAGGCGGTCAAGACCATCATCCGCGGCATGGCCCTGCCGGACAACCCCACGACCAAGATCGGCATCGTGGCCTTCCAGTCCACGGCGCGCACCCTGTGCAAGCTGATGAACGACGAGGGTCGCCTGCTCTCCTGCGCCGGCAAGCTCACCGCCAACGGCGGCACGCAGATCGACCGCGGCATCATCGAGGCGCTCAAGGTGCTGGCCGACGGCCGCAAGGGCCTGGGCGACGACGTGGAGCCCAACGAGGTCATGATCGTGGTGTCCGACGGCCAGAACAACACCGGCTGCGATTCCGTGAAGTCCGCCGCCCGCCGCGCCAGGGGCCAGGGCGTGCTGGTCATCACCGTCTGCGTCGGCGGCGGCTGCGACGCCCAGTGCATGCGCGAATGCGCCAGCTCCGCCCGCTACTTCTTCGAGGTGGACAACGCCGGGCAGCTGGTGAACATCTTCGACAAGCTGCGCGACACGGTCACCCAGGTCACCCTCAGGCGCTTGACCGTCGTGGACACCATCCCGGCCAACATGGAGCTGATCGACGACTCCGATGATCCGCCGGCCGAGGTGTCCAGCGACAAGAAGACCCTCAAGTGGGAGTTCCAGAGCGTGGCCAAGGACGGCGTCGTGCTCACCTTCAAGCTGCGCCCGCTGGAGGTCGGCTACCACCCCACGAACACCGAGGCCGTGGCCGAGTTCACCGACAACCAGAACAAGTCCGGCCAGTCGATCTTCCGGGTGCCCTACGTGACCGTGTTCCAGCCGGTGCAGATCCCGGCGCCGAGCGAGCCGCCGCCCACGCCGACGGTCCCGCCGACGCCCACGCCGACCAACACGTCCTTCGCGCCGACGAACACGCCGACGCCCACGCCGACCAACACGCCCACGCCGCGGCCCAAGCCCATCTACCTGCCGCTGATCATCTCCGAGAAGTGTCTCGACACGATGACCTACAAGTACGCGGACGTGGCCCTCGTGCTGGACATCTCCACGTCGATGGACCGGCCGACCGAGACCGGGCGCTCCAAGCAGAAGGCGGTCCTTGAAGCGGCCAAGTTCTTCATGACGCAGTTGGACTTCACGCCCAACCAGTTCGGTCAGTACGACCAGATGTCCATCGCCTGGTTCAACGACAACGCCGCGATCGAGCAGCCGCTGACCAACGACGCCGCGTCGCTGGTGCGGGCGATCGACAACCTGCCCAAGCGCCGCGGCGAGGGCACCCGCCTGGACAAGGCCTTCCAGATCGGGATGCAGGCCCTGCCGGACGACCTGCGCAAGAAGGGTCAGGGTCGGACCTTCCCCAACGGCACGCTGGTACCGGACAACATGCCGGTGGTCATCATGCTGACGGACGGCCTGCCCAACCGCGTGCCCTTCGGAGCGGGCAGCTCTGAGCCGCAATGCCCCAACCAGGAATGCACGGTAATCAAGTACGCCAGCCAGGCCAAGGACTCCGGCATCACCGTCTACACGATCGGTGTCGGCCGGCCTGACGCGCCCAACCTCGTCGACCGGGTCCACGCGGAGCTGCTGCGCGAATGCGCCACCAGGCCCGAGATGAGCTTCATCACCCCGTCCGCGGAGCAGGTGGAGGGCATCTACGGCCAGATCCACGCCGAGTTCGAGGACAAGTGCTACAACTGGCCGGACAACTTCGGGGCGCGCGGCGGCCGACGCTAGCGTCGACCTTACGTCCCACAGAACACCTTTAGATCGGGGGGCGGCCCTTCACGGGGCCGCCCCCCGCGTCGTCCCGGCGACCACGCTTGGTGGCCGGGCGTTTACAAAGCTATCCTTCATCGGCCAGATGGTTCTCGATACGATGTCAGACTGCAGGGATCGGCCCCGACGCCGATCCGTTCTCTCCCAGGAGCCCAGACCTATGTCCAGCCCGCGCCGCCTCGCCCCCTTCCTCCTGTTCAGCGCCACCCTCCTGGTCTCGGGAGCGCTCATCACCCTGGCCGGGCTCGGTCAGCCGGCTCGCCTGGCCGACACGGCCCCGCTGACCAGCAAATGCGTGGCCGGCCTGACCAAGACCGTGGATCCCTCGGTCATCGATCTGGGCCAGACGGCCAAGGTGACCATGGTGGTCACCCATACCTGCCCCGGTTCCGCCCTGCCCATCGACATGATCTTCCTCGCCGATGTCTCGGCCTCCATGGCCCGCGACACCAAGGTCGACAGCGGGCCCGGCGGCGGCGGGATCGGCGATCCCACCCCCGGCCCGGGCGGCGTCCCGACGCCCGATCCCGGCGGCGGTCTGGACCCGGACCAGCCCAAGCCCGGTGATGAGCCGCCCGGCTGCGAGGAGCCCAAGACCGATCTCGGCGGCGGCGGCGGTGGTTCGGGCATCGGCGATCCCACCCCGACGCCCGCGGCCACCAACACGCCCGGCTCCGGCTCGGACGAGAAGCCGCAGGAGCCCTTCGGCACTGAGGATCTGATCCGCGAGGTGCAGAAGACCATCCGCGACATCCTGGACCGCGACGAGGTGAAGGATGCGGCCAAGAACGGCAAGCTGCGCGTGGGCCTGGCCCAGTTCAACGACCGCGGCAGCCAGCTGGTGGCCCTGACCGAGCGCAGCGACCTGGTGTCGGCGCGCGTGTCGCGGCTGCGAGGCGGCGGCCACAGCCGCATCGACCTCGGCCTGCGGACCGTGGACACGATGTTCCAGACCAAGGACCGCTACGGCCGGGTCATCCGCGATGACGGCCGGGTGAAGGTGCTGGTGGTGTTGTCCGACGGCCAGTTCTGCAAGAAGGACTTCCGCACCGGTGGCGGGCGCCTGTCGGGTCAGGTCAAGGTGGTCACCATGTCGGTGGGCCGCCGCGCCAACACCCAGAAGCTGCGCCAGCTGGCCTCGGAGCCCGAGTACGCCTTGACGATCAAGGACTTCAAGGAGTTCATCGACCTCTTCAAGGACGCCCTGCCCAAGCCGATCCCCGTGACCTTCGCGGCGATGACGCTGCGCGACGAGCTGCAGGCGAACATGCGCCTGGTGCCGGATTCCGCGGATCCGCTGACCATGACCTTGACCGGACAGACCCTGGAATGGGCGCTGGCGCCTCCCGGTTCGCCGGTGACCGTCAGCTACCGTGTCGAACCCCTAGAGCCCGGGAGCTGGCCCGTCTCGGTGGCCAGCGGCATCGCCTGGACGGACACAGACGAGCTGACCGGCACCTTGGCCTTCCCGGCGGTGTCCATCGAGGTCATCGCGCCGACCGCGACGCCGACACCCACCGACACGCCCACGAACACGCCGACGGCCACCGCGACGGCCACGAGCACGGCCACGGCCACTGCGACGCCGCGTCCCAAGCCGGCCTACCTGCCCTTTGCGCTCCGCAACTGGCCCGAGCCGACGCCTACCGCCACGGCCAGCCCCACGGCCACGCCCTGCGTGCCTGAGGACCAGGTCATCGACATCGCGGTGGTCATCGACACTTCCAACAGCATGAAGGACGCCACCCGACCGGGCGGCCCGCGCAAGATCGACGCCGCCGTGAGCGCGGCCAAGGGCCTGGTGGACCTGCTGCTGCCGGCCGGCCGCGGCAGCAAGGCCCTGGTGACGGTCATCGGCTTTAACGGTGAAGCCACGGTGATGGCGCCGCTCAGCGGTGATCGGACACAGCTCTTCGGCGCCCTGGATGCCCTTCCCGGCACCCAAGCCGGCGGCACCTTCATCGGCAAGGGCCTAGCCTCCGCCGCCGTCGAACTGGCCAAGGGCAACCGCCCGGGCGCCAAGCAGGCGCTGGTCGTCCTCACCGACGGCGTGCCCAGCGATCCGGACGAGGCTCGCGTCCAGTCCGCCGCCGTCCGGGCGGCCGGCAAGGAGGTCTTCATCGTCGGCCTGGGGCTGGAAAGCCTCGCGCCCGCGGAGCGGACCGCCGCGCGGCAGTTCCTGACCGAAATCGCCAGCCCCGGCCGCTTCTCGGACGTGGCCGACACCGGTGAGCTCGAGCGGATCTACCGCGAGATCGGCGCCGTCATCCCCTGCCCCTAGGCAGACCACCAGGAGATGATGGGATGAACCCACGCCCGCACCGGCTGTTGCCGTCGATGCTGCTGCTTCTGGCATTCGGCAGCGGTCCGGTGCGGGCGCGGCCGGTGGTGCGCGGGGTCGGGCCCGGGGGGCGGGGGGGGCCGCGGCCGGTGGAGCCCGGGAGCGTGCCGGCGGCCGCGGCCTCCGCCACGGCTCTCGTCGAAGCCTACCAACAGGTGGGCGGATGGGCGTCGCTCAGCGGCTCCCAACTGCCCCCGCTGGCTTTCAACCGCCCCGCCGGACTGGGGATGGACCTGGATCCATTCAGCGGCGTGCTCAGCATCTACGTCGCCGACACCGGCAACCATCGGGTGCAGGTGTTCGACGCCGCGGGCCCC
>JBGAUA010000226.1:0-4905 GCA_044228875.1 Anaerolineae bacterium
ACCGATGATGCCGTCAGCGCGATGCCATGATGCCTTCATCACGCAATGATGATGCCGTAACAAGGTTGCGATGAAGGCATCATTTCACGACGGTGCCGTCGTGAAGCGGCATGGGGTACGGCGATGATCAGCCGGTGATCGCCCGCCAGCTAGCATGACGCCGTGCCGGCGAGGTCAGGCGCGCCGCCGTCGCCCCCCTCAAGGGGCGACGGTGTAGCGCAGCACCAAGCCATCGTCGCCGATGCCCCAGCCGTCACGGCCGTCCGGCGCGATCCACATGCCGCGGATGGCGCGGCTCTTGTGGGTGCCGACCACGTCCATCTTCGCCCAGTCCTGGCCGTTCCAGCGGACGATGGTCGTCCGGCCGCCGCCCGCGATGATCCGGTCGCTGCCCAGCATCGCCACCGCGTTCAGGTCTTCGCCGCTCGTCGCTGGCTTCTTCGGCATCGCCGACCAGATGCCGTCGCTCAGCCACCAGGCCGAGCCACCCTTGCCCACCGCCGCGCCGGCCGTGGTCGAGAGCATGTCCAGGTCGAAGAGCGGGCCCGTGGAAGGTCCCGGAGACCAGCTGTCGCCGTTCCAGGAATACACCCGGGAGCCAGAGCTGCCGCCCAGGATCGCATAGGCCAGGCCCGTTCCCAGCACCGCCACATCGCTGTAGACATGGCCCGTGCGGCGGTCGCCCGGCGAACTCGGCGCCCAGGCACCGTCCTTCAGCAGCAGCCGGTTGCCGTTGGTGCCGCCCATCACCCAGGCCACCGTCGCGTCCGGCCCCTCGAAGGCGCCGATGGCGCGCCAGTCGTCCAGGTAGCTCTCCGTGTTGGCCTTGGACCAGCGGCGCAGCCGCATCTCGTAGACGCCGCCGTCGTCACCGCACATGTAGGCCTTGGTCGTGGACAGCACCTGGATGCGCCGCAGCGTGTTCGTGGAGGCCACGTTGGCCGAGGCCCACACCTTGCCGTCCCAGTGCAGGACGTTGCCGCCCGCACCGGCGATCCACACGTCGTTGGGCCCCGAACCGTCGATCGCGTACCAGCTGACGTTGGGCAGGCGCACATCGCCAGGATCGTAGACCCGCCAGCTGCCCAGAGGCGCCACCGCGCCGGTGGCCGTCGGCGGCGCGGTCGTCGCCGTCCGGCTCGGCGTGACCGTGGGCGTCGCGCTGGCCGGCGCGCCCGTCGGGCTGACGCCCGGCTCGGCCGTGGCCACCGGACTCGCCGTCGGCGGCTCCGCCAGCAGGGTGGCCGTCGGCGTCACCGTCGCCGTGCCCGCAGCCGGCATCGTCGCCGTCGCGCTCGGGATGGGCGTGATCGTGGCCGCGCCCGCCGTCGGCGTGAACAGCACCAGGGTGGGCTCCGAGGTCGTGACCGGGCAGGCCCGCGCGCCGTTGGGGCAGATGCGCCGCTGGTGGTAGAGCCGCGGCAGGAGCAGCCGGCAGGGCGCCGCGTGGCCGCGGCCGCAGGTGGCAACCGACGGCCGCTGGGTGGGCGTCGGCTCCAGGGTCGCCGTGGCCGGCTGGGTGACGGCCGAGGAGGCGCTCGGCGTCGGCGTCGGAAGCGGCGGCGTGGGGGTCGGGCCCGTGGGCGTCGGCGTTTCCGTCTCCGTGGCCGTCGGGCTGGGGCCCTCCGTGGGTTCGGCCGTCTCCGTGGCCGTCGGCAGGCTCGTCGGCTGCGGCGTCGAGGTGGCCGGCGGCGCGTAGTCGTAGACCGCGATGCCGTCGGCGAGGGTCCCGATCCACACCCGGCTGCCGCTGGCGGTGATGGACGTGATCTGGTTGGAGGGCAGGGGGGCGTTGAGCGGCGAGTACTCAAACCAGTCTTCGCCGTTCCAGATCTTGATGCCGCCGATCGACGGGACCACACCCGCGCCGTTGCGGTTCGTGCCCACCCAGATGTTGTCGCGGCCGTCCAGGGCCAGGGCCGCGACCTTGCCGTCATCCGCCCAGACCTTGCTCTGCCAGGCACTGTTGGTGCAGCTGTCCAGCGGGCACCAGCTCAGCGCCGCTCCCAGGCCGTAGCCGTCGATCCAGTGGAACTGGGCCGCGCTGTTGGTCCAGGCCCCGGCCCAGACGCGCTCGTGCTTGCGGTCCACCATGATGCGGGTCATCTCGCCGTCGTGAACGTTGCTGTCCGGGTTGATGTAGGCCTCGAACTTGGCGCCGTTCTTGCGCGAGAAATGCGACCAGGATCCCGTGGCCTTGGCCCACTTCGAGATTCCGCCGCCCGCGAAGGACCGCGTCCATTGTCCGCCCAGACTCTGCGACCAGACCACGACGGCGTGGTGCGCGGTCCACATATCGCCCGTCTGCGGGTCCACGCTGATATCGATCACCCCGCCGCCGCCCCATTTCTGGCCCGACGGCGCCGCGGCGATATGGGTGAGCTTGTCCTGCGCAGCCGGATCGACGATGCTGATGCCGTAGCCCGCCGACTTGCCGTCCGAATGGCCCATCCACACCCGGCCCGTGCTGTCGATCTCCACTGGCATCACCTCGTTGTCCGGCAAGGTGCTGTTGGAGATGTCGGAGACCTTCCAGTTGCTGCCGTCGAAGCGACCGATGCCGCCGTCCAGCCAGCACTGCCCCTTGGACTGCCGGTTGGAAGGGCAGCCGGTGCCCATCCAGACGGTCTCGCCGCCACCCGCCCAGGCCCGTCCCGCGGCATCCACCACGATGCCGCGGGCATCGTCGCTGGCCGGACCGCGATTCACCGTGTACACCCGCGTGCCCAGGGGCTGACGCTGGACCAGCTCCGGCGAGAACTTGATGTAGGGGCCCTTGCCGGCTCGCAGCGGCACGTAGGAGGTGACCTGGTAGAAGGTAGGGTCGTTCTCCAGGCGGAAGTAGGTCGGCAGAACGGGGAAGATGCTGTTGAATGCCGCCAGATCCGGGATGTTGACCTGGATCTGCTTGTAGCGCGCGTCGGTGTCCATGGTGACCGTGGCCACATGGTTCCCCGCCCCGAACATCTTCCAGGTGGTCCAGTCGTCGGCGCTGTTGCGGCTGACGCCGCTTCGGGAGCTGACCCATAGCTGGCCCTTCGACGCGTCGAAGGCCAGGTCGGCGATCTGGTTGGAGGGCAGGCCGTTGTCGGCGGTGCGCAGCGGCTGCCAGCGCTTCTCGCCCGGCCAGTAGGCGCGAAGGCCCGCGCCGCCCTTGCCCCCCAGCAGCTGGGTGCCGATCACCTTGATGTCGCCGCTCAGGTCCATGGCGCTGGCCACCACCTTGGTGTCCCCGGTCGCGTCGTCGATGCCCAGGATCTCCCAGACATCGTCGGTCACCGCGCCCTGTTCCCGCGCCGAGGAATCGCCGAAGGTGTTGTTGTGGTCGAGGATGCCGATGCCCTTGCCGGACTTCGTGCCGTCGCTGTGGCCCATCCACACCCGCCCATCGCCGTCCACCCCCACCGACCAGATGGTGTTGCCCTGCAGGCCGTCGCGAAAGCCCTGGATGCTGGGCGCTTCCAGGTAATAGGGCTGCCCGCTGTTGCAGCTCACCTTGCGGAGCCCGGAGGTCATGGCCAAGGCGCCGTGGCTGGTGGCCACCCACATCCGGCCATCCGCATCCGCGGTCAAGCCGAAGATGTTGTTGGAGAAGCAGTTGAGACCGCCGTCGGAGGCCCGGTAGCTGACCCACTTGCTGCCGTCGGTGACCGCCGTGCCGCCCCCGGCGGCGTTCCAGAAGCCCGCCGGCCCGATGCAGTCCGAGTCCTGGCAGGCGCCGGCGTCCCATTCCAGGAAGGGCTGGGTGCCCACCCACAGGAGGCCGTCGGACGCCATCTCCAGCGACGTCACGTTCTCTGACGGGATGGTCTTGAACTTACCGGCGCTCCGCTCGCCATCATAGACGGCGTGCTGGACATCGCTCCAAGCGCCCGTTGCCGGCGCGAAGCGCGCCAGGCCGCCGGCCTTGAAGGCGCCCTTCTCGCGGTTCTTGGGGTTGACCAGGTCCCTGTCCCATTCCTGGCCGAAGCCCACCCACACACGGCCGTCGGGCAGCGGCTCCACGGCGCGCACCACGGCGGCCGGCATCCCGGCGGAGTTCGCTGGGGTGAAGGTGACGATGGCGTTGGTGGTCGTGTCCATGCGGCTGAGCCCATGGCCCGTGGCCAGCCAGAGCCGACCCTGGGCATCGAGCTCCAGGTCATGGATGTCGTTGGAGAACAAGCCGTCCTGCGGCGCCAGGAACTGGCGATAGCGCCCCGTACCCAGATCCCAGCGCACCAGGCCACCGCTGTCCGTCGCCGCCCATACGGTGTCGCCCTGCCGCTGCACACGGTTGATGCGGTCGGCGTTGGCCACGGTCAGCCAGCGCCCCTCGCTGGTGAGGGGGGCGGCGCTGGTGGATGCGGTGGCGGGCAGCAAGGGACCGCCCAGTCCCGCGACCGTGGCGATGGCGCTTGCGGCCAGCAAGGCTCGCGCGACCCAGCCGACGGGGCTCTTGGACAACGGCTCTGCCGGCTGAACGCCTGCGGGGTGCTTCGTCAACAAGCTTCCACTCCAAGGGTCGACTGCCGATGCATCGGAACGTGCAAAGACGCAGATTCTACATTCTACTCGCTAGTAAGACGCGCCATCGGCCGCAAGGATGCGGCAAGTTCTGCTGCCGGACAACTCCGCCGACCTGTGGCGAGGCCCTGCGGGACGGCCGGCCCGCAGGGCCTCGCCCTCCGTGTCGATTCGGGGCCGCGGTCGATCAGGGCAGCGGCGGTTGCGGCGGGCCGCCTCCCGGCGGGCCCTGCGGCGGCCGGGCGCCGCCGCCCCGCGGCTGGCAGCAGGGCATATGCCGCGGCACGCCCGGGCAGTTGGGCAGGGGCCCGCTGAAGAAGAAGGGCCCGATCATGGGGATGCCACCGTTGGCCGCGCTCTCGTCGCCCGGCACGTCGGCGCCGCGAAGCCCGTCGGAAC
>JBGAUA010000227.1:0-4894 GCA_044228875.1 Anaerolineae bacterium
CTCTCGGCGATGGCGAACATGAAGGGCGCGTCCACAGCCGGCGAGCCGGGCGAGAACCAGTCCTGGCTCTCCACCCGCACCGCGCCTACCCAGTTGCCCGGCAGGTTGGCGATGACCGGCAGGAGGAACTGCTGCGAACCCTGCGGGCAGACCCAGTCGACCACCGTGGTGATGACATCGCCGGAGCGGTCCAGGAAGTAGACCTTGACCTTGGCCGCCTGCGTGCGCGACAGATTCTGCACGATGACCGCCGTGTCCCATCCCTGGTACTCCGAGTAGATGAGCGGGCCGTAGGCCACGGCCGAACCGGTGGTGAAGTACTTCACGCCGTGGAAGACGTAGTTGAGCTCAGTGGGCAGGCCGGTGTAGGTCATCAGGATGTCGTTGCCGACATGGTCCACCGCGACGCCCAGGGGCTGTGTGGAGCGGATCCAGGCGTCGCCGACCCAGCCCGCCGGCATGCAGCTTGAGGCGTCGAACTGGAAGGTCTCGCCCGGCGATAGCGTGCTCACATCGCAGATGCGCGGGCGCAGGCAGTCGTCGCGGCCCTTGAACCAGATCTCGAGGCTGGTGCATTCCAGGCCGCCGTTCTGGATGTACAGGATGCTGTTGTAGCCGCCGGAGGCCGCATACAAGCTCGGTGCGTAGAAGGCGAAGCCGCCGTACACGGGATCGTAGGCTCCCAGGAACTCGCCGGCGATGCCCGCATAGCTGGACACCACGTTGACCTCCGGACGCAGGTCGCCCGGGCATTGTCGGAGCACTTCGGCGGCCATTGGCTGGCAGGGCACCATGGAGAAGTCGAAGCCGCGCCAGTTGCCGAACTCGGTGTAGGCCTTCCAGAAGCGGCGGAACTCATTGCAGTCGCCGACCACGTACTGGAAGAGCGACTCGCAGAGCGCGTCGGCGAAGATGTCCTCGCCGTGCGCGCCGACGTACTGCGTGCCGGCGGAGACGATGGCGCCGCTCTTGGCACCCGTGGGAATCTGGGCGCCCAGGAAGTTCCAGGCCGAGCCGGGTACCAGCAGGCCGGAGCATTCCACCTTGAGCGGCCCGGTGCACTGCGGCGGGCAGAAGCCCGGCGCACCCCAGACCAGCATGATCGCCTTGGCCGGATGGTCACCCGTGTTCTGCACCTCCACCCAACTGCTGCAGACCGCGTCATTGGCCAGGAAGTTGAGGATGGGCAGCAGCGAATGGCAGCCGAAGGAGGGGCGTTGCGGGCTCATCGGCCAGGCCGTCGGCAGGCCCGTCGGCGGGCAGGGGAAGCCGGGCGGACAGGCGGTGGGGAAGCCGCTGGGCGGGCAAGGGAAGCCGGGCGGACAGGCGGTGGGCTGGCCGCTGGGCGGGCAGGGATAGCCGGGCGGACAGGCGGTGGGGAAGCCGCCGGGCGGACAGCCGGGCGGGCAGGGCGTCGGGGCCACGGCCGTCGGGTTGGGACAGTAGCCGCAGAGGGTGTAGCGGAAGGCCGACTGCGCGCAGGGCGCCGGATAGGGGAGCACCTGCACGTACTGGCTCTGCGGCGAGCCCGGGTACAGCGTGTAGTTGGAGGGCACGCCGGCGAACCAGGTGCGGTAGGTTCCCGAGGGCAGTCCGGCGAAGTAGGCGCAGCTTCCACCCGTCGGATTGGTCACCATGTACACCTGGCCGGCGATGGGCTGGCCGGAGACGTTCACCTGCTGGGCGTAGGCCGTCACGGCCAGCGGGAAGGGACGTGGGTTCTGACCGACGCCGTCCACCTCCAGGGCGCAGATGTTCAGGTCGCCGAGGGCGCCGCCGCCTTGGGGCGTTGACGTTGGCCAGACGCCGGTGGGCGGCGGAATGGGCGTTCCGGTCGCCCAAGGCGGGGGCACGGGCGTGAGGTTGGGCGACCGGGTCTGCGTGGCGACGGGCGTCGGAAGCACCACGGTGGCGGTCGCCGGCAGCGGCGGCGGCGTCGCCGACGCGATGCCCGACGGCACCGTGGCGCTGGGTAGGGCGGCCACGGGTGTGGCCGACGGCGCCAAGGTCGGAGGGGGAAGCTGCTCCGTTGCCGTGGCCGGAACGGCCGTCGCCGAGGGCGGCGGCGCGGTGGCCGACGGCGGGACCGCCGTGGCGGAGGGGGGGATCGGCGTGGGTGATGGCGGAATCGACGTCGCTGTCGGCGGAATCGGCGTCACCGAAGCCGGGACCGGCGGCAGGAAGGGGGTCTCGGTCGGCGGGACCGCGGTCTTGTCGTCCACGGTCTCGTTCAGGCAGACCATGCGCGGGCCGGTGTCGCAGCCGCCGGCGCTGTCCAGGTTGGACGACTCGGGGTCGGTGGCCCAACGCACGCAGGGCACCGCACTGGGTCCGAGCAGCGCCAGGTTGATGTAGACATCGACCGTAGGTCCGCAATTGGCCTGGCCCATGGTGAAGCCGATGTCGCGGGTGCTGCCCATCGTGGCCATCTGCGCGCCGCCGGTGGTCGTGGACCAGGCGCGGCGCCACAGCGGATGGCCCTGGCCGTTGAAGAGGTATGGCGCCGGGGTTCCGGCCGCCGATCCCCAGTCGTCGTCCAGACGGTTGTTGCCGTTGAGATCGGGGATCAGCGTGAGGTCGCCGGCGCCGTCGGACACGATGCCGCCGGCCTGCGAGTCGCCGCCGACGGCGGCGTCCTCCAGGAGCAGCATGAAGGTCTGATTGCCGATCTGCAGCCACCACTTGTAGCGCGCCGGGGTCCAATCCGTCGACATGTCCTTGGCCCAGCCGGGCGCGCCGGCCAGGCACAGGCGCAGATGGAGGTAGCCGTTGCTCGAAGTCCAAGCGGATTCCGTGCCGTCGCGGCCGGTCTCGCCGCCGCATTCGCCGGCACCGTCTGCTGGTAGGGCATTCCAGGCGCGGGGGTTGATCTGCCCGCTGGCCTGGCGGGCGGCATGACCGCCCCACAGCATCCCCAGCACCGCGACCGCGAGCAGAACGGGGGCGAACAGTCGCAAACGTCGTGTTGATTCCGACATGGCCGGCTCCTAGCGTCGATCCCCAGATGCAAATGGTTTGGTTGCCTGCAGTCCAGGCGCAGCAGATAACGCCCACCACGCGCATCCGTCACGGTCAAGTCGGCGTGGGTCCTCCGGCACGCGGCCGGCGGTGGTCTCGGCCTCGGGTTGGCGACGGACAGCAAGAGCGGGGGGCACCCTTGGGTGCCCCCCGCCGATCTGCGTTCGCGAATGCCGCATCCCCGTATGCTTGAAGCGTTGGGATGTCTCTGGCGAGTCCGGGCGGAGCCGGCGTCAGGCGCTCACTTGGGGCAGGACTGTCCCACCTTCATCGCCACGGCGTAGACGTCGTAGACGTTGATCACCCCGTCCTTGACCTGGTCGTACTTGGCGTTCCAGGCCGGATCCTCGGAGCTGAGCATCAATTGGCCCGCGGTCATGTCCACATCGGCGTCGGTGACCGCTCGGTCGCCATTGAAATCGGGGAGATCGCAGGGGATGGTCGCCGGATCGGCAGGCGCCGTCACCGTGGGCACGTTGGGGTCCGGTACGGCGAAGACCTGGGTCCAGGTGGGGCCGCTGGGGTTGTAGGCCACGCCGATGTCGATGTAGTTGGCGTTGAGGATGTTGGCCCGATGGCCCGAGCTGTTCATCCAGCCCTCCATCACCTCGCCCGGCGTGCGGTAGCCCTTGGCGATGTTCTCGCCGATCATCCCGCCCTTGTAACCGCTCTGCTTGACGCGGTCCTGCGGGTCGCCGTCGCCGCAGGCACCGTGCGAGAAGCAGCCGGTCTTGACCATGTGCTCGTTGTGCAGCCAAGCCGCCACCTGCAACTGGTAGTTGACCAGCAGGGGCTTGCGGTTCACCTTGGCGCGTTCCTGGTTGACCAGGTCCACCACGGCCTGCTCCTGGGGCAGAATGCGCTCGCCCGGTCCGGACGCCAGGGCGATGGCCACGGGGAGCGCCAGAACGACCGCAGCGGCGATCGCCAGCACCGCTGCGCCGCGCCGACCAGTTCGAACCACGTTCATGAGGATCCTCCTAACAAGCCGCGTACGCGAATGTCGCGAATGATGCCGTGTCGTGATGTGTAACCGTCACCATCCAGTATAACACAGGGGTGCGGGATTGTCAGCCCCGCACCGAGGGGCCGGCCGGTGGCATCTCCGGAGCCGCGTCATCCGTCCCGCGTCATCCGTCCCGGTTCATCCGTCCCGGTTCATCCGTCCCTCGGCGGTTGGGACGCCGGTCGGCGTCCGATGGCCCAGGCCATGCCGGCCAGGCCCAGGCCGGCCGCCACCAGACCCAGCCAGGCCAGCTCGGGCGAGAGCCCGCTCGGCAGTGCCGCTAGCCACGAGCCGTCGAGGAAGCCGGACGGGCGCAGGGTGTCGGCCTGTTCCAGGAAGGCAGCGCGCTGCGCGTCGCTGGGATCCTGGGCCACGGTGACCTGCGCCGGCGGGCAGTCGACGTCCTCCTCGCCGGCTTGTCCGGCGTCCAGGATGCGCAGGGCCGTCACTGTCAACGCGACGGAGCCCTCCGTCTGCTTGAGGGGCGCGAGGGTCACGCTGACCAGCTCGCCGCTGCCCTGCGGGAAGAGGGGTGGCGGTGCCGCCATGCCGTCGCCGGTCGGCGTTGCCGACCCGCGCTCGTCAAGCGCCAGGCCGACCGTCAGGGTGCCGGGCCCCGCCTCCACGACCGTGAGCTGTGCCTCGGGCCGGACTGCGCTGACGAGGCCACCGACGCCGATGGCCGTGATGGCGACATGGTCGGCATCGTAGGCCAGCGACAGCTCGAAGCCTCGAAGGGCGCCGATGTCCTGCACCAGGATCGACACGGGGCGCGGTTCGGCCGTCAGATAGATGCTGGGTTCGGCGAACATGGCCTGGCCGGCGGCGCTGATCGGCCGGAGGCCGGAGGATGCCAGGAGCGCGGCGACG
>JBGAUA010000228.1:0-4810 GCA_044228875.1 Anaerolineae bacterium
CGCATTCCTGGCGACGACGCATGCACCAGGGGCTGGATTCCACGCTCTCTCCCATCGGGCCGCTTCTGGCCGCCCGAAAGCTCGGCCCCACCCTCTTCCTCGTCGCCGAGCGGCCGACATGACCCCGCCCTCCGCCGGCGGCGCGTTGCCGCTGGTCTCCATCCTTATCGTCAACCACAACGGCGGCCCGCTCCTCGCCCGCTGCGTCGCCAGCCTCCCCGCTGCCGCCGACGGCCTCGCCTTCGAGGCCATCGTCGTCGACAACGCCTCCACCGACGACAGCCTGCAGCAGCTCGCCCAGCAGCCCGCCGCCCCCGGGCTCACGGTCATCCGCCGCGCCGACAACGCCGGCTTCGCCGCCGCCACCAACCAGGCCGCCGCCGCCGCCGCCGGGGACCTCCTGCTGCTGCTCAACCCCGATACAGAGTGCCGTCCCGGGTCCATCCGCCGTCTCGCCCTATATTTAAGAGGTCAAGATCCCGCCGGCCCGAGCACCGTCGCCGCCGTCGGCCCCCGGCTCTTCAACGCCGACGGCAGCCCCCAGCGCTCCGCCTGGCGCGGCTTCCCCGGCCTGCGCTCCGCCCTCGTGGACGCCTTCTACCTCTGGAAGTGGCCCGCCCTGCCCCTCGTCCGCCGCCTCGAGACCCGCCTGCCAGACGGCGCAAGCGGCGCCGCCGCCGCGCCCCTCGACGTGGACCACCTCCTGGGCGCCTGCATCCTCATCCCCCGATCCGTGTGGCAGGCCGTAGGGCCCTTGGACGAAGGCTACTTCCTCTTCCTCGAGGAGACAGACTGGTGCCACCGCGCCAGGGCCGCCGGTGGGCGCGTCGTCCTCCTGCCCGGCGCCGAGGTGCTGCACCACGGCCAGCACAGCGTCTACCAGGTGCCCGAACTCAGCTCGCCCTCCTACTACCGCGGCTACCTGCGCTTCGCGCGCCGCGCCGGCGCCTCGCCCGCCCGCCTCCTGCTCCTGCGGCTCATCCTCCTCCTCGGCGTCCTCATCCGCCTGCTCCTCTGGAGCGCGCGCCTCGCCGGCAGCCGGCGCGCGCTCGCCCGGCGCATGCTGCGGGGCTACGGCGCCGCCTTGCGCGTCCTGCTGTCGCCCAGCGCTTCTTGATCGCCACGGACCAGTCTGTCCATGCAAATTGAAAGTATCATCTTCAATATGCATGCATCCGGCGCTACCCCCCACCCCCTCCTCTTCCTCAGCCAGGTGCTGCCCTACCCCCTGGACGCCGGCCCCAAGGTGCGCGCCTACCATATGCTGCGGGCATTGGCCGCGCGCGGGCCCGTCACCCTCGTCTGCTTCCGGCGGGCGGATGACCCACCCGCCGCGCTCGAGCATCTGCGCGGCATCTGCGAGGTCGTCACCGTGCCCCTGCGGCGCTCCAGCCTGCGCGACGCCTGGCATCTCGCCCGGGCCCTCCTGAGCGGCGAGTCCTTCATCATCCGCCGGGACGCGCGCGCCGCCATGCGCCGGACCCTCGCCGATCTCTGCCGCCGCCGGCACTTCGGCGCCGTGCACGCCGACCAGCTGTGGATGGCGGCCTACGCCCGCGCCCTGCCCTTGCCCTTCAAGGTGCTGGACCAGCACAACGCCGTCTACCTCGTCTTCCAGCGTCTCGCGGCCGGCGAGCGCAATCCCCTCAAGCGTTGGCTGTGGCGCCGGGAAGCGGTAACGCTCGCCGCCTACGAGACCGCGCAGGCGGCGGCCTTCGACCACAGCTTCTACGTCAGCCGCGAGGACCTCGGCGCCGTCGCCGCCGTGGCCTCCCCCGCCGCGCGGCGGCTGCTGGAGACCCGCAGCAGCGTCCTGCCCATCTGCGTGGACAGCGCCGCCATCGCGCCCATCGTCCCCGCGGCAGGCGCCGATCGCGTCACCTTCCTGGGCACCCTCTTCTGGCCGCCCAACGCCGAAGGCGCGCTGTGGTTCGCCGAACAGGTGTGGCCGCGCGTCCTGGAGCACTGCCCCACCGCTCGCCTCACCCTCATCGGCAAGAACCCCCCCGCCGCCGTCCTCGCCCTCGGCGAGCGCTTCGGCCGCAGCGTGGACATCACCGGTTATGTCGCCGACCCCCGCCCCCTCCTGGCGCAGACCGCCGCCTTCATCGTGCCCCTGCGCTCGGGCGGCGGCATGCGGGTGAAGATCCTCGACGCCTGGGCCTGGGGCCTGCCCGTCGTGTCCACGCCCATCGGGGCCGAGGGCATCGACACCCGCCCCGGCGAGGACATCCTCATCGCGGCCGATCCGGCGGCCTTCGCCGACCATGTCGTCCAGCTCCTGGCCCACCCCGCGCGGCGGGCGGCGCTGGGCGCCGCCGGCCGGCGGGCGGTGGAGGCGCGCTACGACCGGCGGCGGCTGGACGCCGCGCTGGCGCAGGTCTATGGCCCCGCCCTCGGCTGGGAGGCGGGCGGATGAGCCGCGCCGCCGACAGTCCGGCCGCCCCGGTCATCCGTCCGGTCGCCGGCGCCGGAATGCTCCCCCGGCAGGCCGCCCCGCGCCGCGCCTTCCTCGCCCTGCTCGCCCTGGGCCTGCTGCTGCGCCTGGCCGCCGCCTTGGCCATGGGCGACCAGGTGCAGCCCCTGCCCGGCATCTGGGACCAGCTGTCCTACGACCGGCTGGCCTGGCGCGTGGCCACCGGGCACGGCTTCAGCTTCGCCGAGGCCGGCTGGCCCTTCACCCGCGCCGAGGCGCCCACCGCCCACTGGTCCTTCCTCTACACCGGCTACCTGGCCGCCGTCTACGCCGCCCTCGGCCACCATCCCCTGGCCGCCCGCCTGCTGCAGGCCCTGCTGGCCGCCGTCCTCGGCCCCTGGCTGGCCTGGCGCCTGGGCGGGAGGCTGTTCGGGCCCGCGGCCGGGCGCGTCGCGGCCGTCGCCTCCAGCCTCTACCCCTACTTCATCTACTACAGCGCCGCCCTCATGACCGAGATGTTCACCATCTTCGCCGTCCTGGCCCTCCTGGAGCGCGCCCTGGCCCTGGCCGACGAAGCCCCGGAGGCCGCGCCGGCCATTCGGCGCTGGGCCGTCTGGGGCCTGTGCATCGGCCTGGCCGCCCTGCTCCGCCAGGTGGCGCTGTTGCCCGTGCCCCTCCTGGCCCTCTTGCTCCTGTGGCGGCGGCCGCGGCGGGAAACCTTGACCGGTGTGGCCGTGGCCGCCGCCGTGGCCCTGGCGCTCATCCTCCCCGTCACCGCCCGCAACCACCGCGCCTTCGGCCGCCTGGTGCTGCTCAACACCAATGCCGGCTTCGCCTTCTACTGGGGCAACCATCCCGTGCACGGCAGCGACTTCCAGGCCATCCTGCCGCCGAGCGGCCCCTCCTACCAGGACCTCGTGCCGCCCGAGCTGCGCCTGCTGGACGAGGCCGCCCTCAACGACGCCCTCATGGCCCGCGGCTGGGGCTTCGTGGCCGCCGACCCCTGGCGCTACCTCAAGCTGTCGCTCAGCCGGGTGAAGGATTACTTCATGTTCTGGCCCTCTCCCGATTCTGGTAGACTCAGCAACCTGACGAGGGTCCTGTCCTTTGGCGCGGCCCTGCCCTTCATGCTCTACGGCCTGTGGCTGTCGCGGCGCGATTGGCGCCGCTGCCTGCCGGTCCATCTCTACACAGGTAGCTACATCCTCCTCCACCTCCTCTCCTGGGCCCTGGTGCGCTACCGCCTGCCGGTGGACGGCGTGCTGCTGCTGTTCGCGGGCCTGGCGGGCGCGGAACTGCTGCGGCGCTTCCGCGGGCCTGCCGGCACACGGCGCCCGGCGCCGGAGGCCGCCGCTTGACCCCTACGCCCGAGCGCCGAGCGTGATCCGCTTGAACAGGCTGCGCCAGCAGGCCATCCAGCAGGCGAACCGCCTGTCCGGCTGGCTGGACCGGCCGCTGCCGATGCGCCGCGCCCTGGTGCTGCTGGCCCTGCTGGTCGCGGCGCTGCTCTCCTGGCGTCCCAGCGTTTCGGCGGCCGTCGCCGTCTACGGCGCGGTCGCCCTGTGGTTCCTGGCCCGGCGCCCCCACTGGGTGGTGCCCATCCTCGTCCTGGCGGGCGCCCTGGCGCCCAGCACCATGCGCGCCGGCCGGGACGGCCGCATCAACGCGGCCATGCTGGTGATCAGCAGCTTCATCGGCGCCGAGATCGTGCGCATCCTCGTCCGACGCGAGGCGCGGCTGCGACCGTCCCCGGCCAACGCCCCCTGGCTGGCCCTCGTCGCCGTCGCCGGCGTCAGCGTCATCGCCGGCCAGGCGCAATGGAACCCCTGGGTGGTGGTCAAGGACGGCTTCTGGCTCGTGCAGCTGGCCCAATGGTCCCTGTACCTGCTGGCCGCCGGCGCCTTCTTCTTCAGCGGCACCCAGCTCGACCGTCGCGAGCAGCTGCGGGTCCTCCTATGGGTGGTGCTCTTCCTGGGCGGCCTGCGTCTGGCCTTCTGGCTGGGGCTGGAGCCCTTCTTCCAGCGTTTCGGGATCCTGGGCGGCCCGGTCATCCGCATCTGGATCGTGGCGGTCGCCGGGGCCTGCGGGCTCTTCATCCCCAGCCTGGATCGCCGCCTCCGCGCCGCGCTCCTGGGTCTGGCCGCCTTCACGGTGGTCTGGCCCCTGCTGTACCTGCGCAGCTGGGCCTCCGGCTGGATGCCCGGCCTGGTCTGCGCCGGCGTGCTGGGCCTGCTCTGGGTCTGGAAGCTGTCCAGCCGCGCGGCCTTCTTCACCTATGTGATGGTCGTCCTGTCCGGCCCCATCTACTACCTCGTCGCCCGCGGCCTCGCCGAAGATGGCGCGCAGGAGCTTCTCCTCCGGGGACAGCGGCGTGCCTTCCCTCGGAGCGACGAT
>JBGAUA010000229.1:0-307 GCA_044228875.1 Anaerolineae bacterium
GCCCAGGAAGCGCAAGGCCCGCGCCAACGCGATCTGGTAGGCGCTGTCTTCGCGCAGGTTGCGAACCAGGTCCGAAGTCAGCTGCTGGCCGACGAAGAGTCCGATGGCCAACTCCAGGTCTACGGACAGCGCAAACTCCTCGTCGAGGAAGACGCTGACCAGGCCGGCCCGGCCGGGCTGCTGAACGAGGCGGGTGATCGTGGGCATGGGGTGTTCCAGCGCGGCGGGGTTGGGGGGGCCCCCCCCAGCCGCCCGCCCCCCCCCACCACAGGGAACCCGGGGAAGCGAGACACCCCCCGCACGGGGG
>JBGAUA010000229.1:314-4804 GCA_044228875.1 Anaerolineae bacterium
GCGGGGGGGGGGGGGGGGGGGGGGGGGGGCGCGGCGGGGGGGCGGCCCCCCCCCCCCCCCCCCCCCCCCCCCCCCCGCTACTCAGGTCTCAGGTTGAAGCCGTCGACCCGGCGAGATGGTCGATCACAGGTCGACGCCGGGTCACCGTCAGGCCGCGGTCGCGGCGGTGGCCGGCGACGGCACTGGGCGCGGCGGAACGCCGAGGACGGCGCGGACCTTGTTCTCAATCTCTAGGGTCAGCTCGAGGTTGTCCTTGAGCGCCTGTTTGGCGTTCTCACGACCTTGCGCCAGCCGGGCCTCCTCGTAGAAGAAGAAGGAGCCGCGCTTCTCGACGATGCCGTGCTGCACCGCCATGTCCAGCACGTCGCCGAAGCGCGAGATGCCTTCGAGGTAGAGGATGTCGAACTCGGCCTCGCGGAAGGGAGCGGCCACCTTGTTCTTCTTGATGCGGACGCGGGTGCGGTTGCCGATCACTTCCTGGCCGTTCTTGATGGCCTCCGTGCGGCGGATGTCCATGCGTACCGAGGCGTAGAACTTCAGGGCCATTCCGCCGGTGGTGGTTTCGGGGTTGCCGAACATCACGCCGATCTTCTGCCGCAACTGGTTGGTGAAGATGACCGAGCATTGCGAGCGGCTGATGGCACCGGCCAGCTTGCGCAGGGCCTGGCTCATGAGGCGGGCCTGCAAGCCCACGTGGGAGTCGCCCATGTCGCCCTCGATCTCCGCTTGCGGCACGAGGGCCGCCACCGAGTCGACGACGACGATGTCCACAGCGCCGGAACGCACGAGCGCCTCGCAGATTTCCAGAGCCTGCTCGCCGGTGTCCGGCTGCGACACCAGCAGGCGATCGATGTCGACGCCCGTGCTCGCCGCGTAGACCGGATCCAACGCGTGCTCCACGTCGATGAAGGCCGCGACGCCGCCGAGCTTCTGCGACTCGGCGATGATGTGCTGGCAGACGGTGGTCTTGCCCGAGGACTCCGGGCCGTAGATCTCGATGATGCGGCCGCGGGGAATGCCGCCCACGCCGAGCGCCCAGTCCAGCGCCAGGCAACCGGTGGGGATGACCTCGATATCCAGGGAGGTCGATTCGCCCAACTTCATGATCGAGCCGTCGCCGAAGCGGCGCTTGATCAGGGTCATCGTGGTCTCCAGCGCCTTGTCCCGTTCCTTGCTGTCCATCATGCTCCATGCCTCTCTGTAAGTATCGTCCGGAGGACGTGCAGGCCCCGCCGGATGCCGTGAATATGGAACATGCCCTTGCGCGCGCCCCCGCAGCCCGGCCCGGAAGGGCGCGCGGCGTCGGCATGCGGACAAATGTTCTAAACCAGTATAACATGCGGGCGCGGCGATTGCAACGCTCCAGGCGCCGACCTCGCGCCACGGTCGCGCCGCGACTCAAGCCATGCCGTCGGCCAGCACCTCGGCGATGTCGCGCACCTGGACGCCTTCGACGCCCATCGTCTTGGCCGCGCTGTCGAGCATGGTCAAGCAATAGGGGCAGGCGACGCTGACCACGTCGGGCTTTGTGGCCAGCAGCGCTTCCATGCGGATGAGGTTGACCTCGCGGTCGGCATGGCCCTCAAACCACATCTTGCCACCGCCGCCGCCGCAGCACAGCCCGGCTTCGCGGTTCTGCTCCGCCTCGAGGACCTGGACACCGGACGCCGCCAGGGCGTGGCGTGGCGCCTCGTATTCGCCGTTATAGCGCCCCAGGTAGCAGGAGTCGTGGAAGACCACGCGCTGATCGTTGCCCGGCTGGGCCTTCAGCCGACCGCTCCGCACCAGCTCGTCGAGCAGCTGGCTGTGGTGCACCACGTCGAAGGTGCCCCCGAACTGCGGATACTCGTTGCGCAAGGTGTTGAAACAATGCGGGCAATGACAGAGAAGGCGGTCGAAACTGTAGCCGGAGATGGCCGCGACATTGCCCTCGGCGGCGCCCTGGTACAGGTACTCCTCGCCGAGGCGGCGGGCGCTCTCGCAGGTGCAGCGCTCCTCGCGCATGACGGCGAAACTGACGCCGGCCTCGCGCAGGAGGGCGACCATGCTGCGCGCGATTTTCTGGTTGCGCTTGTCGTAGCTGGCCGAGCAGCCGACCCAGTAGAGGAGCTCCACGTGCTGTCCCGGTTGGGCGATGGGCAGGTCCAGGCCCTCGGCCCAGCCCAGGCGGTCCTCGGCGCTGTAGCCCCAGGGGTTGCCGGCGCTGCCCATGTTCTTGAGGGTCTGGCTGGACGTGCCCGGAAGCGCGCCTTCATTGAGGGTCAGGTAGCGCCGCAGGTCGACGATGTTGTCGACGATCTCGATGAAGGCGGGGCAGACCTGGACGCAGGCCATGCAGGTGGTGCAACTCCACAGGGCTTCCGGGGTGATGACCAGGCCGTCGCCCACCAGGATCCGGCCACCGTCTCCCACCAGGAAGGGGCCGTCCGCCTGCGCGCGGAGCGCGTCGCTCAGGCTGACGATGATCTCTTTGGGATTGAGGGCCGTGCCGCTCATGTAGGCCGGGCACACGGTCTCGCAGCGGCCGCAGCGGACGCAGGCGTCCACGCCCAGGCGCTGCTTCCAGGTCAGGTGGTCCACACTGCCGACGCCCCAGACTTCGGCGTTCTCCAGATCGATTTTCGACAGCGCCGCGCCGGCGCCTATGGTCTCGGTGGTCTTGAACCAGGCGTTGGCCGACACGGTCAGGATGTGGATGGCGTTGGAGTAGGGCAGGGCGGCGATGAACAGGAGCGACGCGCCGGCATGGAGCAGCCACAGCCACAGGTGGGCCTGGCCGGCGACGAACAGCAGCTTGTCCGTGGGACCGCCGCCCAGCGAGAGCGCCATGTTGGCGATGGCGTTGCCCAGCCAGGACCAGTGCCGATGGGCCAAGGCCGGCTGGGTGACCACCAGGCGAAGCCCTTCGACCAGGAAGCCGCTCAGGTTGATCAGGATCAGGAGCCAGAGCATGAAGTCCCAGCTGCCCTTCACGTGGTGCGGCTCCTGGATGTGCCGGCGCCAGACGGCGAGACCCAACCCGATGAGGAATACCAGCCCCGCGGCGTCGAGCACGGCTTCGTAGCCCAGGTAGAAAGTGCCCTGCAGGATGCGCCCGGCCAGCGGCGCATCGCCGCCCCAAAGCTGGCGGGTGACATCCCAGTCGACGGTGGCGAGGGTGGTGCCGACGAACAGGAGGCCGAAGCCGGCGAACATGCCGCTGTGGAAGATGCCCGGATAGCGCCTCTCGGCGGTCTTGCGCTGCGCGATCGCGTAGGTGAGTAGGTGGCGCAGCCGCCGGGCGGGCTGACCGGTGTTGCGCGCCGGGACGCCGGCCTGGCCGCTCATCCAGGCTCTCCAGTGGCGCCATACCCCCAATGCGAAGATGCCCAGGGCCACCACGCTCATGACGTACAGGGTCAGCTCGGCCCAATGGGGCACATTGCAGAAGGTGGGCCGGACCACGAGGCTGGCGCCTTCCGGGGTGCGCACGGCGCAGCGTTCCAGCGGGGAGGCCGGCGGTGCCTCGCGCAGGGCGCCGTTGAAGGCCAGGGCCATCACCGCTGTCACGGAGAGGACGGCGCCGGCCAACAGCGGCTCCGCCCAGGGGCCGAGGCCGCTGAGCGCCTCGCGGACCGCGGCGGACGAACCGCCGGGGGCATCCGGTGGGGCGGAAGGCTGGCTGCTGCTCATGGGGCTTCCCTCGGGGGGGTCCGAGGCGCATCCGCAAGCGGCCTCGGTGGTCGGGCGATCAGGGCGTCGGGCTGGGCGCGGACTTGGCGCGCATGCGCTCGTCGAGTTCCGATGGGGCGGCCATGAAGATGCCGCCGCCGAGCGCCGGCGCTCCGGCGCCGGGAGCGCCGTGCGGCTCGGTCTCGTCCTGCGCCGCGGTCATGGCTGCCGACCGCGACGCTCCGGCCAGCGGTCCCGCCAGGACCAGGGCGCCAGCGACCAGGAGTGCACTGACGGCCAGGACCACTGCGTTAGGCGTGGATGGCTCTTCCATCGCAGCACCATCGTCAGCGGTGGCGCTCACCATGAGCACGATGGGACGCAGGTAGGTGAAGGCGGAGATGACCGAGCCGAGAATGAGGGCGACGGCCAGACCTGCATGGCCGGAGCCCAGCGCGGCGTCGAAGATCGTCCACTTGCCGAGGAAGCCCACCGTGGGCGGCAGGCCCGCCAGCGAGACGAGGCAGATGGCAAGGGCGACGGCGACTGCCGGGGACCGCGAGCCAAGGCCCCGCAGGTCGGCGAGGCGGGTGGCGTCGCGTTCGGGCGCATCGGCGGCCGCGCCAAGGGCGACCAGGGCGGCGAAGGCGCCCAGGGTCATCAGCGCGTAGGCCAGGAGATAGAACAGCAGCGCGCCGCGGCCAGCGGGTCCGCCGGCAGCCAGGCGGTCCGCTCCTCGCGGGCGGAGAGGTATGCGCCCTGGATCAGTTGCAGCACCCGCGCGCCCTCGGCGAACCCCGCGCGCGGCGGCACGCCCTTGCGCAGCACGTCGACGAAGT
>JBGAUA010000022.1:0-31017 GCA_044228875.1 Anaerolineae bacterium
ACGAAACAACTGCTTGTGGGTCGTGCCACCAGCTTACATGACGGCGGCCGGGGCCGCGCCCCCCGGCTAGACTGTCTTAGGCTCCACCATTCGGGGGAGGCCGGCCGGCTGACCGGGTATCCCCCGGACCCTACTCCGCGACGTCGCCAGTCGCCACACCGCGCGCTCACAAGCCTTGGTGATCGGCCCCCGCTACCGGTCGCGAAGCCAGAACTGGCCCTTGATCAACCACGCAAAGCCAACCGCGACCACCGCTGCCGTCTCCAGCCAGAAGACCGGTTTGATGGGCGCCAGCCTTTGCCTGGTGCCTTCAGGCAGCAGCATGTGAAGGCCCAGGAGCGCCAGCGCCGCCGTGATCGTGATGGCGCAGCCCCGGTACACCTGGTTGCGCCTGAACTTGATGGCGGAAGCCCTGACCCCAGGCTGCCCCTTGGTGAACTGGAACCACGAAAAGTGCGCGATGCTGAGGAAGAACACCACCGCGCTGCCCCAGTGCACCACGCCGACCCACCATTCCTGCCCTGCCGGTGCGCTGCTGGCTGGCGTGGGAAAGAGCGCGATCCCTAGCGCGGCCCCACCGGCGATGCGCCCCACCCACCGGTCCATCCTGTCGTATCCCAAGTAGGCGAAGAGGAAGGTGCCGATCGCGCACAAGGTGCCGACCAGCACGTTGCGCATGCCCGTGTGGTAGTAGGCACTGATCGAGCTCTGCAGCTCGGTCCGGAAGAGCAGGGTCGCGCCCAGGGCGACGACAAAGGGCAGGGCCATGCCCATCCAGCCGATGGCCTTGCGAAGCGCCATGTAGTCGATGACGAGGTCCGACTCCGCTTGCGGGTCCGTCGGGGTGGCCTTGGCTTTCGCGGCTGACGTGCTGTCCATGGTCAGCGCTCCCCCGTCAAGCCATCGGCGTCATCAGCTGGAAGTAGTTGCCGTCCGGGTCGGCCAGCGTCGCGATCCAGCCCTCGCCCATCGCGTAGGGCTCGGCCACCGACGTGGCGCCATGGCCCAGGATCCGCGCGTAGTCGCCCTGCACGTCGGCCGTCTCGAGGTTGAACATCATCCGGCCCGGGTTGATGGCCTTGCCGACCATCTGCGAATGCCGCAGCACACCCAGGAAGCCCGCGCCCGCCTGCCAGCCATGGAAGCCGTTGTCGGCATCCTCCATGTCCGCCGGCCGGTCGAAGACCTTGGCGTAGAAGGCGGCCAGCGCCTCAGGCTCCATGGTGCTGATCATGACCGAGTTCAGGTTCAACATGGGGAGTCAGTCCTTTCGTGGGGAGGAGCGGCCCGGCCGGGCTCGTCGAGCCCAGCAACCATGATAGCCCGGCCGTGGCCATGTCGGCCAGAACCTCGGACTACCCGAGGCTTGTAGCTCGCCTGCAGTTGACCCGAGTGGGCGAACACGCGCCACTGCCGCTTGCCAGAGGAGGCAGGCTCCGTGCTCGCGCCCACTTCGTGACTCGCGGTTCGTCCTTGATCCCGCGCTGAGTAGAATGAACACGCTGGGGTCGCGCAAGGCGCCCCGCGCCCCTGCCGAGCGCAGGGACTTCATCAAGAACGCCCCGAGAGATCCGGCTCGACGACGGGCTGGCAACCGACCATCAGGCACGGTGCCCCTGCCGGATACGATGAACAGGAGACGCGCTGTGACCAGCTCCCTCGCCCCTGGCGCCCGCCCTGGGTGCGCCCCCGCCGTGGTCCCCCTGCCCTGCGACTGCGAGAGCCACCTCAACGGGCACACCGTGCACTGGGTCCAGGAACGCGCCAGCCGCAACGCCGGCCCCGGGCAGCCCTGCACCGTCAGCGACGTGGCCGACGACGGCACCATCACCTTCGCCGACGGCAGCAGCTGCTGGCATCACGATCCCCACCGGCTGCGCATCGCTCTGGCCAATGTCGGCAACCAGGCCCTGCTCTGCGAACTCGGCGTCCTCCGCGTACGGTGCGCCTTCGACCCGCACGTGAGCCACTGCTTCAGCGTGTACAGCGCCCCCAGCCCCTGCCTGTTGCCCCGCGTGGTCCCCGGCGAGAGCATGGCCGCCGAGACCGCCCGCCGCGGCGGGGCGACGCGCGACCTCGATGCGCTGCTGGGGGAGCTGGGTCGTCTGAGGAAAGGCCGGCGACGAACCGGCACGTAGGCGGAGAGGAGGCCACGCGAGCGGCCTTCGGGCGAGGCCTGACTTGTCGGTATGCACAATCATGCATATGATCGGACAATGCAGTTCCAGTGGGATCCGGAGAAGCGCGAGCGCAACCTGCGAAAGCACGGCATTGACTTCGCGGACACCGAGTCCGTGCTTGACGATCCCATGGCCATCACCGTCATGGACGACGCGTCGGGTGAAGATCGGTACGTGTCCGTAGGGGCCGACACGCTCGGCCGGATACTGGTCCTCGTCTACACCGTCCGTCGCGATGGTGCGCGGGTCATTTCCGCCCGGCGTGCGACCACACATGAGCGGCGCACCTATCAGGAGGCATCATGAAGGCCGAATATGACTTCAGCCAGGGCCGCAGAGGCGCGGTGCGATCTTCCCCGGGCAAGTCGCGCATCACCATCCGCATCGACGACGACGTCCTGCAGTGGTTCCGCGATCAGGTAATCAGCCAGAGCGGCGGTAGCTACCAGTCCATGATCAACGACGCATTGCGGCATTACGTGCTCGGTCAGGTCGAGCCGCTGGAAGACACCTTGCGGCGCGTGCTGCGTGAGGAAATGGCCCTGTATTCCATTCAGGAGGAGAGCCGCTGAGCCGCTCCGCTCGCCTTGCGCCAGAACTCCGCCCCTGTTTGACTTCGCCATCAACCGGTTACCGCTTGGCAGCGGCACCTCCATTCAGCCTACCATCCGGTCGAAGCCAGGCTTGGATCCGTATGGTGTCCTTCTTGCGACCTTGCCGACTGTCTGCCTCTGCCGACCCGCCGGGAGCACACCAACCATGGCCGAGTACCAGTACGACGAGTTCGTCGCCTGCCCCCGCCCGAAGACCCTTGCTGAATCAGTACCCCCGGCAGGATTCGAACCTGCGACCAGCGGATTAGAAGGCCGCTGCTCTATCCCCTGAGCTACGGGGGCTTGAACCGCTGCGCCATGACTGGTATCGTCAGCGCACCAGCATTGTACCGCTGGAGGGACCCGAACCTGTAGCCCCGACCGGTCAACCGAAGTAGATCAGCCCCGCCAGCAACGCCACCCAGGCCAGCACATCCATGAGCAGCAGGCGGTCCTTGAGCAGCATGTCTTCCGGCGCTCCGCCCAGGCCCTTGACATGGATCAGGTACAGGTAGCGAAACACCGCGTAGATCACGAAGGGCACCGTCAGCAGCAACAGGTTGGCCGAGATGTTCTGCGGGCGGTGGGGCGTGTTCACCGCGTAGAGCGCGTAGCTGACCGTCGTCGCCGTGGCCGTGATCGTCAGGAAGGTGTCCAGAAGGCTCACCGAGTACTCTTCCAGGCTGGGCCGATGGCCCGCCGCCGACGTCGACATCGTCAACAGCTCCTGGCGCCGCTTGGCGAAGCCCTGGAAGGTGGCCAGGAAGATCGTCGACAGGTACAGGTAGGCGGAGATCTTGACGTCGATCGCCGCCCCGCCCGCCAGCACCCGCAGCACGAATCCGCCCGCGATGGTCATCACGTCGATGATGACCATGTGCTTCAACACAAAGGTGTAGGCCAGTTGCATCAGGAAGTAGGTCGCGAGGATGTTGCCCACCAGGTAGGGCGAGGCCTGCGGTTGCACCCAAAGGTAGCCGCCGCCGATGCCCAGCACCGTCAGCCCCGTGGCCAGCAGCCATCCCATGCCCGGCGTGATCTCGCCCGCGGCCAAGGGGCGGAAGCGCTTCACCGGGTGGCGGCGGTCGCCTTCCACATCCATCAGGTCGTTGACGATGTAGACCCCGCTCGAGACCACGCAGAACAGCAGGGCCGTGATGATCGCCGCCCACGTCTTCGGGACATCCCGAAGCCCCCCGGTCAGGAGCAAGGCGGCCAGGACGAAGGCGTTCTTCGTCCATTGCCGCGGGCGCATCGCTGCCAGGATGGCTCGCGCCAGGCCACGGCGCTGATGAAGAGGGACATCCACGCCGGCGATTGTAGGCAGCGCTCCAGTCCCGGTCAACGCTGACGATGGACAAGCGTCCCGCCGCGCCGGCGCGGCAGCGCCTCGACCAGCTCCTCGTCGACCGCGGCCTCGTGGACAGCCGCACGCGGGCCCAGGCGCTCATCCGCGCCGGCGAGGTCACCGTCAACGGCCGGCTGGAGGACAAGCCCGGCCACCAGCTGCCCGTGGACGCCGACATCGTGCTGCGCGCCAGACCCCCCTTCGTCGGCCGCGGCGGCATCAAGCTCGACGGCGCCCTCGAGCGCCTCGGCATCGTCGTAAAGGGCCTCGTCTGCCTGGACGTCGGCGCCTCCACCGGCGGCTTCACCGACTGCCTCCTGCAGCGCGGCGCCGTGCAGGTGTTCGCCGTCGATGTCGGGCGGGCCCAGCTCGCCTGGTCCCTGCGCCAGGACCCGCGCGTGCTGTCCATGGAGCGCCAGGACATCCGCCGCCTGGAGCCCCTGCAGCCACCGCCGGAGCTGGCCGTGATCGACGTCAGCTTCATCTCGCTCACCCTGGTGCTGCCGGCCGTGCGCCCCTTGCTGTCCTCCAAGGGCAGCGTCGTCGCCCTGGTGAAGCCCCAGTTCGAGGCCGGCCGCGCGCAGGTGGGCCGCGGCGGCGTCATCCGCGATCCCGAGCTGCATCGCGCCGTCCTGGCGCGGCTCGTCGACTGGTGCCGCGAGGCGGGTTGGCGCATCCTGGGCGCCTGTCCGTCGCCCCTGCCCGGCGGCGACGGCAATCGCGAGTTCTTCCTCCACCTGATGGCCGGCGATGGTCCCGAAGACTCCCTCGACCAGGCCGCCGTTCTCGCCGCCTGCGAGCTGGCCTGAGCCCCGTCCAGTAGGATGCGAGCCCAAGAACTACCGCCGAAGCAACGAAAACCGCCTCGGCCGAAATCGGCCGAGGCGGCTTGCGTAGCGTGTAGGTTGCCCGTCGGCGGCTGGGCCGCGGCGCCTTAGCGCTTGGTGTACTGCTTGGCCTTGCGCGCGCGCTTGAGGCCCGGCTTCTTGCGTTCCTTCTCGCGCGGATCTCGCGTCAGGAAGCCACCGTTGCGGAGGGCAGAGCGAAGCTCGGGATCCATCACCACAAGGGCGCGGGCGAGGCCCTGCATCACGGCGCCGGCCTGGCCGGTGACGCCGCCGCCGACCACGATGGCGCTGACGCCACCGCTGTTCATGCCGACCGCCTTCAGCGGGCCCATCACCGCCTCGCGGTCACGGGTGCGCGTGAAGTACGCGTCGTAGGCCTTGCCGTTGACCGACAGCTCGGTTCCGGTGCCCGGATAGAACCGCACTTGCGCGCTGGACGACTTGCGCCGCCCGACGCCGTAATGGTACTGACCCTCGAGGCTCATCTTGTTGATCTCCTTGAACGGCTACTCTTGGGCCTGGACGCGAGGCCAAGCGGCCATGTCCAGCGCCTGGGGAGCTTGTCCCTGGTGCGGATGCTCCAGACCCGGATACACTTTGAGCTTGTCCAGCATCTGACGACCCAGGCGGTTGCGCGGCAGCATGCCGCGGACGGCCAGACGAATCACCCGATCGGGCTGACGCTTGAGCAGGTCGGAGAGCGTCTCCTCCGCCAGGCCGCCGGGATAGCCGGAGTAGCGGTAATACATCTTCTCCGTCATGCGGTTGCCCGTGACGGCCACCTTCTCGGCGTTCACCACCACCACATAGTCGCCCAGATCCAGATGGGGCGTGAACTCCGGCTTGTGCTTGCCGCGAAGCAACGTGGCGATCTTCGTGGCCAGACCATTGGGCCGTCACATCACCGGTTCTAGGAATATAGGTCTTGATCATCGTCTCCATCTCCCGTCCAGGCATGCCGCCGAGCGGCCGCCGCGATCTCGTCATCCGCTGGATAGCCCACGGCCACCAGCACCAGGCCCTGCGGGGGAACCCGCCGCGGCCGCACCGGACCAGGCCGGCCGGCGACCGCTTCCGCCACGTCGTCCGGGTGGCATTGCCCCCGACCGACATCGATCAGCACCCCCACCATGCGCCGCACCTGATGCCTCAGAAAGGCGTTGCCCACCACCGTCACGCGGACCAGGTCATCCTCCTCCGCCACATCGCAGCGCCGGAGCTCGCGAACGGTGCTGCCGCCGGGTAACATCGGGCGCCCGAAGGCACCGAAGTCATGCGTACCCACCAGACGGGCCGCCGCCTCGCGCATGGCTGCGCGATCCAAGGCCTTGGCCACGTGCAGGCTGTAGCGTCGCCGGAGCGGGTCCCGCTGCTCGCGACAGAGAAGGCTGTAGGTGTAGGTCCGCGACGTGGCGCTGAAGCGGGCGTGGAAGCCGGTCGGCGCCGGATCCAGGCTGACGACCGCCAGATCGCGAGGCAACACCGCGTTCCAAGCCCGCAGCAGCGTCACGTGGCTTTCGGACCATCGACTGTCAAAGTGCAGAACCTGACCGGCGGCGTGAACGCCCGCGTCCGTCCGTCCGGCTCCCGTCACCGTCACCGGCTCCCCACCGAGGCGAAAGAGCCCTTCCTGCAGCAGCCCCTGCACCGTGCGGCGCCCGGGCTGCACCTGAAATCCGGCGAAATCCGTGCCGTCATAGGCCAGGACGGCCCGATAACGGCAGAGGCCTTCGCTACTCGACAAGCTCGACGAAGACCATGGGCGCGGCGTCGCCGAGGCGTGGCCCCAGCTTGATCACCCGAGTGTAGCCGCCCGGGCGCTGCGCCATGTCCGGACCGATCACATGGATCAGCTTCTCCACCACGGACCGGTCCTGGATCACCTTCATGATCTGGCGCCGGGCATGGAGATCGCCCTTCGTGGCCATGCGGATCAGGCCTTCGGCCTCGCGCCGGATGGCCCGAGCCTTGGCTTCCGTCGTCTTGATGCGCTCATGCTTGAACAGCTGGGTCATCAGCGTACGAATGAGCATCTTGCGATGGGCATTCGACCGCCCGAGCTTGACCCCCGACTTGCCGTGCCTCACGGTCTACTCCTTGGTTCCATTGCCGGCCGCTGCCAGCGCGGCCTGCAGATGCTCATCGAATCCCTTGCCGATCAGCGCCACCTTCAGCTCATCCAGGGACTTCTGCCCGAAGTTGCGGATGACCAGCATCTCGTCGGGTCCCTGGGACATGCGGTCCAGGATCTCGCCGACGCGGGTCAGACCAGCGCGCTTGAGGCAGTTGTAGGCGCGAACCGACAGGTCCAGCTCCTCGATGGGCGTCTCGTAGACCTGCGGCGGGATGTTGCCCTGTTCGCTAGGCACCGCGCGCAGCGGTTCCGAGCCGTAGCCGGCGATGAAGCCAAACCGGCTGGCCAGGATGGCCGCCGATTCGGTGAGCGCATCGCTGGGCGTCACCGACCCGTCGGTCCAGATCTCCAGGATCAGGCTGTCGTAGTTGGAGAGCCGGCCCACGCGGGTCTTGTAGACGTCGAAGGCCACGCGCCGCACGGGGCTGTAGATGGCGTCCACCGGCAGCTCGCCGATGGCCAGGCGCCCGCGCTCGTCGGCCGGCGAATAGCCGCGGCCGGTGCGCACCACGAACTCCATGTGCAGATCCGCGTCATGGGAGTCCAGGGTGAGGATCGGCTGCTCCGGGTTGACAACCTCAAGATCCGAGGGGAGCTGCAGGTCGGCAGCGGTCACCAGCCCCTCGCCGGAAGCCATGAGGCTGACCCGCCATTCATGCTCGCCCGCCACCAAGGGTCGGAAGCGAACCTGCTTGAGGTTGAGGAGCAGACGCGTCGTGTCCTCACGCGCATGCGGAATGATCGAGAACTCGTGGTACACGTCGGCGAGCTTGACGCTGGTGATCGCCGCGCCGCTGATGCTGGCGATCAAGGTGCGCCGAAGCGCGTTGCCCAGTGTCGTGCCGTAACCGCCCTCCAGAGGACCGACCACGATGCGCGCGTAGTTCTCAGTCGTGCGGTCGACCTCGATGCGTGTCTGTTCAGAGTTTTGCATGGCTTCCAAGAGTGTTCCCCCGCTCTCGATCAGACGCGGCGCTTCTTGCGCGGTCGGCAACCATTGTGCGGGATGGGCGTGACGTCGGTGATGTTCCGAACGGTCAACCCACCCTGCTGGATGGAACGGATGGCGGCGTCGCGACCGGGGCCGGGCCCTTTCACGAACACCTCGACCTCACGCATGCCCTGGTCGGTGGCCGAGCGCGCCGCGTTCTCCGCCGCCAACTGCGCGGCGTAGGGCGTGCTCTTGCGCGAGCCCTTGAAGTCCGACGTCCCCGCACTGGCCCAGGCGATCGCATTGCCGCTGGGGTCCGTGATGGTGACGATGGTGTTGTTGAAGGTGGCGCTGATATGCGCCTGTCCCGAAGGGATGTTCCTCTTGACCACCCGCCGCGAGCCGCGGCGGGTGGGCGTGACCTTGCGTCGCGCCATGCTAGACCGCTCCTTGTCCTGCTGCGAAGCACATTGTGTAAGGCAGGGCCGGCATCACTTGCCGGCCTTGCGCCGCCCGGGCACCGTCTTGCGGGGTCCGCGCATGGTGCGCGCGTTGGTCCGCGTCCGCTGTCCGCGCGCCGGAAGACGCCGACGATGGCGCAAGCCCCGGTAACAGCCGATTTCCGTCAGGCGCTTGATGGCCTGCTGCAGCTCGCGCCGCAGGTCACCCTCCACCTTGTAGGTCTGCTCGATATGATTGCGGAGGCGACGAACCTCCTCCTCGGTCAACTGGTTGATCCGCGTGGATTCATCGATGCCGGTCGCCGCAAGGATCTCCTTGCTGCGCGTCGAACCGATCCCGAAGATATAGGTCAAGGCCACAACGGAGCGCTTGTCGCGCGGCAGGTCAACACCTGCGATACGAGCCATGATCGATCGCTCCTTCAGCCCTGCCGCTGCTTGTGCTTGGGGTTGTCGCAGATGACGATCACCCGGCCGTGGCGGCGGATGACCTTGCATTTTTCACAGCGTCGCTTGACGCTCGGTCGTACCTTCATCGTCCTACTCCATGGAGCACTGGCATCATGGCTTTGGCCCGAAGGGCAAAACCTGATGATAGCAGAGTACCCGCTGAGGTCAAGGCCTCAGCGGATGAAGCCTTCGTAATGTCGCATCGCGAGCTGGGCTTCCAGCTGCTTGATGGTGTCTAGGACCACGCCGACGACGATCAGGAGCCCGCTGGCGCTGATCAGCATGGACACGTTGGTGTCGAGACCGGTCGCCTTGGCGACGATGAACGGCAGCACCGCCACCAGGCCCAGAAAGACCGCTCCGGCGAAGGTGATGCGGCGCATGACCATGCTCAAGTACTCTTCGGTCTGCTTTCCGGGTCGGATACCGGGGATGAAGCCGCCGTTGCGCTGCAGGGTCTCGTGCAGGGCCTGCTGGCGGAACACGACGTCGGTGTAGAAGTACGTGAACAGGACCACGAAGACGAAGAACACGATCCACCAGAGGCTCTTCTGCTGGTCGAACAGCCTCGTGATCTCGTTGCCCGCTTGCCTGAGTTGCGGCTGCTCCAGCCCGCTGAGCACCTGGGCCAGCAGCTGCGGGAACACCATCAAGGCGCTGGCGAAGATCAGCGGGATCATGCCCGCCGAATTGACGCGCAGCGGGATGAAGGTCGTCTGGCCGCCGTAGACCTGCGCCCCGCGCATCCGCCGGCCGTACTGCACCGGAATGCGACGGTGCGCCTCCTGGATGTAGACGATCAGGGCCACGGTCAGGACGGTCACCGCCACGACGATGAGCAGGGCGAAGACCTGGCCCGAGCTGAGGAGGCTGAGCAAGGTCTGCGGGACCTGGGTGATGATCCCGCCGAAGATCATGATCGAGATGCCGTTGCCGATGCCCTTCTCGGTGATCCGTTCACCCAACCACAGTGCGAACATCGTCCCTCCCAGCAGCGAGATGAGGACGGTTGCGGTGTTGAGCGGATACTGCGAGCCAAACTGCACCACCTGCACGTCGGTGTTTCCCAGGCTGGAGTTGACCAGGCCGATGTTGGCGACGCCCTGCAGGACGGCCAGGGGGATCGTCAGCCAGTAGGTCATGCGGTTGATCTTGTTGCGCCCGGACTCGCCTTCCTTCTGCAACTCCTCCAAGCTGGGGATGAGCGGCGCCAGGAGCGAGATGATGATGGACGCGGTGATGTAGGGGTACACGCCCAGGGTCATCACCGAGAACTGCTCGAGGGCGCCACCGGTCAGGAAGTTGATGAAGCGCGCGGCCTGCGACCCGGCGGTATTGGAGCTCGGGTTGAGGAGTGCGTCCAGCTGCGCCTGGTTGAGGCCCGGCACCGGGATATGCGCCGCGAAGCGGAAGATCAGGAGCACCGCCAAGGTGAAGAGCAGCCGCCGGCGCAGGTCCGGAAGGCCAAAGGCGCGCTTGAAGGTTTCGAGCATGGTTGAGCTCCTTGATGACCGGGGAGGGCCGTGGAGGCGGCTCGGACCCGGTCAAGGGTGGATAAAGCTCGTCGGGCGCGTCAGCGGCGCCCGGCGGATCAATGGCGAGGTCGACGATGCCGGAGGACGGCCCGGAGATCGGGCGCATCGGTCGAAAGGCATTCGCCGCCCACCGCCTCGATGGCGCTGCGGGCGCTCACGCCGAAACGAGGCGCATGAACCTTGAGCGCCTTGCTGAGGCTGCCCTCGCCCAAGATCTTGTAGGGCTCGCGGACACCGCTCAGCAAGCCGCTGGCCTTCAGGGTCTCGGCCGTCACCTCGGCGCCGACGTTGAAATGCGCGTCCAGGTCGCCCAGGTTCACCGGGGTGTAATGGACGCGGAACGGCGACTTGAAGCCGCGCCGGAACGGCAGGCGGCGCACGAAAGGCAACTGCCCGCCTTCGAAGTAGGCCTTCTTGCCGCCGCCTTCACGGGCCCCTTGCCCCTTCGTGCCGCGACCGGCGTAAGTACCGCCCTTGCCGCCGTTTCCCAGACCCACCCGCTTGCGCGGGCGTCGGGAACCCGGATCCGGGGCCAGATCGTGTAGCTTCACGTTAACTCTCTCCCATCACAGGTTGGCCGGGCTTAGGAGCCCGACTCCATGACCACGTCGACCTGGTCGATCGGCTCGGAGGACACCAGGTGACTCACCGCGCGCAACATCCCGCGGATCGGCGCGCAGTCGGCATGCACCGCCGAGTCGCCGATATGCCGCAAGCCCAGCGACTTGACCGTGTCCTTCTGCCGCTGGCTGTAGCCGATCACGCTCTTGACGTAGGTGACCTTGAGCAGGTTCGTCGATTCACTTGCCATGGGGACGACTCCAGAAGGGCATCATCTCCGCCACGGTCTTGCCGCGACGGCGCGCCTCGTCGGCCGGATCCTTGAGTTCCTTCAGCGCCATGTAGGTGCCGACCGTCACGTTGAGGATGTTGTTGCTGCCATGCCGCTTGGACAGGATGTCGCGGATGCCTGCGGCCTCCAGGACGTCGCGGGCGCCTGTGCCGGCGATCACGCCGGTGCCGGGAACCGCCGGCCGCAGCGTCACCTTGGACGCGGCATGGCGGGTCGACACCACGTGCGGAATGGTGTGCTCGATGATGGGCACCTTGATCATCCGTCGCTTGGCGCGCTCGATGGCCTTGCGGATGGCGTCCGGTACCTCGTTGGCCTTGCCGGTGGCCACGCCGACCTTGCCCTTGTTGTCGCCCACCACCACCAAGGCGCGGAAGCCGAAGCGGCGACCGCCCTTGAGCACCTTCGCCGTGCGGTTGATGTCGATCACGCGCTCGTCGAACTCCGGCTCTTCGCGCTCGCGCCGGCCCCGCCGCTCACGCGGCTGCTTTCCCTTTGCCGTCTTCGCCTGGGTAACACTCATGGTTGTCTTCCTTAGAACTTCAGACCGGCTTCACGGGCGGCTTCGGCCAGGGCCTTGACGCGGCCATGGTACTGGAACCCTCCGCGGTCGAACACGACGCTCTCGATTCCGGCCTTCAGGGCGCGTTCCGCCACGCTGCGCCCTACCAGCGCCGCCTGCTCACGACGCGTCTTGCCGGCGACGGCGGAAGCCAGCTCGCCGTCCAGCGTCGACGCGCTGACCATGGTATGGCCGGCCACGTCGTCGATGACCTGGGCATAGATCTGCAGGTTGCTACGGAAGACGGCCAGACGGGGCCGATCCGCCACACCAGCGATGCTCCGGCGCACCCGCTGATGACGCCGGATCCGCGATTCACGACGCGGGCCCGCGATGTTGCGACCCATCATGCACCTGCCTTTCCGGACTTTCCGGCCTTGCGGCGGACGATCTCGTTGTCGTAGCGGATGCCCTTGCCCTTGTAGGGCTCCGGCGGCCGAACCATGCGGATGTTGTGGGCCACCTGGCCCACCGCTTCCTTGTCGATACCGCTGACGGTCACCTTCTTGCCGCGATCGTCGGCCACGAAGGTAATGCCCGGCTTGGGCTCTACCCGCACCGGATGCGAGTAGCCCACGTTGAGCACCAGGGCGTCGCCCTGGGTCTCGGCGCGGTAGCCGGTGCCCTCGATCAACAGGACCTTGCTGAAGCCCTGGGCGACGCCGGTGACCATGTTGGCGACCAGAGCACGGGTGAGACCATGCAAAGCGCGGTCTTGCATCGCATCGCTCTGGCGCTGAACCAAGAGGTCGCCGCCCTCCCGGACCAGCCGGATGGACGGATGAATGGACCGTTCCAGCAGGCCCAATTTGCTCTTTACCGTGACCCGGGAACCGTCGATGGTGACTTCCACCCCGTTCGGCACCGGCACTGGTTGCTTTCCAATGCGCGACATCGTTCCACTTCCTTCGCCTTGTGCGCGTGGCGCCCCGCTCCATCGGAGCGGGCCACCGTCGCGCGCTTCACTACCACACGTAACAGAGGACCTCGCCGCCGACCTTGGCCCGGCGAGCGTCGGTTCCGGTCATCACACCCTTGGGTGTGGTCAGGATGGCCACGCCCATGCCCGACAGGATCCACGGCACTTCGGCATACTTGGTGTACACGCGACGACCGGGCTTGCTCACCCGCTCCAGATGGCTGATGACCGACCGCTTGTCCGCGGCGTACTTCAGCTTGATGCGCAGGTTGTGATGGGGGCCGCTCTCGACGACGTCGAAACCGTCGATGTAGCCCTCACGCTGCAAGATATCGGCGATGGATCGCTTGATCGTGGATGCCGGGATCGCTACCGTCGCATGCCGGCGTTCGGCCGCGTTACGGATGCGGGTCAGCATATCCGCGATGGGATCTGACATACTCATCGTTGTGCTCCGCTCCTTTGGCTACCGTTCACCAGCTGGACTTCACGACCCCGGGGACCATGCCCTCCAGGGCCAACTCACGGAAGCAGATCCGGCACAGCCGGAACTTGCGCATATAGCCGCGGGGGCGACCACACTTACCGCAGCGGTTGCGCACCTGGGTGGGGTACTTGCGCCGCTGTTCGCGAAACGTCATACAGGTCTTGGCCATGAGGCTCCTCCACTAGCGCCGGAACGGCATGCCCAACAGAGTGAGCAAGCGCCGCGCCTCGTCATCTGTTTGGGCCGTGGTGATGATCGAGAGCTCCATGCCGCGCACCCGATCGATCTTGTCGTATTCGATTTCCGGGAAGATCAGCTGTTCGCGGATTCCCAGCGTGTAGTTGCCTCGTCCGTCAAAGGCATTGGGGTTGACACCGCGGAAGTCGCGTGTTCGCGGCAATGCCACCAGGAGCAGCCGCTCCAGGAAGTGGAACATCTGCTTGCCGCGCAAGGTCACGCGCGCGCCGATCGGGTTCCCTTCGCGCAGCTTGAAGGTAGCGACGCTCTTCTTGGCCTTCGTCACCACCGGCTTCTGGCCGGTGATGAGCGCCAGGTCGCCGGTCGCGAAGTCGATGGCCTTGGCATTGGTCAGGGCCTCACCGAGGCCGATGTTCAACACCACCTTCTCCAACTGCGGCACCTGCATCACCGACGCATAACCGAACTCCGTCATCAGCGCCGGAACGATTTCCTTGTTGTACCGTTCTTTGAGTCCCATCGATCGCTCCGTCAATCCAGGGGGTTGCCGCAGCGGCGGCAGACGCGCACCTTGCGCTCACCGGCGTCGCTGAAGCCCACCCGCGTCCACTTGTCGCAATGCGTACATACGGGCGCGACGTTCGACAGATCGACCGCGGCCTCGAACTCGATGATGCCCGACTGCGTGGTCACGCCCGCCGCACGACGCTGGTGCTTCTTCACCATGTTGATGCCGTGGACGACCACTCGCCCGCGCTTGGGGAGGACCGAGTTGACCTCTCCACGCCGACCGCGGTCATCGCCGCCGAGCAGTTCGACCGTGTCACCCTTCTTGACCCGTTGCATCGTCCTTCTCCTACAGCACTTCAGGCGAGAGGCTGACGATCTTCATGAAACGCCGTTCGCGCAATTCGCGAGCGACGGGCCCAAAGATGCGGGTCCCTCGTGGGTTGCCGTCTTTGTCGACGATCACACAGGCGTTCTCGTCGAATCGGATATAGCTGCCGTCGGCACGGCCATAAGACTTGGTGGTGCGAACGATCACCGCCCGTACCACGTCGCCCTTCTTCACCATGCCGTGGGGCGCCGCCTGCTTGATGCTGCAGACGATCACGTCCCCCACCCCGGCATAGCGCCGCTTGGAGCCACCGAGCACCTTGATGCACATGAGCTGCTTGGCGCCGGTGTTGTCTGCGGAACGCAGACGGGTCTGCATCTGGATCATCGGATGTCTCCCCGAGCCAGCCAGCTGACAATACGCCAATGCTTGTTCTTGCTGAGCGGGCGGCATTCCTCGATGAGGACGACGTCACCGGGACGCGCCTCATTCTCCTCGTCATGCGCCAGATACTTCTTGCGGCGCTTGATCACCTTGTGATACAGCGGGTGGGCCTTGATGCGCTCGACCTGCACCACGGCGGTCCGCTCCATCTTGTTGCTGAGCACCTTACCCTTGAGTTGACGCCGTGGCATCGCTCAAACCTCGCCTTCCATCGTGGCCTCGTAGGCCGCCCAGATCTGTTGCTCGCGCTGCACCGTCAAGAGACGGGCCAAGGACCGCCGCGCGGCACGGACGCGGCTGGCATCGGCCAACTGCCCCGTCGCTTTGCGGAAACGCAGGTTGAAGATCTCTTTTCGGGCGACCTCGATCGCGTCTTTCAAACCCGCCGCGTCCATCGCGCGGATCTCTTCTGGATGCATCATGCCTGTTCTCCCCCGATCACGAACTGCGACCGCATCACGAACTGCGTCGGCACGGGCAGCTTGTGGGACGCCAAACGCAGGGCCTCGCGCGCCTGCTCCTCGGTCACCCCGCTCATTTCAAAGAGCACCGACCCCGGCCGCACCACGGCCACCCAGAACTCCACGCCACCCTTGCCGCTGCCCATGCGGGTCTCGGCGGCTCGCTTGGTGACCGGCTTGTCGGGGAAGACGCGGATGATGACCTGACCGCCGCGCTTGATGTAGCGCACGATGGCCCGCCGCGCGGCCTCGATCTGGCGGCTGGTGATCCAGGCCGGACCAAGGCTCTGCAACCCGAACTCACCGAAGTGAACGGTGTTGCCCCGGGATGCCAGGCCACGCATGCGGCCACGCATCTGCTTGCGATATTTGGTCCGCTTGGGCATCAACATGGTGATTACCTGCTCTCTCGTAACGGTCCGTAACCGACTCCCCAAAAGGATCGGTCCGTAAAGGCGATGCTCAGTTCGACTGCTCTTGGGTTTCGGGATTCAGGCGGTCATCGCCGGGCAGAACCTCGCCCTTGTAGATCCAGCACTTGACGCCGATCACGCTGAAGGTGGTCACGGCCTCGAATCGGGCGTAGTCGATGTCGGCCCGCAGGGTCTGGCGCGGCACCCGCCCCAAGAGGACCTGATCGGTGCGCGACATGTCCGAACCGCCGAGGCGGCCGCTGCACACGATCTTGACCCCCTTGGCACCGGCGCGCATGGCCTTGGTTGCCGCCTGCTTCATGGCGCGCTTGTGGCTGATGCGCCGCTCCAACTGGCCGGCGACCGATTGCGCGATGATCATGGCGTTGGCGTCCGGCTGGCGGATCTCGACGACATCAACCTTCGCGGTCTTGCCGGTGAAGGACTTCACCTGGTCGCGCATCAGGTTCACCGCCGCGCCCTTGCGCCCGATGATGATGCCCGGCTTGGCCGCGTGGATCGTCACGTTGACCTGCCGCGGGAAGCGCTCGATGGTGACCTCGGCGATGCCTGCGGCGGCGGCCTCCTTCGAGACCATCTTCCGCAGCGCGATGTCCTCCAGCAACAACTCGCCGTATTCCTTGCCACCGGCATACCAGCGTGCCCGCCAGGGCTTGATGATTCCCAGGCGGAATCCGTATGGATGAACCTTGCGTCCCATCGGCTTGTCCTCTCCTGATCAGGCCTCGGCCGCTTCGGCCGCGGTAAGCGGTTGCGGGTTGATTTCCCGCAGGGCCACCGAGACGTGACAGCTGCGGCTGATTTCGGGCTTGAAGCGCCCCCGGGCGCCGAAGCGCCCCTTCTTTCGCATGCGGCCTTCGCCCGCCATGATCTCCGCCACGAAGAGCTCGTCGGACATGAGCCCGTAGTTCTCCTCGGCGTTGGCTGCAGCGCTGGCGACCAGCTTGCGGGCCGGCAACGCAGCGGCGTTCGGTGTGAACTGCAGGAGCGCAAGCGCTTCCTGCACGGGCTTGCCCCTGACGAGATCGATCACCAACCGCATCTTGCGGGCGGACATCGGTATCTGGCGCGCATGCGCGCGAATCGAGAAATTCATTGTGCTCGTCCTTTCCCCGGCCTCGGCTCAGCGGCGAACCTTGGCGGCCTTTTCCTTGAAGCTGTGGCCGCGGAAGGTGCGGGTGGGTGCAAACTCGCCGAGCTTGTGCCCCACCATGTTTTCGGTGATGTAGACAGGAACGTGGTGCCGTCCATTGTGGACGGCGATGGTATGGCCCACCATTTGCGGGAAGACCGTGCTCGCCCGCGACCAGGTCTTGATGACCTTCTTGTCGCCGGCCGCGTTCATGACCTCGACGCGACCCAGGAGCTTGGCCTCACAGAAGGGGCCCTTCTTCAAAGAGCGTGACATCTCAGATCCTCCTGCTAGCCGCGCTTCTTGGAGCGGTGGCGGACGATGAAGCGTTCGGTAGCCTTGTTGTTGCGGGTCTTGAAGCCGAGGGCCGGCTTGCCCCAGGGCGTCTTCGGCCCCTTGAGCCCGATCGGCGAGCGTGCCTCGCCGCCGCCATGGGGATGGCTGCTCGGATCCATGACGGAGCCGCGAACGGACGGTCGACGTCCCAGCCATCGGCTGCGACCGGCCTTGCCGATGGCGATGTTGCCGTGGTCCAGGTTGCCCACCTGACCCACCGTCGCCAGGTTCTCGAGGCGAACCATGCGGACCTCGCCGGAAGGCATGCGCAACTGCGCGTAGTCGCCTTCCTTGGCCAGGAGCTGCGCGGCGGTTCCGGCACTCCGCACCAGCTGCCCGCCTCGACCCAAGTGCAGTTCGACATTGTGGACCATCGTGCCCAGAGGGACGTTGCGCAGCGGCATGGCATTGCCGGGCCGCACTTCCGACTTCGGGCCGCTCACCACCGTATCACCCACCGAGAGGCCAACCGGCGCCAGGATGTAGCGCTTCTCACCGTCGGCGTAGTGGATCAAGGCGATGCGAGCCGTGCGGTTGGGATCGTACTCGATCGTCGCCACCTTGCCGGGCACATCCATCTTGTCGCGCTTGAAATCGATGATGCGATAGCGGCGCTTGTGCCCGCCGCCACGATGCCGGACCGTCACCCGCCCACGGCTGCGCCCCGCCTTGCTCTTCAGTGGCGCAAGAAGCGACCGCTCCGGCTCAGAGCGGGTGATCTCTTCGAATCCGTATCCCGTCATTCCGCGCCGACCAGGGGAGGTCGGCTTGTAGATCTTGATTGCCATCTTCGCTGTCTACCTGTCTCTCACGCGCCGAAGACGTCGAGCGAGTCGCCCGGCCGCAGGGTGACCAAAGCCTTCTTCAACTTACCGGCTCGACGAACGGTCTTTCGACCCCAGCGCCGGTCCTTGCTGGGCATGATCGCGGTGCGGACCTGGAGCACCTTCACGTTGAAGATGGACTCGACCGCCTCGCGGATCTCGACCTTCGTGGCCGCCAGGGCCACTTCGAAGGCGTACTGGTTCAACACGCCCAACGCCTGCGTCTTCTCGCTGAGCAGCGGGCGCCGCAGCACCTCGTACCTATGCATCGTCCTTGCCTCCCTCGGCATCGCCGCGGCCCAGGTGGGCCACCACGGCATCCAGCGCCTCCAAGGGAAGCACCAGACGCTCGTAACCCAGGAGATCGCGCACGTTTAGATAGCCCGCCCGCAGATACCGGACATCGGCCAGGTTGCGAATCGACCGCTCCACGTTGGTGTCGGCGGCGGCCAGCAGCACGAGGGCGCTGGCCCCGTTGCAGGCCTGGTCGATGAACCGGCGAACCGTCTGCGTCTTGGGCGCGTCGAGCCGCAGCCCGTCCACCACGATGATGGCGCCCTCAGCGGCCTTGGCCGACAAAGCGGAGCGCAGGGCCAGACGCCGCATTTTCAGCGGCATGCTCTTCCGGTAGGATCGCAGCTTCGGGCCGTGGGCGACGCCGCCACCGACGAAGAGGTTGGCCGTGCGGGCGCCGTGACGCGCCCGGCCGGTACCCTTCTGCTTGTACCACTTCTTGCCCGTGCGGTTCACTTCCGAACGCGTCTGGACCTTGTGGGTCCCCTGACGGGCGTTGGCCAGCTGACGGACCAGGGCCTGGTGCATTACGCCGCGGTTCGGCTCGATCCCGAAGATGTCCTCCGGTAGCTCAACGCTGCGCAGTTGTTCTCCGGCCAGATTGAATACGGGTGCTTGCATGGCTCGCTCTCCCTTATGCCCGCGACGCGCGGATGACGACAAGCTCGCCGTCGTGACCCGGTACCGCGCCGTTCAGCGCCAGCAGGTTGCGCGACGGATCGACGGCCACAACCTTCAGGTTGCGCACCGTGACCCGCTCACCACCCATCCGGCCCGACATGCGCTGGCCCTTGAACGTCTTGCCTGGTGTCGTACCGGCGCCGACCGAACCCGGGGCGCGCTCGCGGTCCGACTGGCCGTGGGTCTTGCGCTGCCGACTGAAGTGATGGCGCTTGATGGTGCCGGACATGCCAAGGCCGCGGCTCGTGCCGCTGACATCCACCCGGCCACCGGTCTCGAAGATGCCACAGTCCACCGTTGCGCCCACCTTGAGATCCGCGATGGAGTCCACGCGGAACTCGCGGAGATGCCGCAGCGGACGGCCACCAGAACGCTTCAGGTGTCCGCGCTCGGCCTGGGCCAGACGGCTCGGCTTCGTCTCGCCGAAGCCCATCTGAATGGCCATGTAGCCGTCGTTCTGAAGGCTCTTGATCTGCGTGATGGTGCAAGGGCCCGCTTCGACCACGGTCACCGGAACCGCGACGCCGTTGGCGTCGAAGATCCGCGTCATGCCGCGCTTGTAGCCCATGATTCCGTTGATCATCTCTGCTCCTTGGTCCCGAAAGCCCAGATCTCCCTCCGAGACCCGCGCTTTCGCTTTGGACGTGAGCCTGACTTCGCCAGGCGAATCAGCTCGACTTGATTTCGATGTCTACACCGGCAGGAAGGTTGAGCCGGGTCAATGAATCCAACGTCTTGGCGCTGGGCTCGATGATGTCGATCATCCGCTTGTGCGTGCGGATCTCGAATTGCTCGCGAGAGTCCTTGTCGATGAAAGCCGCTCGCTGGACCACGAACCGCTCCAAGCGCGTGGGCAGCGGCACCGGGCCCACACATTGGGCGCCCGTCCGCTCGGCCTCGCTGACGATCTTGCGAGCAGACTGGTCCAGAACGCGATGATCGTAGGCCTTGAGCCGGATGCGGATGCGTTGTCGGTTGGGTGTGGCCATTGTCCTGCTCCTGATCTACTTACTTGATGATGGAGGTGATGATGCCGGCGCCGACCGTGCGGCCACCCTCGCGGATGGCGAACTTCGAGCCGTTCTCCAGAGCCACCGGCGTGATCAACTCGATCTCGACGGCCACGTTGTCACCGGGCATCACCATCTCGGTGCCCTCCGCCAGCGTCACCGTCCCCGTCACGTCCATCGTCCGAATGTAGAACTGCGGCCGATACCCGTTGAAGAAGGGCGTGTGCCGGCCACCCTCTTCCTTCTTCAGGATGTACGCCGTCGCCTGGATCTTCGTGTGCGGCGTGATCGACTTCGGGAAGGCCAGCACCTGGCCCCGCTCCACGTCGTCGCGCCCGATCCCCCGCAGCAACACCCCGATGTTGTCACCGGCCTCACCACGGTCCAGCAGCTTGCGGAACATCTCGACGCCCGTCACCACCGTCTTCTGCGTGTCGCGCAGCCCGATGATCTCGATGTCCTGCCCCGTCTCCACCACCCCGCGCTCCACACGACCCGTCACCACCGTCCCGCGACCCTTGATCGTGAACACGTCCTCGATCGGCATCAGGAACGGCTTGTCGATCGCGCGCGTCGGCTGCGGGATGAACGCGTCCACCGCCGCCATCAGGTCCCAGATGCACTGGAACTCCGGCGTCGTCGGGTCCGACGACGGGTTCATCAGCGCCTTCAACGCGCTGCCCCGCACGATCGGCGTGTCGTCCCCGGGGAACTCGTAGCTCGACAACAGCTCCCGTAGCTCCAGTTCCACCAGCTCCAGCAGCTCCTCGTCCTCCATCATGTCGCACTTGTTCAGGAACACCACCATCGCCGGCACTTCAACCTGCCGCGCCAGCAGCACGTGTTCCCGCGTCTGCGGCATCGGGCCGTCCGGCGCGCTCACCACCAGGATCGCCCCGTCCATCTGCGCCGCGCCCGTGATCATGTTCTTGATGTAGTCCGCGTGCCCCGGGCAGTCCACGTGCGCGTAATGCCGGTTCTCCGTCTCGTACTCCACGTGCGCGATCGCGATCGTGATACCGCGCTCCCGCTCCTCCGGCGCCTTGTCGATCTGGTCGAACGCCGTGAACTTCGCCCAGCCCTTCGTCGACAGCGTCCGCGTGATCGCCGCCGTCAACGTGGTCTTTCCGTGGTCCACGTGCCCGATCGTCCCCACATTGCAGTGCGGCTTCGATCGTACGAATTTCTCCTTGGCCATCTCTGGGCTCCTTGCTGCGGCTGGTGATGCGGTTCAAGAATGAGGTCGGTGATTGTCGGAGGCCGTGCCAGCACGACCGTCTGACGTGTTCGGGAGCCAGGACAGGCCCCAAGGACCGTCTGGCTCCCGCACGCTTCTAGTGGGCCGGGCAGGACTCGAACCTGCGAAGGCGTCAGCCAGCGGGTTTACAGCCCGCCCCCTTTGCCGCTCGGGACACCGACCCCAGTTGTATCGCCCTGATCCCCGATCCGCCGCCCGATGAAGCAAAGCCGACGGACGGAATTGAACCGACAACCTACGCATTACAAATGCGTTGCTCTGCCAGTTGAGCTACGTCGGCGAGAGGCGAACGGCTGATGATTCTACGGCAAGGCTGCGCGGCTGTCAATACCGATCTTTCAGACGCGGTAGCTTTCGAGCAGTCGCACCAGGGTCTGCATGAACGGATCGGCCGTGCCGCCATCCAGAACCCGGTGGTCGAAGGTCAGCGCCAGGAGCATGATCGGCCGGATGGCGATGCTGTCGCCGGCGGGGGATTCCACCACCACCACCCGCTTCTTGATGGCCCCCGTGCCCAGGATGGCGGTCTGGGGCTGGTTGATGACCGGGGTGCCGAACAGACTGCCGAGGGTGCCATAGTTGGTCACGGTGAAGGTACCGCCCTTGACGTCGTCCGGCACGAGCTTGCGGTCGCGGGCGCGACCGGCGAGGTCACCGACCGCCTTGGCCATGCCCGCCAGGTTCTTCTCATCCGCCTGCTTGATCACCGGAACGATCAGTCCGCCGCCCGGCAGGGCCACTGCCATGCCGATGTTGACCGACGGGTGGATCTGGATGCCCGCGTCCGTCCAGCTGCTGTTGACCAGCGGATGCCGACGGATGGCCTCGGCGAGGCATTGCATCATGAAGGCCGTCAAGGTCAGCTTGATGCCCCGGGCCGCATAGTCGGCCTTCAGCGCCGCGTTGGCGGCCATCACGGCGCCCATGTCCACCTCGTGCACCGTGGTGACATGGGGCGACGTCTGCTTGCTGTGAACCATGTGCTCGGCGATGGCCCGGCGCATCGATGTATGCGCCACCAACTCGCCAAGGCCCGGTCCGGTCGGGGCAGGCGTCGACGACACCGGCGCGGCGGGCGTGATGCCGGTCGCGGCCGGGGCCGCCGCACGCGCCGCGACGAAGGCTTCCACGTCCCGCGCGGTGATGCGCCCGTCGCGCCCGCTGCCGTCGATCTGGCTGAGGTCCACGCCGTGCTCGGCGGCCAGTCGCGCCACGCGGGGAGAGATGAAGCCCAGGGCGCGGCCGGGGGCCGGCGAGGCCGCCGGCGCCGCGACCGCGCGCGCGGCGACGAACTGCTCGACGTCACCCCGCGTCACCTGGCCGCTGCGACCGGAAGCCGGCACCTCTCCGGGATCGATACCGTGCTCAGCAGCCACCCGCGCCGCCACGGGCGATACCCGGATCGCGGCGGGAGGTTCTCCGGACGGCGCCGTCGCGGCGACCACCGCGACCGGTGGCGCAGCGGGTGACGCCGCTACGGTGGCCACGGTCGGCGCTGACGCGGCGGGGACTTCACCCGCGGCGCCGATCAGCGCCAGCGGCGTGCCCACCTTCACCGTCTCCCCCTCGGGCACCAGGATCTTGAGGAGGGTGCCACCTTCCACCGCGGTGATCTCCGTGTCCACCTTGTCGGTGATCACCTCCAGCACCGGGTCGTACTTGGCGACGGCGTCGCCTTCCTGCTTCAGCCAGCGGCCGATGGTGCCTTCGTGCACGCTCTCGCCCAACTGGGGCATCTTGAGTTCGACGGCCATGCTGCCTCGCCTGTGTGTGGGGTCAAGGTTGACGGTGGGAGTGCCCGTATTCCACGGGCGATTGTAGCACGGCCGGCGGCTGAGGCTCCGACCGGATGGATGGTGCTTCCGGCCGGTCCGGCGCGCGATCGAAGCGCGAGGGCCGCGGAAGGCCGCGGTCGCCTCAGCCAGTGCCGTAGCGCTCCCGGAACACGCCGGCAACGCCCATCAGCACCAGGGCGGCGCCCAAGGCCGTGCTCCAACCGATGTGCTCGCCCAGGAGCAACCAGCCGCATAGCGCCGCCCCCACGGGGTTGACGTAGGCATAGGTCATCACCAGCCGGGTGGGCAGCTCGCGCAGCGCTTGGACGAAGGAGACCACGGCCAACCCGCCCACCACCACGAGGTAGAGCCAGGCCAGCCAGGCTGCGGTGCTGGGATGGCCGACCGACTCGGAGACGGCCAGCGAGAGGAGGCACATCGCCAATCCACCCGTGAGCTGCTGCCAGCCGGCGCTGACCAGCGGCGACAGGGTCACGGGTCGCCGGGCTTGCAGGACCGATCCGGCCCCCCATGAGAGCGGCGCCGCCAACAGGGCGATGAGGGTGCCGGAGCTGGCCAACGGCGTGCCCCAGAGCTTGGGCCCGGTCAGCACGGCGATGCCGGCGAACCCGACGAGCAAGGCCAGGGCCAGGCGCCGCGACGGCCGCCGGCGGTCGATCAAGGCCTCGATGATGGCCGTCCAGATGGGTGTGGCGGCGATCAACAGGGCGGCATAGACAGATTCCTCGCGCGTCTCGGCCCAGGTGACCAGACCGTTGCCGCCCATCCACAGCAGCAAGGTGGCGCCCAGAAGCGTCGGCAGGTCCGCGCGGGACGGTCGCAGGGGGCGACCGCCGAGACGGGCCACCAGGAGGATCAGGAACCCCGCCGCCAGCAGGCGCCAGCCGGCCATGAGGAAGGGCGGAAAACCGCCGCGCGCCGGATCCACCGCCACCCGGATGGCCAGATAGGTGGTGCTCCAGACGGTGTACAGGACAGTGAGATGGACCAGGCCTGACCGCGGATAGCCGGCGAGGCGCGGGGTGGGGGGCATGGAGGAAGCGCCTGACGTCAGCCGCGCGGAACCCGGGGACCCGGTCGTTGTCGGAGCACGGCGCGCCGTGCCCTGGCGACAACCACCTACTCCTCGGCTCCCCACGCGAGCACGCCGATGTAGGGCAGGGTCCGGTAGCGGTCGGCGTAGTCCAGGCCGTAGCCCACCACCCAGGCGTCAGGGATGTCGAAACCCAGGTAGTCCACCGGCACATCCACCACCTTGCGGTCCAGCTTGCGCAGCAGGGCGCAGGTGCGCACCGAGGCCGGACCGCGCGCCGCCAGGGTGCGGATGAGGTACTGCAGCGTATGCCCCGTGTCGACGATGTCCTCCACGATGATGACATGCTTGCCGCCGATGTCGGAGCGCAGGTCCATGACCAGCCGCACCACACCGCTGGACACGGTTCCGGATCCATAGCTGGAGACGGCGATGAAATCCACGTGGTGCGGTATCGTCATGCGCCTTGCCAGGTCCGCCAGGAAGATGAAGCTGCCGCGGAGCACGCCCACCAGGATGATCTCCTCGTCGCGCGGGTAATCGGCGTCGATCTGCCGCGCCAGCTCCAGGATACGCGACTGGATGTCGGATTCCGAGATGTAGAGGGAGAGTGTGGGCGCGTCGTCGGTAGGCGTCATGGCGGCTAGCCTAGCCGAAGCGCCTGGGAGGGGCAAGCCGCAAGTCCCGACCGCAGGGCGCCGGACGCCGGTGGCCGGCGCCTTGCAGCCGGGACCGCCCCACGATAGGATTGTCCGCCGCCAGACCGCGGTCGGCCGGCGATTTCGCTGCTCCCCCTCCCGGTCACTCCCGCCGATAGACCATAGGATCCCTTGAAGACCCGTCAGCGAGAACTCGCCAGATTCCTGGCGCGCGAACTGGCCGGCCCGGCCCTGATCCTGGCGGCCGCCCTGGCCATCCTGGCGCCGCAGACCCTGGGTGGTCGGAGCATCGTGCCCTTCGACGCCCTGCTGGGCGACCCGGTCTTTCGGGAATCGCTGGAAGACGCCGGCGTGACCTACACCCAGAACGGTCTGGTGGCGGACCTGGTCTTCCAGAACCTGGCCTGGAAGCAGTTCGGCGTGCGGGAGCTGGCCGCCGGCCGGGCACCGCTGTGGAACCCCCACCTGGCCGGCGGCCTCCCCTTCCTGGCCGCCGGCCAGCATTCGCTGCTCTATCCGCTGACCCTCCCCGTGCTCAGCCTGCTGCCGCCGGAGCGTGCCTTGGGTTGGCTCGCGGCCCTCAACCTGTGGTTGGCCGGACTGGGCCTGTACGGCCTGGGCCGGGCCCTCCGGCTGGGACGCCCCGCGGCCACGTTCATGGGCCTGGCTTCCGCCCTGTCGCTGCTGATGGTGGTCAACGCCGTCTTCCCGATGATCCAGTCGGGCCTGGCCTGGATCCCCTTGCTGCTCGCGGCGGTACACCGCCTGACCGAGACCCCGGGCGAGGGTCGGCCCGCCGGGCCGCCGCTGTCGCCGGGTCTGCCCAGCCCCGGCGGCGTCGCATGGCTGATGCTGCTGGCGGTCGCGACGACCCTCTGCGCCCTGGCCGGACACCCCGAGGTCTTCCTGCAGGGCCTCCTGGTGGCCGCGGCCTATGCCCTCTGGCGCCTGCCAAGCCTGGCCCGCCGCGACGGCCTGCCGACGGCGCTGTCCACCGGTCTGTGGCTGGCGGCCGCGACAGGCGTGGGCATCCTGGGAGGCATGGTCCAGCTTGTGCCGCTCCTGGAGCTGGCGCGCACCAGCTTCCGGCGCGGCGCCGCCAGCTACGACGACGTCGTGGGCTGGGCCTTCGGCATCCGCCAGATCATCACCTTTCTGATCCCCGACTTCTACGGCAACCCGGCCCATCACGCGGTCCGCCTGTTGAGCGGGCAGGTGGTGGCCCTCCGCGACCATGCAATGTGGGGCACGGCCTGGGGTACCCGCAACTACGTAGAAGCCGCGGCCTATCCAGGCGTCGCGGTGCTGCTCCTGGCCCCATTGGGCTTCCTGGCCCGCGGACGGCGCCAGGTGGCGTTCTTCTTCCTGCTGCTGGCGCTCGTGGCCCTGAGCTTCTGCTTCGGACTGCCCACCTATCGCCTGCTGTACCACGGCGTGCCAGGCTTCGACCAGTTGCGCACGCCCTTCCGCTGGGTCTTCGCAGTGGACCTGGCGTTGGTGGTCCTGGCCGGGCTGGGGCTGGACGCCCTGCGACGCGGAGGAGACGGCGTTCCGGGGCGGCGCGGCCCATGGATGGCGGCGACGTGGTGGGCGAGAGGCTGGGGCCTTGTCGGCATCCTGGGTTGTGCGCTGCTGGTGCTCCCCCCCCTCGCCCCCGGCGCCTGGGAGCGCATGACGAGCGCTTTCCTCGGCGCCTTGGGCTGCCCCGGCGGCCATTGTCCGCTGGACGCGGCGCTGGACAGCTTCGGCACCATCGGCGCCCTGGCGGCCTACCAGCGGGCCAACCTCCAGCACCTCTTCCTCTTCCTGGCGCTGGGCGGCGTGTTGATCCTGCTGCTGCTCATGGTCAGCACCAGAACGAGCGAAGATGGCTCGCGACTGGCGACCGGCCTGATCCTGGCCGCGCTGGCCCTGGACCTGGGCCTGGTGGGCTTCGGCTTCAATCCTGCGACGGACCCGGCCTTGGCGGCATTGCGTCCGGACCTGATCCGGGAACTCCAGGGCATGGTGGCCGCCAAGTGGGGCCGGGTGACAGCCTTCGGCGAGGGTCGCCTCCTCTGGCCCAACACGGCGATGCGCTACGAGCTGCCGGATCTGCGCGCCTACGACTCCATCCTGCCCGAGTGGACCACCGAGAGCATGAGCCGTGCGGAGGACCAGACCGGCTGGCTGGCCTACAACCGCCTGGGCAACCTGAACACGGCCGCCGGCATCAGCCATCCGCTGCTCTCCGCCCTGGGCCTGCGCTACATCGTCAGCGACCAGCCGTTGGCCCATCCGCAATTGCGGGAGCTCTACCAGGCGCCGGGAAGCACGCTGCGCATCTACGAGCGCGTGGGCGCCATGCCGCGGGCCTGGGTGGTGCCCAACGCCACGGTGATCGATCGGCGCGAAGACCTGCTCGCCGCCCTGGACCGGCTGGACCCCGCCGAGGACCTGCTGCTGGAGGAGCGCCCGGACCCCGCCATCTGGCGCGACCTGCCCGCGGGCCGCCAGGTGCGCGTCAACACGCGCATCCTGCGCGACCGAGAGCGGGCGGACCAGCTGGAGGTGGAGGTGGAGGGCGCCCCGGCCGGCGGCTTTCTGGTGGTGGGCGACGCCTGGTACCCGGGCTGGAAGGCGACGGTGGAGGTGGCCGGCGCCGGTGGCGCGCGCCAGACGGTGGAGGTCCCGGTGTACCGCGCCAACGGCATGCTGCGCGCGGTGCCGGTGCCGCCGGGCTATTCGGTCGTGCGCCTGGTCTACCGCCCACTGTCGATCAAGGCCGGGATCTACGGCAGCTTCCTGGGCCTCATCCTCCTCGTCCTGGCCGCCGCCTACGTCCTGGGCGGGCGCTACCTGCACCTGGGCCAGGCCGACGAGCTGCGGCGCGCGGCGCGGAACAGCGCCCTGCCATTCGCCGCCAACCTGCTGGGTAAGCTGATCCAGTTCGGCTTCGCCATGCTGATGCTGCGGGTGATCAGCCCGGCGGAAGCCGGCCGCTACACGGTGGCGGTGACGCTCATCGGGTTGACGGACATCCTGGCCAATTTCGGTCTGTCCGTCTGGGCCACCCGCGAAGCGGCGCAGCGGCCCGCCGAACAGGACCGAATCCTGGGACAGAGCCTCTTGCTGCGGCTCCTGCTGTGGACGGGAGCGATCGGAGCGCTGTGGGCCTATGTCGTCTTCAGGGGCAGCGCATCACCGGGCGGCCTGAGCGCGGATACGCGGCTGGCGGTCCTTCTGCTGGCCCTGGGCCTCCTGCCCAGCCAGTTCAGCGCGGCCATCTCCAGCATCTACCAGGGCCGGGAGCAGCTGGTGCTGCCGGCCTTGGTGGGCCTGGCCACCACCCTGGTCAACGTCTCCCTGGCGGCGGCGCTGCTCCTGGCGGGCTACGGCATCCCCGGGGTGGCGGCGGCCAGCATCGCCAGCAACCTGGCAACCTTGGGCATCTTCGCCGTCCTGGGGCGGCGCGCGGGCATCCGACCGCGCTGGCACGGGGCCTGGCTGGGCTTGGGCCTGATCCTGGCGTCCTGCTGGCCGCTCATGCTCAACAGCCTGCTGCAGACGCTCTTCTTCAAGATGGACGTGCTGCTCCTGCAAGGCCTGCTGCCGCGCGACGGCGACACGATCGTCGGCTGGTACCAGGCCGCCTACAAGTGGATCGACGCGCTCTTGATCATCTCGCCGTCCATCGTCATGGCCCTCTTCCCCCTGCTCAGCCGCCGCGCGGCCGGCGACCGGGCGGGCCTGGCGCGCGCCTATGCCACCACGCTCCGCTGGCTGCTGATGGCCGCCCTGCCCATCAGCCTGGCCACCAGCAGCATGGCGGAACCGCTCATCGGCCTTTTGGCCGGGGCATCATACCTGCCGGAGGGCGCCAACGCGCTCAAGCTGATGGTCTGGTTCCTGCCCCTGAGCTTCGCCAACGGCCTGGCACAGTACGTGCTCATCGCCCTGGGTCGCCAGCGCTGGATCACCATGAGCTTCGTCCTGGCCGCGGCCTTCAACCTTGCGGCCAACTGGCTGGTGATCCCGGGCCACCAGTTCGGGACCCTCAGCATCCCGGCCTACACCTATATCGGCGCGGCGGTGGTCACCATCCTCTCGGAGCTCGTCCTGTGGCTGCCCTTCAGCCGCGGACTTCGCGACCTGGACGTCCCGCCGCTCCTGGTCCTCCTCTGGCGCCCGGCGATGGCCACGGCCCTGGCGGCGCTGACGGTGATGGGCGCGCACGGCCTGGGCCTGCCCACGATCCCGGCCACCCTGTTGGGGCTGGGGGTCTACGCCCTGGCGCTCGTGCGGCTGGGGGGCTTCGGGGCGGAGGACCGGGCGTTGGTGCGACGGGTTTTGGGGCGGCGCGAAGCGGGTGACAAGGCATAGCACCTGCCGCCGCCGCCGTCAGCGCACAGTGAACGCCGCGCTGGCTGATCGCCCCCAACTGGCCGCGTCATACATCGCCGATGTGGTGGCCGGCAGGGCGGTGTAGGTGCCGGCGCGGGCGGCGCGGGCCAGGTAGACCAGCTCACGGCGTCCCTTGGGCAGGTCGGTGATGAACAGGCTGACCCGGTCGGCGCGCAATTCCACATGGTCCACCGCGCCCGCTGCCGGCCCATGCGTCGCGGCACCGGCAGCGGTGGACGCCGCCAACCGCGTGGCGGTCGCCAGCCGCGGGTTCACGGCTTCCAGGCCCGCCGGCAGGACGTCCTCGATCAGCACGTAGGCCAGCGGCTGCTGCGTTTCCAAGCTCAGGTGGACTTCCACCAGATCGCCCCGGTCCGCCGCGAACCCTGAACTGCCGCCCGGAAGCTGCCAGCGACGGGTCACTGAGATGGGGCCGGCGGCGGACACCGGCGAGCGCGCCAGGCTCAGTTCGCGCTGGATGCTGAAGTGGATGGGCTCCGTGCCATCCTGGCTCAAGCGCAGGCGGTTGATGCCCCGGCGCAGGTCTGCCAGAGACAGCTGCAACTGGGCGGTCAGAGCGCCCGGTCCCAACTGGCCGGTCCCCAGAACTCGGTCGTCAAGGCGCTCCGCGCTGGCTGATCAGCCAGCGCGCCACACGCGGCACGGCCTCGTCCTCTGGTCGGATGGCCAGCAGGGCGGACAGGCCCAAGGCCGTGCCGCGCACGGCCGAGGGCATCATCCGTGGCTGGCCGCCACCCTTGGCCAAGGGCCACCAGGCCAGATCGTCTCGCGTTTCGATCTCAGCCAACAGGCCGTCCATCAGGACCTCGGCCTCCGCGTTGTGACCTTGCCGCTGCAGGGCCAGGGCCAACGCCGCCTGGGCGAAGGCGTCGAGCGGCTCCGGCGACGCAGCCAGCTTGAGGCCCGCCGCCTCGTCGCCGCGTTGCACCAGAGCCAGGGCGTAGAGCGCGAACGCGCGCAGCCGCGCATCCATGGCCGCCATACGCTGGGTCAGGCGTCCTGCACCCCGCGCGACGACAGCATCGTCCACCGCGAAGCCTGCCTCGCCGGTCAGACCCAGTCCGAAGACCACCCAGGCCGTCTGCGAATCGTCGCTGCCGTCATCCGCCCACCAGCCCCAACCGCCATCCTCGTTCTGGAAGCCGTACAGCCGCTGCAGGCCGGCCGTGATCGGAGCGCTCAGGCGCCCTGGCAGCCCCGCCGCGCCCAGGCCCAAGCGGCTGTGAGCGCGAGCGACCACGGCGTTGGGCAGGGCCTTGCTCATGGTCTGCTCCACGCAGCCATAGGGGAATCCGGTCAGCTGCTCCAGGCCGCGGAGCAGGGTCCCGCCCAGATTGCGCTCCAGGCGCACCGTCACCTGGCCGGCCACCGCGTCCACCGGCAGGATCACGGTCTGCTCCGCGGTTCTGACCAGCTCGCCGACGGTGATGCTCTGGTCCGGCACCGCCAGGGCGCGCACCGGGATCTCCCGCTGCAGGGCATCCGTCGCCAGGGCGGAGGCCGCCCTGAGGGTCAGCCGCGCCTGCCCCGGATCGCCGGCCTTGGCCTGCCAGCTGACCATGGCCCGGCCGCGAGGGGGCACGGACAGGGTCTGGGTCAACGGATCGCTGAGCTGCAGCCCCTGGGACCGCAGCGCCACCGTGACGTCCTGCGCGACGTCGGCCCGGTTCTGGACCATCGCCCCCAGGGCCACCTGGTCGCCCTGCACCAGGAAGCGCGGCCACAGAGCCTGCAGGGCCAGATCCCGTCCGGCGACGACCGTCGCCTGGCCCTGACCCAACTGGTCGCCCGCCGTCACGGCGACCACCACGACCCGCCACCGGGTGAGGTTGTCAGGCAGGGTCAGCTTCACCGTGGCCCGGCCCTGGGCATCGGTCACTACGGCGGCCCGCCACAAGGCCGTGTCCTGGAAGT
>JBGAUA010000230.1:0-4792 GCA_044228875.1 Anaerolineae bacterium
GCGACAAGCCGGTCCGCGGCCGGCATCCCTGGATCTTTTCCGGCGCCATAGCCCGTCTGGAAGGCGCGCCGGCGCCCGGCGACCTGGCCTTGGTGCAGGCCGCCGACGGACAGGCCCTGGGCTGGGCCACGGTCAACGAGCGCTCGCAGATCGTCGGGCGCATGCTGAGCTGGGAGCCGGAGGCGACACCGGGCGAGGCCTTCTGGCGCGGGCGGCTGCGGGAGGCCATTGCCCTGCGCGCCGCCCTGCCGGGGCTGGATCTGCGGGCGGAGGACGGCGCCTGCCGCCTGGTCAACGCCGAGTCGGATGGCCTTCCGGGCCTGGTCATCGACCGCTACGGACCCCACCTGGTGCTGCAGGCCTTGACGGCGGGCATCGACGTCCGCAAGGCAGAGCTGTCGTGCTGGACGGCAGAGCTGTGGGCGGAGACCACAGGCGGCCAGTGCGCCGGCGTCTACGAGCGCTCCGACGTGGACGTGCGGGCCAAGGAAGGCCTGCCCGAAGCCAAGGGCGTTCTGTGGGGCGAAGCACCGCCGGACATCCTCTGGATCCGCGAACCCTTGGCGCCGGGCGGCGCCCAACAGGGTGCTTGTCAGACAGCGGCGCCAGATGCAGCTTCGTCCGATGGGTCCCATTCGTCCCATGGGACCGATGAGACGCCACCCTCGGTCACCCTCCCAGTGGATGTCCCCCGCGGCCACAAGACCGGCGCCTACCTCGACCAGGCGGACAACCGCCGCCGGGTGGCGCGTTATGCGGCGGGCCGGCGGGTGCTCAACGTCTTCAGCTATACCGGCGGCTTCGGGCTGCACGCGGTGGCCGGCGGGGCGGCAGCCTTGACCCAGGTGGACAGCTCGGGCCCGGCCCTGGCACTGGCGGCGCAAGCCCTGGCCAAGGCGGACCTGCCGATCGCGGCGCCGGAGCTGGTGGAGGCCGACGCCTTCCAGCAGCTGCGCCGCTGGCGGGACGAGGGTCGCAGCTTCGACCTCATCATTCTGGATCCACCCAAGTTCGTCATGAGCGCCGGGCAGCTGGCCAAGGCGGCGCGCGCCTACAAGGACATCAACCTGCTGGCCATGAAGCTGCTCGCCCCGGCCGGCATCCTGGCCACCTTCTCCTGCTCCGGCCTGGTTTCGGCCGAGTTCTTCCTGCAGATCCTGCACGGCGCGGCCCTGGACGCCGGCCGGGATCTGGCCATCCTGGAGCGGCTGGGGCAGGGCGCGGACCATCCGGTGCGACTCAGCTTCCCGGAAGGGGCCTACCTTAAGGGGATCCTGGGGCGGCTGGCGTGAAGGTCGCCGCCAGTGGGCTTGCCCGCTCGGGCGCTCGGCCGCCCCTTGCCCGCCCCGCCCCTCCGATGTTATCCTCCCGGCCGCGATGACCCTCGGCATCGTGCACTGCCCGAAGTGCCGCGCCATGCAGGCGCCCGGGCTTCGCTGCGTGATCTGCGGCGCCCGCCTGCCGGGCGGCGCTGGCGGCGCCGACGACCAGATGGGTGCGCGGGAGATCCTGAGCCTCTCGGGCATCCTGATCCTCTGGCTGGCCGGCTTCGTCCTGGCGGCGGTGATGCTCATCTCCCTGGTGGGATGGCTCCTGAGCTGAGGGCGCGAACGAGCCGGCTCCATCCACCCCAAGAAGGCCTTCCATGAACTTCGAGCTGAGCGAAGAGCAGCGCCAGATCCAGACCACGATCCGCGACGTGGCCCAGGCGGAGTTCGCACCTCGCGCCCATGCGGTGGACGAGGAGAGCCGCTTCCCGCAGGAGAACGTGGACCGCCTCTTCGAACTGGGCTTCATGGGCCTGCCGATCCCGGAGGCCTACGGGGGCTTCGGCGGCGACACGGTGAGCTACGCCCTGGCAGTGGAGGAGATCGCCGCGGCCTGTGGCTCGACGGGTCTGATCTACGCCGCCCACGTGAGCCTGGGCGCCTCGCCCTTCTACCTCTTCGGCACCGAGGAGCAGAAGAAGCGCTACCTGCCGCGGCTCTGCTCCGGCAGCCTGGGAGCCTTCGGGCTGACGGAGCCGCACACGGGCTCGGACGCGGCCAACACCAAGACGGTGGCGGAGAAGCGCGGCGACCGGTGGATCCTGAACGGCCAGAAGATGTGGATCACCAACGGCGCCCTGGCGGAGACGGTGATCTGCACGGCACGCACGGTCATCGACGGTGAGGACCAAGGGGTGAGCTGCTTCATCGTCGAGAAGGGCATGGCCGGCTTCACCTCGGGCAAGAACGAGCCGAAGATGGGCCTGAAGGGCTCGGTGACGAGCCAGCTCTTCCTGGAAGACTGCGCGATCCCGGAGGAGAACCTGCTGGGCCAGGTGGGCAAGGGCATGCGCCAGATGCTGACGATCCTGGACGGCGGGCGCATCAGCATCGCCGCGATGGCCCTGGGCCTGGGTCGGGCGGCCCTGGACCAGTCGGTGGTCTACAGCCACCAGCGCGAGGCCTTCGGGCAGACGATCGCGGGCTTCCAGGCCATCCAGTGGAAGGTGGCGGACGTGGCCACCCTGCTCGACGCGGCACGGCTGCTGATCTATCAGGCGGCAACGCTCAAAGACCAGGGCAAGCGCTTCACCAACGAGGCGGCCATGGCCAAGCTCTTCGCCTCCGAGGCCGCTGAGAAGGCCTGCTTCGAGGCCATCCAGATCCATGGCGGCATGGGCTATTCCCGCGAGATGCCGGTGGAGCGCTACTACCGCGACAACCGCCTGACGGAGATCGGCGAGGGGACGAGCGAGATCCTCAGGTACGTGATCGCGAGGAATGTGTTGGGGTGAGGGGCGCCGCCCTTCACGCCCCAGGGCCGCCGCCCACCGGCGCGGATGTGGAGATCTCCCGCGGATCCGCCGCCATCTCCGGCTCCAGGTCCACCCCCAGGCCGTCGGCGATGCGGTTGATGTAGTTGAAGTAGGCGATGGCCTGCACCGCGTCGTGGATGGCCAGGTCTCCCAGGCCCGCCGCGCGCAGCGGCGCCAGATCGCCGCGGCGCATCGCTCCCGGGCTGGCCGTCAGCTTGATGGCGAAGGACAGCAGGACGTCCATGGGCCGCGGCCAGGGGAAGGCCAGGGGCGACGCGCTCAAGAGCGCGGCTTCCGCGCCGGCGGCGTCGAAGCCCGCCGGCCAGGGCCCGTCCACCGACGCCAGTTCCTTGGCGACCTCCGACCGGAAGTCATCCGCATGGGCCAGCATTCAGTAATGGCAGCCGTTGGTCCGGCTGACCACCGTGGCCAGGGCCTCACGCTGGCCGCGACTGAGCGGCGACGGGGCGTGCATGCTGGCCGTGTACAGGCGCATCGACGCGTCCAGCGTGCGCGGCGACAGGCTCTGCACCTGGAGAATCTGGAAGACCTTGCCCGCCCGCTGGATGGCGGCGTCGAAGATGGCCTTCAGCCGCCCTTCGGCGGCGGCGGGTGGGATGTTCTGGATCCAAGGCATGGCTGCCTCCTCGGTCTGCCACCGAATCTCGTGGGCGTGGTCATCGGAAGCCCATTCGCGGCCCCCGCGGCCAATCGTCAATTCCCTAGAGCGACTTTTGTTAATTCCCTCTAGCGAATTCATGGAATTCGCTAGAGGGAGTTTCACTATTTCGCTCGAGCGAATTGCCCGTCGTCCGCGGGGGAACGGCCTGGCCGCTCGACGGGAACCCAAGGGCATGTCGTCATCTCGGGCGCCGCGCGGCGCGGGGACCACTCAACACCACCCCAGGCACGGCGGATCCAAGCGGATGGGCTCAGCAGCATGTCGCGCTCCCGCTGCCCGACCCGAACCGTCAAGCGCGGGCGTCGGAAGTTAGCACAGTCCGCCGCTTCGAACCAAGCCCCTTCAGCGATCCCCCATCGCCGCCCGCCGCCCCAGCCGCTGTGCCACTGCCGCCAGCAGGCCGTTGACCGCCAGGTAGACCAGCGCCACCACGTACAAGGTCTCCAGCGGGTTGCGCGAGCCCTGGTACAGGATCACCCCGCGGCGGTACAGCTCCAGCACCCCGATGATGCCACCCAGCGAGCTGTCCTTCACCAGGGTCGCCAGCTGGGCGACCAGGTTGGGCAGGGCCAGGCGCAGGGCCTGCGGCAGGATGACCAGGCCCAGCAGCCGTGACGTCGGCAGGCCCAGGGCCAGCCCGGCCTCCCATTGCCCGGCCGGCAGGGCGTTCATCGCCGCCCGGAGGGTCTCGGCGTTGACCGCGGCGGTGTAGAGCAGCAGGGCGGCCGTCAGGGCCAGGGTCGGCGCGCCCAGGAATTCCAGCTTCAAGGCCCGGCCCGTCGACCCCAGACGCAGGAACATCAGGAAGACCAGACCGATCAACGGCACCGCGCGGATGCCCTCGACCAGCAGGGTCGCCGGCAGGCGCAGCCAGACCTGGCCCTGGCGCCGCGCCAGGGCCAGGCCCAGGGCGGCCGGCAGGCTGCCCACGAGCGCCAGCGCCGACACGCCCAGGGTCAGCGCCAGCCCCATGCCCAGGAAACGCCAGCTGCTCGGCCGAAGGAAGGGCTCGAAGCCCGCGACCCGCATCCGGAAGACCCAGGGCATCGCGGCCAGGAGCAGCAGCAGGCCCAGCCCCGCCAGCAGCGTCGCCTCCCGCTCCCGATTCCGTTCAGAGGGCGCCATGCCGTCCGCCCCCTCCCCGGTGCCCTTGCCCGGCCGACCCCCATCGCCGCTCCAAGGCGTTGACCCCGAGGGCCATGGGCACCGTCAGCAGCAGGTAGAGCCCGAAGGCCGCCAGCAGCGGCCAGGTCTTGAAGCTGCGCCCGCCCACCTCGTCCACGCGATACATCAGCTCCGGCACCGCC
>JBGAUA010000231.1:0-4791 GCA_044228875.1 Anaerolineae bacterium
TGAGGAGGGCGTCTCGCGGAGCACATTGCGGCATTGGCAAGTGTGCAAGAAGGGGATGGACGCCGATCCGGTGTGTCGGCCCTCGAACAGTCTTTCGGTGGAGTGAACCTCATCGTTTGGGGTGCAAGAGGTGCCCACCAAGTCGGGTCAACTCCAGCCCAAAGCCTGCCTCGAGTACATCGTCGTCCATGAAATGGCGCAACTGGTGGAGCCGACGCATGGTCCGCGCTTCATCGCCCTGATGGACGCGCAGCTGCCGGGCTGGCCGGAACGGCGGGCGCTGCTGAAGGGGCTGCCGCTGCGGCATGAGGGCTGGGAGGGTATAGGCTGAACCGGCCCCCGGTCCGCTTGGCCCCCCACGGCGCCGCGCCGTACAATGCACCGTCCTCCCCCGTCCCGCCTCTTGGTACCCGCCCCCCCCCGTCCGTCACCCCGCCCCAGCAAGGCCAGCCCGCGCATGACCTCCTCCCTGCCCCAGGATCCCGCGCCGCCGACGCCACCGGCCGGTCAGCCGCCCCCCGGCCTGCGCGGCGCTGCCCTGCTGCGCGATCCGCGCTACAACCGCGGCGGCGCCTTCAACGAGGCGGAGCGCGAGGCCTATGGCCTGCGCGGGCTGCTGCACGCGAGGGTGTCCACCCTCGAGACCCAGGTGGCGCGGATCATGCGCAACGTGCGCATCAAGCCCAACCCGCTGGAGCAGTACATCTTCCTGGCGGAGCTGCAGGACCGCAACCAGACCCTGTTCTACCGCACCCTGGTAGACCACGTGGCCGAGCTGATGCCCGTGGTCTACACCCCCACCGTGGGTACCGCCTGCCGCCACTTCATGCATATCTACACCCGGCCGCGGGGACTGTACATCTGCCCCGGGGACCGCGGTCGGGTGGCGGAGCTGCTGCGCAACTGGCCCGTGGCCGACGTGGGCGTAATCGTGGTCACCGACGGAGAGCGCATCCTCGGCCTGGGGGACCTGGGGGCCAACGGCATGGGCATCCCCATCGGCAAGCTGGCCTTGTACACCGCTTGCGGCGGCGTCCATCCCGACCATTGCCTGCCGGTGATGCTGGACGTGGGCACGGACAACCCCGAGATCCGTGACGACCCGCTGTACATCGGCCAGGCCGGCCCGCGGCTGCGCGGCGCGGCCTACGACGCGCTGCTCGACGAGTTCGTCGCCGCGGCCAATACGGTGTTCCCCGGCGTCTTGATCCAATTCGAAGACTTCGCCACGGACAACGCCTTCCGCCTCTTGGCCCGCCACCAGGACAGCGTCTGCACCTTCAACGACGACATCCAGGGCACGGCGGCCGTGGCCCTGGCGGGGCTGATCTCGGCCGGTAGGATCACCGGCGCGGCCCTGACCGAGCAGACGCTGCTCTTCCTGGGCGCCGGCTCGGCCGCCACGGGCATCGCCGAGCTGATCGTCTCGGCGATGGTCCGCCAGGGCCTGCCGGAGGCGGAGGCGCGTCGCCGCTGCTGGTTCGTCGATTCCCAAGGCCTGGTGACCGCCGATCGCGCCGACCTGGCGCCGCACAAGCGGCCCTTCGCCCATGCCGCGGCGCCCGCCGTCGACCTGCAGGCGGCGGTGGAGGCCCTCGGGCCGACGGCCCTACTGGGTCTTTCCGCACAGGCGGGCCTCTTCACCGAAGGCGTCATCCGCGCCATGGCCGCCGCGAACCCGCGGCCCATCATCTTCGCCCTCTCCAACCCCACCAGCAAGGCGGAATGCACCGCGGAGCAGGCCTACGTCTGGAGCGAGGGCCGGGCGGTGTTCGCCTCCGGCAGCCCCTTCGACCCGGTGACGCTTGCGGACGGGCGGCGCTTCGTGCCCGGCCAGGGCAACAACGCCTACATCTTCCCCGGATTGGGCTTGGGCGTGCTGGCCAGCGGGGCGCGGCGGGTGACGGACGCCATGTTCCACGCCGCGGCCGCCTGCCTGGCCGGCGAGGTGAGCGCGGCGGACCTGGCGGCCGGCTCCCTCTACCCGCCGCTGTCCGCCATCCGCGAGGTGTCGGCGGTCATCGCCGAGGCGGTGGCCACCGTGGCCTGGGAGGAGGGGCTGACCGATCGCCCTCGTCCGGCGGACATCGGCGCCTGGGTGCGGGCGGCGATGTACGAGCCGCGCTACGCGACGCTGCCGGGATCATGAACGAGAACCTGTTCCGTGGTCTGGCCGGTGCCATCCTGTTCACCTGCATCGGCATCTCCAGCCATTTCCGCCGCAAGGCGGACGCGGCGGGCGGCGGAGCGATCTCGCGCAAGGTCGATGGCTCGGCCATGATGACCGCCATCAAGGTCGGCGGCCTCGTCCTCTGGCTCAGCCCGCTCGTCTACCTCGTCAACCCGTCATGGATGGCCTGGTCCAGGCTGGGCCTGCCGGACTGGGCGCGCTGGCTCGGCGTCGCGGTTGGCCTGCTCTGCGTCGGCCTGATCTACTGGCTGTTCAGCAGCATCGGCAGCGGCATCTCGCCCACCAGCGCCACGCGCGAGCAGCACGAACTGGTCACGCGCGGCCCCTACCGCTGGGTGCGCCACCCCCTCTATACGGTGGGATCCGCCATTTTCATCGCCTTCGGGATGATGGCCGACAGCTGGTTCATCGCCGCCCTTGGCCTGCTGGCCTTCGTGATGATGGCCATCCGCACGCCCAAGGAAGAGGCCAACCTCATCGCCAAGTTCGGCGACGACTACCTTGAGTACATGAAGCGGACGGGGCGGTTCTTCCCCCGGCTGTTCTGACGTTGGAACCCGGATCCATGCCCCGTCCCTGTGCCTATGGACTCGACCTATGCAGCGGTACCTGATCTCGTTCGATGACGGCTCGATGGATCACATCCCGGACGACGACTGGCCGGAGGTGGGTGAGGCGTCGCATGCTGTGGTCCAGGAAGCCAAGGATGCCGGCGTCTGGATCTTCGGGGGCGGCGTCGAGCGCCAGCAGGCAACCCTTGTGGGCACCGACGGGGCAGTTACGGACGGCCCGGTCCCGGAGACGAAGGCGGTCATCGGCGGGTTCTCGATCATCGAGGTGTCCTCGCGGGAGGAGGCGCTGAGCTGGGCGGCTCGAATCGCGCGTGCCTGCCGTTGCGCGCAGGAGGTCCGGGAGATCATGTATGACCCGGCGTCGTGAGAGCTGGCGAGACGTACTGAGACCACCCCCTCAACGCCAGACACAGCGATAGCCCAGAACGGCAGTTGACCGACCCCGCCCGCGGCTCTACCATGCGCATGCCGTTCGAGAGCGTCGTCTCCACGTTTTCTATTCTGCCTGTTCTTTCGTCGCGTTGCTGCCGATCGACCGGGCTGGATGCAGTCATAGGAGCTGGCCCATGTCCTCGCGCCATCTCGTTTCACGGGTCGTCGTGTTCGCCCTGCTGCCCTCTGCCTTGGCGCTGACCGTCCTGCGCCCGCCTGCCGCGGCTACCCCATCGGCCGAGTCTCCGGCGCGGCTCGGCGAGGCCTGCGGCTCGCCCAACCCCTACCTGGTCACCACCCGCTTCGCGGACAACATCCACGGCAAGAACCTCGCGGCGCAGCCGGTGCTCTTCGCCTTTCGCGACTCGCCCGACGACGGGCCCGAGCACCAGGTGCCGCTGGCCAGCTACCGCCAGCTGGGCAGCAGCTACGGTCTGGCCTACGATGCCCTGCGCGGGCAGCTGTATGCCGCCGCCTTCCTGCGACGCGGCTCCCTGTTCCCGCCGGGCGGCCCGGGCGCCATCCGCCGCATCGACCTCGCCTCCGGGGCGGTCACGCCCTGGGTGACCCTGGCGGCCGGCGCGGCCAACGCGCATCAGCTCACCGTGGACAGCGACGCCGCCGTTGCCCCCTCGGTCGGCCGGATGGGCCTGGGCGACATCGACATCGACGCCGGCGCCACCGAGCTCTACGCCGCGAACCTGTTGGACGGGCGGATCTATCGGCTGGCCCTGCCCGGCGGGGAGCTGCTCGGCAGCTTCGCCCATGGCGGGGCGGGGCTTCCCTGGGCCGGCCTGGCCCGTCCTTTCGGCCTGGCGGTGCGCGAGGGCTGGCTGTACCACGGGGTCGTCGACCCGCTGGGCAGCAGCCTGGGCGCGGGAGGCGTCGTCGGGCCGGTGGGGCATGTCTACCGCTCGCGGCCCGATGGCGCGGAGCTCAAGGAGGTGGCCGCGTTCGCCCTGGATGGGCAGGGCGAGGAGGCGCCGCAGTTCCCGTGGACGGAGCGCGATCAACCCGTCATCTCCAACCTGACCTTCCGCGCCGACGGCAGCCTGGTGCTGTCTATCCGCAACCTCGGCCTGGACACCACGGTGGATGAAGTCCCCCTGCGCCAGGGGGACGCCCTGACCGCCCTGCCGGAGGGCGAGGGCTGGCGCGTCGTCCTCGCGCCGGAAGCGATCGACGACAGCCTGGCCGGCGTCGACGAGGCCTTCGGCGGCGGGCTGGCCCTCCTGCCGGGCCTGGACCTGCTCGTGGCCACGGGCCACGCCGGCGGCTTCGGGGAAGACCTGGCCGCGGCGGCCTGGCTGGACGGCGCCACGGGCGACCAGGTTCGCGTGGAGCCCCTCGCGGCCGGATGGGGCACCGCAGACGGGGCGCCCTTGCCGGGAACGGGCGACTTGGAGCCGCTCTGCGCTGCCGATACTACCCTGGACGCCGGGCTCGTGGCCACGGCCACCGAGGAAACCGGCCGCGTCGCCTCGGCCACCGCCGCCGGCGTCCCGGTGCTCGCCGTCGAGCACACCGTGCCCGTGCTCCCGGCTCCCGGCCGGCACGTCGTGAAGACCCTCGAGGGCGTCACGCCCGAGGACCTCG
>JBGAUA010000232.1:0-4761 GCA_044228875.1 Anaerolineae bacterium
GGTCAGCTTGGCCTTGTCGGCGAGCAGCGCGTCGAGATCGGCCTTCGGGATCTTCGCGAACGCGTCGTCGGTCGGCGCGAACACGGTGAACGGCCCGGGGCCGCGCAGCGTCTCGACCAGCCCGGCGGCCTCGACGGCCGCGGCCAGCGTCTTGAACGTGCCGGCCTCGGCGGCGACGTCGAGGATGCCCTTGGTGGCCGCGGGCGCGGGCGGCGTGGGCGTCGGCGCCGCGGGCGGCGGCTTCCCACTCGACCTCGGAGGGCAGTCTGAAAGCGCGACCAGACTGGTAGGACAGCCACAGGCAGTAGGCGCGGGCCTCCAGCCAGGTGATGCCCACCACTGGCTGCGCCGGACGCTGGTACCGCTCGTCGGTCCACATGCGCGGGGCGCGGATCTTGCCGCCGGGGTAGAGCTCGCTGAGGTGGGCGTCCAGTTCAGGCTCGGACATCGCCAGACGCAGCTGCCAGCGCTCCAGGATATCATCGTCGTACACCCCCGCCGCGTGCGTTTCCAGCAGCAGCTCCGGTTGGGCTCGATACATGTCGCGGAAGAAGCGGATGGACGCGTGCATGCCGGCGGCCGTCGTCTCGCCGCGCTGCCAGGCCTTGGCTGCTTCGTCCGGCCACCAGCGCTCGTCCTCATAGCCGCCCGCGGCCATGAAGCAGGCCCATTCGGCGTTGGTGACGGCGAAGCGGCCGATGGCGAAGGGAGCGATGGTCACTTCGTGGCGCGGTCGGTGGGCTTCGGTGACGTTGCCGTAGATCTCGTAGGGCTCGTCGTCGCCGATGGGATAGGTGCCGCCGGCGATGTCGACCATCGGGGGCAGGAGATAGGCGGCGTCGGCGCCCTGGCGGCGCTCGAAGCGCGGATCGCCGAGGTCGCCCAGCACCAGGCCGCAGGCGATGCGCTCGCGAAGGTCCGCCTCCCCGTCGCGGCTGCGCTCCAGTAGCGCCTGCCTCAGCCGGTCCAGCAGCGCGGCCGGCAGGTGTTCGCGCAGCTCGGCCTGGGCGGCGCAGCGTCCGGCCAGGCTCAGGTTGACTGCGATCAGGTCGGCGATGAAGGCCGGCGGGTCGGCGTGCATGGCCGCCGCCAGGAGCGTCGTCTCCTCCCAGCCGGTGGTGGGCAAGGTGGGCAGAGGGTCCGCCGGATCCAGTTCGGCGAGCACCTGTTCCAGGGAGGGCGTCACCCGATCCGCCCGCCATTCCTGGGCCACCAGGGCGGGGTTGGGGGCGCGGGACAGCTCGCGGGCCGCGAAGTACTCCTGTACCAGCTGATGCACGTACATCAGTTCGCCGGCGGCCTCGTCCTCGTCCAACACCGCCAAGGCCGTACCGGCGGCCACGATGGCCTCGTCGTCGTCCGAGTCCAGCAAGTCCAGGGCCTCGTCGAAGTCGATGCGCACCTGCGAATGCTCGCCTTCGGCCCGCGCCGCCTGCATCGCGTGGGCCAGGCCCGATAGCTTGCCCACCAGGGGGCCTCGCTCGGGCAGCTCCCAGGGGGTCTTCCACTGCCATTGGGTGAGCTGCCGGAGGTCGCGGGAGGCCAGGAGGTCGCGCGCGTCGAAGATAGGGTTGCCGCGCTCCACCTCGCGGCGGATCGCCTGGCGCACGAAACCGGTGAAGAGCGCCGCGCGGCCCTCGGGCATCTCGCCCGAGGCCTCCACCTGGTCCACAAGCAGGCTCAGGAAGTAGGGCGAGCGGAGCACCTCCAGCTGCGGCCGGCCCTCGAGGGCGGTCCACATGTCGCGCCAGCGCAGCGGGCTGTAGAGGCGCAGGAAGTCCTGCACCTGACTGTCATCCAGGGCCTCGATGCGCACCTGGGGTACGCGCAGGTCCGGCGTGGACAGGGGCTGGCTGTAGTCCAGGCCGCGGCAGCTGAAGACGACCTGGTTGCCGGGATGGTCGCGGTGCAGTGCCTGCAGCCATGCCTTCCACTGGCTCACCCGCTGGCGGTACTCCTTCTCGTCGGCGGCAGGCATCTCGTTGAGCGCGTCAAGCAGCAGCACCATGCGTCCTTCGGCCAACAAGGCGCCGAGCGGAGGCAGCTGAGGGTTGCGCGCTGCCCAGCGCTCGGCCAGCCAGTCGCCCGGCGCGGGCAGCGGCCCGCCGATGGCCGCCGGGGCGTAGGTGTTGAGCGGCACGAAAAAGGTGACGGCGCCGCGGCCCTCCTGGCGCAGGCCTGCGATGGCCGTGTCCACCTCCAGGCGGCGCAGGAGGGTGGACTTGCCTGAGCCGGGCGGGCCCAGCACGACGATGACCGGTTCGCGCGTCGCTTCCAGCATCTCGCCCAAGTCCGCGAAACGGTCGTCCGCGGCCTGCCAGCGCCCCTGGACCGCATCCTCTCCCTGGTCGAGCAGCAGGGTCAGGCCCACGAAGCGCCCGTCGAGGCGGTAGCGCGGCTGGCTCCATTCAGCGATGCGCCCCAGCCGCAGCTCGCGCAGGTCCCGCGGCTTGTGCTGCGCCAGTTCCGCGGCCTGGGCCGGGGTCAAGGTGACGGAGGCATCCTCGCTGTCGCTGGTGACGGCGGCCTCCAGCCGGCTCCAGAGGTCACCTTCGGCGGCGGTACCGCGTCGGCCGCCATCCGCGCCATCCTCCCCTGTGTCGTCGTCGGCCACCTGTACGCGGTCGCGCGGATGCAGGGCCTCCAGCGTGCGCAGGGGCGTGGCGATATCGGGCAGGTCGGGGGCCAGCAGTTGGTAGACATGCTCGCTGTGCAAAAGGTCCTTGAGCCGATGCTCGCCGCAGTCGCGCAGGCTGCAGCCGGGAGGGAGGCTCTCGCGCACCAGCGTCTGCGTGGCCTGTGACAGCACCACCTGCCCGCCGTTGGCGGCGGCCTCGAGCCGCGCGCAGCGGTTGACGGGGCGCCCGAAGTAGTCCCCCCCGCGCTCCTGGGCCACGCCGGTATGCAGGCCCATGCGCACGCGGACGGCCGGAAACGCCGGGTCGAAGCGCGTCCAGTCCTCGGCGAAGATGGCCCGCTGCGCGTCCAACGCCGCCAGGACGCCGCTCTCGGCGGTGGAGAAGGCGGCGCAGAAGGCGTCGCCGACGGTCTTGAACACATAACCGTCCTGACGCTCGATGGCCTGCCGCAGCAGGGCGTCATGCCGTTCAAGGGCCGCGCGCATGGCGTCTGGAAAGCGCTCCCAGTTCTCGGTGGAGCCCTGGATGTCGGTGAAAAGGAGGGTCACCGTACCGGTAGGAAGGGTTGCGGGCATTGTCGCCTGGAGGATGCGGACGGGGTCGCGAGCGATGACCGAGCGGCTGGGTCGGTCGGCGGCCGGCGGACGGAGAGCAGGGAGCGGGCAGCGGCTGATGATATCACCGGGGCGGCGGCGGACAAGTCCGGTTCTGGTTCGATGGCATCGTCATTCGCGACGGTTGTGGAGGGTGAGGGCGGATTGGCCCGGCGGGTTTGCGTGGCCCGGGATCGCCTGGCGGTTCTGGGGCCGGAACCCTGGCGAGGTCCTCTGTGTATAATCGCCAGTTCCAGTCAGCGGACTGGTTCGCGAGGAGCGGACCGGCGCTTTGCCGCACGAAGGCGGCAGCCCGGCGTCACGGCCTATCTGTAAAGAGGAGAGACATCATGCGTTTCAACGGACTTCGGCACATCAATGGCGTCCTGTTGCCGGCACTGCTGGCGGCGGCCGTCTTCGGCACGGCGGCGTGTCAGCAGTCGGCGCCTGAGGACATTTCGGGCTCGGCGATCGGCGTGGCCACGGAAGGCGTTGCTCCGGAGGTCCTGAGCCCGGAGGCCGCGGTGGATGGCGCTGCCGAAGGGGCGCCCATGCTCCCGGAGGGCGTGACCGCCAGCGCGGACCCGAAGGCTGATGCCCGGGCGGCCGCGGCGGCGGCAGCCGGCGGCAGCACCGACACCGACGCGGCGGGAAGCGACAGCACCGACGCCGTCACCGCGGTGGATCCGGGCCCCTACCTGGCCGCCCACAACCGCTGGCGGGCCAACTTCGGCTCGCCGGCCATGGCCTGGGACGCCACGGTGGCGGCTCACGCCCAGGAGTGGGCGGACCATCTGGCGGCCGACGACCTGTTCGAGCACCGGCAGGGCGGCCCCTACGGCGAGAACCTGTGGGCGGGCTGGGGCGCCAACTTCACGGCGGATGACGCCGTGAACAGCTGGGGCAACGAAGTGCGCGACTGGGACCTCACCTGCACGGGTGGAATCAACGATTGCTGCCGCGGCGGTTGGCAGAATTGCGGCCACTTCACGCAGGTGGTGTGGTCCACCACGGTGAAGGTGGGCTGCGGCAAGGCCATCGGCGCCGACGGCCGGCAGGTGGTGGTCTGCAACTACTCGCCGCCCGGCAACTTTGGCGACACGAGCCCCTTCGTGGGCGGCCGGGCTCCGCTGCCCGCCCCGACGGCGGTGGTGAACGAGCCCACGGTGGTGGTGGTGGTGCCCACGGCGGCGCCGGTGAACCCGACGATGGTCCCGGTACAGCCGACGGCGGTCCCGGTGCAGCCGACCGCTGCCCCGGCGCAGCCGACGACGGCGCCCAGCCAGCCCACGACGGCCCCGGCGCAGCCAACCGCGGCCCCCGGCGGCGGCGTCTTCTCCTGGCGCACGTCGCAGACCAACATCGGCCTGGCCATCCCGGACAGCAACTCGGTGGTCTACAACCTCCCGGTGACGCGCGCGGGCAAGGTGGTGGCCATCGGTGTGGGCGTCAACATCAAGCACAGCTATGTGGGCGACCTGGCTCTGGTGCTGTCGCATCCGGACGGCACCTGGGTGGTCCTGCGCAAC
>JBGAUA010000233.1:0-4697 GCA_044228875.1 Anaerolineae bacterium
CGGGGCTGGTATGTCGCGGTGGGGCACGGGAGCGGCGCGCCGGAGGGCGAAGGTCCAGGTCTGGGGTCGCCGCCGGACGACTCCGCCGCATCGCCGGCGCAGCTGGCGATGGACTTCGGGGCGATGGCAGCGGATCCGGTCGTCGCGATCAGTCCGACGGAAGCAGCGGCGACGGAATCCGCCGGCCCTGGCGCAGCCGCCGGTCCGGTGCCCGACCGCAACCTGCCGCTGCCGGAAGTCCTCGACGTGCTCCGGCCGCTCCTGCAAGGTCCAGCCGTCAAGGTGGCCCACCATGCCAAGTATGACCTCACCGTGCTGGAGCGCGCCGGCCTGCCCGTGACCGCGCCGGTCTTCGATACCCTGGTGGGGGCCTGGCTGGTGGATCCGGGTCGACGCGGTCTGGGGCTCAAGGATCTGGCCTTCACCGAACTGGGTGTGGAGATGACGCCCATCTCGGCCCTGATCGGCAAGGGCAAGGCGCAGCGGACGATGGCCGAGGTGGACCCGGCCGAGGCGGCGGCCTATGCCGGCGCGGACGTGGACCTGACCCTGCGCCTGGCGGATTGGGCGGCACCGCGGCTCGAGGAGCGCGGCGCAAGGGAACTCTTCGACCAGCTGGAGATGCCCCTGATGTGGGTGCTGGCGGAGATGGAGCGCACGGGCATCCGTGTGGACGCCGAGGTGTTGGCGGAGATCGCTCGGGACCTCAACGCGCGGGCCGCGGATCTGGAGGCCCAGGTCTTCCAGGTGGTGGGGCACCGCTTCAACCTGGCTTCCCCCAAGCAGCTTTCGGAGGTGCTCTTCGGCGAACTGGGCATCCCGCCTACCCGCAAGACGGACACGGGCTTTTCCACCAACGCCGACGCGTTGGCGGACCTGGCGGCGGACTATCCAGTCATCCAGACCATCCAGGACCACCGCCATGTCAGGAAGCTCCTGGGCACCTACGTGGAGGCCCTGCCGCTGATGATCAACAACGAGACGATGCGCATCCACACCAGCTGGCAGCAGACAGGCACGGTCACGGGCCGCCTGTCCTCCACCGAGCCCAATCTGCAGAACATCCCGGTGCGCTCCGAGCTGGGCGGCCAGATCCGCCGCGCCTTCGTGGCGGAACCTGGCTGGCGGATCCTGGCGGCGGACTACAGCCAGATGGAGCTGCGCATCCTGGCCTCGCTTTCAGGGGACGCGGCGCTTACGAGCGTCTACGCCGAGGGTGGCGACGTGCATGCCGATACGGCGGCCTTCCTCTTCCAGAAGGATCCCGCGGCGGTGACGGCCAACGAGCGCCGCCTGGCCAAGATCGTCAACTTCGGCATCGTCTACGGCATGGGCGCCTTCGGTCTGTCGCGGTCGACAGGCTGGTCGCGCACGGAGTCAGCAGCCTTCATCGATCGCTACTTCACGCGCTATGCGGGGGTGAAGGCCTATTTCGACCGCTTGCTGGCGGACTGCGCCCGGACCGGCTACGTGTCTACCCTGCTGGGGCGTCGCCGCTACTTCCCGATGCTGCGCGAGGGCTCCGGCGTGGATGGCAATACGCGGGCGCGCCTGGAACGCGAGGCCATCAACGCCCCCATCCAGGGTTCGGCAGCCGACATCACCAAGCGGGCGATGATCGACCTGTCCGCCGCGCTCAAGGCCGGCGACTACCGCGCCCGGCTGCTGCTGCAGGTCCACGACGAGCTGTTGCTGGAGGCGCCTCCGGAGGAGATCGACGCGGTGGCGGCGTTGACGCGGCGGGTCATGACCGGCTGCGTGCCGTTGGCGGGCGTGTCGCTGGAGGTGGATGTGTCGGTGGGGCCGAGTTGGGGCGAGCTGGAGCGCGTGCGCTGAAGTGTCCTGCCGGTGACGGCGACCGCCAGCAGCGCGGCGTCGCGGTTGCAGTCCGCCGGCCGCTTACCCGAACCACCGCGCCACCCCCGCCGCCCCGAGCCCGTCTGCCAGCAGGCGCAGCTTCTTCTCCGTTTCCACCCAGGTGATGGGCGAAAGCCCCAGGTGTTCACGGAGCGCGTCGGGGGGGAGGCCCGAGCGCCAGGCGCGGAGGGCGGCGGTCCAGCGCAAGGTCTCGAAGCTGACCTCGTCGCCCAGGCCGGCGGCATCCGCCAGGTCGGCCAGCACGTACTCGAGGTTGCGGTCCGTCCAGGGGAAGAGGCGTTCCGTCGTCCGATAGCGCAGCAGATAGGCCGGGAAGAGGCCGGCCACCTTGGGGCCGACCGGCACCCGGCGCTCCTTGCGGGCGAAGCGCGGCTGGTCGTAGCGCACCAGGATGCTGGGCGGGTCCGCGTCCAGGTTGAGGTCATCCGTCCGCAGACGCACGAGCTCTCCCTTCTTGAGGCCTGTGTCCAGTAGCAACCGTAGCATGAAGGCGGGACGCGGATCCCGCGCCGCCCCGTCCGCCATGCTGTCGGCCAAGGTCAGCAGCGCGCTCGCCTCCCGGTCGTTGAGCACTCGGGCCAGCGGCGCCTGCGCCCGCCGGTGCACCAGCGTCAGGGCTGGATCCCTGGGCAGGGCCTCGGCCTCGCGCAGCCAGGCGAAGAACACCTTGAGGGTCGTCAGGCGGCGGGCGTAGGTCTTGGGGCTGCAGGGCTCATCCCGGTACGACAGCATCCAGGTGAGGAAGCGGTTCAGGTCGTCCGTGGTGACGGTGCCCAGCGCTGTGTTCGGCCCAAGGAACTCGGCCAGCAGCCGCAGGTCGCTGGCAAAGGCGCGCCGCGTGTTGACTGTCCTGGCCAGTCGCCCCAGGTGCTCGTCGAAGGCCGCGGCGGCGCCCTGCAGGCTGCTGGCGGCCGTAGGAATGGGCAGCGGTGCCAAGTAGGGCGAAGGGCTGGCGGCGGTGGAGGCCTCGGCGTCCGGTTCACCGCCGCGCCCCGTGGCATCCGTGGCCGGCTCCGGCGCTGGCTGTTCCCGCGTTGCTGGCGCGTCGAACAGCGAGAGCTGTGACTCAAGCGAACGTTTGTTCATGTGGCCAGAATAGCAGGCAGCGGTCCGATTGGGAAGTGGGACGAATGCATCAAGGCCGAACGACCGGCTAGGTCCGAGGACACGACCAGTACCACGACGAGGCCGCGAAGGAAGGGTAGCGGCTGGTCTGTCGGGTGCGAGCATGGGCTTGCCCTGGATTGATACGCCACGTCCCTGGGGTTCGTCGCCGCGGGTCCGGCCCTATCGCCGCGCCACCATCCGCTTGCGCCGGAGGCGCGCCGCGAAGCCGCCGTCGATGCCGTGCCGCTGCGGGAGGCTACGGTAGAAACCTCTGTCGTCCACCAGGTCGGCGGCGATCAGCCCCGCCGCCGACTCCATCGTGAAATCCGGATGGCGCTCGAGGAAGGCGTCCACACGACCTTCGTTCTCTTCGGGCTCCAGGCTGCAGGTGCTGTAGACCAGCAGGCCGTCCGGGCGGACCAAGGCGGCCGCCGCGTCCAGCATGGCGTCCTGCGCCTTGCACAGGGTCAAGAGGTCGCCCGGCTCCCGGTTCCAGCGCAGGTCCGCGCGCCGGGCCATCACGCCGGTCCCACTGCAGGGGGCGTCCAGCAGTACCCTGTCCGCCTGCCGGGCCAGCGGCTGGCCGGAGTCGTCGCGCAGCTCATGCAGGGCGAGCAAGTCCGCTACCGCGCAGCGGATGCTCTTCAAGCCCAGGCGAGTGGCCGCGGCTTCGATCAACCTGACCTTGCCCGGATGCACGTCGAGGGCCAGCACCTGGCCCTGGTCCTCCATCAGCTGGGCGGCATACGTCGCCTTGCCTCCCGGAGCTGCGCAGAGGTCGATGACGGACTCGCCGCGCTGCGGATCCAGCACGCGGACCACCAGCGCCGCGGCCTCGTCCTGCACCACGCAGAGCCCTTCGGTAAGGAGGCCCGAAGCCAACACCGGCTGCAGCCGGGTCACCCGGATCATGTCCTCCGGCAACCATGCCGAGGGCTCGAGCGGTACCTCGAGCTCGGTGAGTTCGGCGGTGACCTCGGCGACCGACGTGCGCAGGCGATTCACCCTGAGCCCGTGGCCGGGACGGGAGTTGTTCCAGGCGAGCAAGGCGCTCAGCTGCTCGACGCCGAAACGGTCGTGCCAGCGCCTTACCAGCCAGCTCGGATGCGAATGACGGATGGCAAGATCTTCCAGCGGGTCGCCGCTCGCGGGCTGGGGCAGGTCGTCGCGGCGGTTGTCCAGGTTGCGCAGGACGGCGTTGACCAGCCCCATCGCCTTTTCAGCGCCGACGTCCCTGGCCAGGTTGACCGCCGCGTGAACCGCGGCATGCGGCGGCGTGGACGCGTAGAGCAGTTCGTAGATCCCGAGGCGCAGCACCTGGCGCGCCCGCGGATCCAGGTTCTCCGGCTGCCCGGTGAAGGTGCTGTCGATCAGGTGGTCCAGCCAGCGCCGCCAGCGCGTGACGCCCGCCACGTAGTCCGTCGCCGAGCGTCGCGCTCCCGGGCCGAGGCCGGCATCCGGCTCCAGGCGGGCGACATAGGCCCTGTCTTCCTCGATGCGTCGAAGCGCGGCCAAGGCCCAGGACCGCGCGCTCAGAGGACCCTCCACATGCAGCCGCTCTCCCCGCGCCGGCTCGCCCACGCCTCCGGCGGCGCGGGCGTCACCCGCCCGCGGCTGGTCCCACGGTCGCCCGGGTGCGGGGCGATCGCCGGAGGGTCCGCGGCGGTCGGGACGATCCGGGCGATCCAGGCGATCCGGGCGGTTGCCCGACG
>JBGAUA010000234.1:0-4620 GCA_044228875.1 Anaerolineae bacterium
CTGCGCGCCTGCGAGATCGGCAGCGTGATGTTCGGCGGCGAAGGGCGGCCGGCCCCGGCCATGGAGCTGGTCCGCCTGGCCATCCCCCGGCGCGTCTACACCCAGAGCCACCTGGACTACGTGGGGGAATGCGCGGCCGAGGTCTTCGCCGCGCGGCAGCGGCTCAAGGGGCTGCGCATCGTCACGGCACCCGCGGTGCTGCGGCATTTCACGGCGCGCTTCGAGGAGATCTGACCGCCGACGCGATGCGGCCCCGGACAGGGTCCGGGGCCGCGCGCGACTGTGAAGAGGTCGCCCGGTCGACCGCGCTCAGGACGAGCGAGCCGCCGAGACCGAATCGGGGATCAGGGGCAGCCGCACTTCCAGACCACGCTGTTGAAGATGGGGTGGAACACCTGGCCGGGGTTGCGCAGGCCCAGGTAGCGGCGCAGCGGGTTGGCGGGGCTGACGGCCAGGTTGGGGTTGCAGGGCTGCTTGTAGCCCGCCACCTTGTCCGGGGCGAGCACGGCCTCGTTGACCACCGCGGCCGGCACGCGGGCCTTGATGGCGTCGCAGATGACCGGATCGGCGGCCATGGTGGCCGTGGGCCGCACCTCGTCGGTGGGACGGGGGCCGGTGCCGGGGGTGTTCGTGGGCGCCGGACCGCTGCCGGTGGGCGTCGGCGCGACGTTGCGGTTGCAGCTGAGCGCGTTGGTGGTGCGCACGGTGCTGATGTTGGTGGCCCCGGACTTGCGGCCCAGGGCGAAGATGCTGGCGTTCTGCTTGCTGTCGAACTGCATCGTGCCGCCGATGCGCTCACCGATGGACTGGCCGCTGATGTTCACCCAGACCGGCGGCGCGGCCGCGAGGTCCAGCACCAGGGTGCGCGTGTCCGCCGTCTCCTTGCTCGACAGGTGGCCCCGGCTGACGCCGCCATAGGTGACCAGGGCGTTGACCGAGGCGTCGTAGGCCGCCCCCAGCAGGAAGGACGCGGGGGCCGTGCCGCCGGCGTTGAGGCCGGCCATCTTCACCTTGCTGATGTCCGGATCCTTCAGGTCCATCTGCTTGAGGTAGCTGATGCCGTCCCGGCCGTTGGTGGTGCCGCCGACGAAGACCAGGCGCTGCGCGGTGGAATCGTAGGCCACGGCGTGACCGAAGACGGTCTCGTTGCCCGGACCGGCGTTCCACTTGAGGCCGCCGTCGAAGCTGAGGTAGCTGATGCCGATGGGGCGGGCCTGGCAGGTCTTGCCGTCGATCAGATCCTTCAGGCTGCATTGCTGCACGCCGCCGACCACCCAGATGACGTCATGCACGGGATCCCAGGCCGCCGCGGCGCCCCAGCGAGGGGTGAAGCTGCCGGCGACGGTGACGCTGCTCTCCCAGGCGCCCTTCTTGACCAGAAAGCGCTGGACCAGATCGTCGCCGGCGCCGCCGCCCACATCGGTGGGGTTCTTGGTGCCGCCGAAGCAGTAGACCGCGGTGTCGTCCGAATCCGCACCCTTGTTACGGAAGGCGCAGGTGGGGGCGAAGATGGTGGCCGCCGGCGCGTTGACGGCCTTGTGGCTCACCTTGGGGGCGGCCGCGGTTCCGGTCATGCTGATCATCTCGATGCGGTTCGAGATCTTGAGCTGGCTGTCCAGACCGCTGTAGACCCACATGCTGTTGGCATTGGGGTCATAGACCGAGCCGGTGTCGAACTGGTCCAGGGTTGACGATCCGGCGTTCTGCCAACGGCAACTGAGGGGGCCGGTCTGCTGCGCCGGGGCGGCCTGGGCCGCGGGGCCGCTGAATCCGAGGACGCAGATGCCGACCAGAGCGGCAAGACGGGTGAGGCTACGGTGACGTCGCATGGCAATCTCTCTCCTTCGCGGGGCCGGCGCCGGGCGCGAAGGGCCGAACGGCCCGCGCTTCCCCCCGGAGCGCCGATGGACAATCGCTAGACCAGAAGCAGCTGCGGCCCAGGACAGCGACCAGTCTAGACAGCGGGCCTGATGACAGCATCCGCCCAAAGTCCTAGCGCGGGTCCGAGTTGCGTCGGCTCGTGGTAACCTGCTCGCGGACGCCAAGGCGTCGCGATGCGGCCGGTCTCGACCTCAGGCCTCGGACGAGGGATCAGACTCGTAGAAGCGTCGGACCACGGCCTCGATCTCCGGCTCGCGCACGGTCAGATCGTGGATGCGATGCCGCTCCGCCAGATGGGCGATGAGCGCCGAGGCACTGGTGTCGGCGCGGCGGAAGCGGTAGGTCAGACGCGAGCCCTCACGGGCCACGAGGGTGGCGCCGGGCAGGGCCGGCCCTTGGGGCGGCGCCGCGGGATCAGCGGGATCGGACGGCGGTCCGGCAGGCGCCGGGGGATCGCCCCGCTCGGGCGAGAGGCCGGCCGGCTCGTCCTCCGCCAGGTCCACCACCAGCTCCCGCTCGCTGCCGAAGCGGTGGCGGAGGCCCTCCAGGTCGCCATCGAAAAGCAGTCGGCCGCCGGCGATCAGCAGCACGCGGCGGCAGAGCTTCTCCACGTCGCCCATGTCGTGGGTGGTCAGGAGCACGGTGACGCCGCGCTCGCGGTTGATCTCCTGGATGAAGGCGCGGATGCGCTCCCGCGCCGCGACGTCCAGGCCGATGGTGGGCTCGTCGAGGAAGAGGATGGCCGGATCGTGCAGCAGGGCGGCCGCCAGGTCGGCGCGCATGCGCTGGCCCAGGCTCAGCTGACGCACGGGGGTGCGCAGGAAGGCGCCCAGCCCCAGCACCTGGTCGAAGGTCGCCAGGTTCTGGCGGTAGCGGTCGACCGGGATGCCGTAGACATGGCGCAGGATCTCGTAGCTCTCGATGACCGGCAGGTCCCACCACAGGGTGCTGCGCTGCCCGAAGACCACGCCGATGTTCCGCACGTAGCGCGTCCGGTCCCGCCAGGGCAGCTGCCCGGCCACCTCCAGCCGCCCCGCCGTGGGCACGAGGATGCCGGTCAGCATCTTGATGGTGGTGGACTTGCCGGCGCCGTTCGGCCCCAGGTAGCCCACCAGCTCGCCGCGCTGCACGTTGAAGTCCAGCCCGTCCACGGCCTGCACCGCGTCGCGCCGCCGATCGAAGAGCCCGCGCAGCGCGCCCAGGGCGCCGCCGCGATGGCGGCGCACCCAGAAGGTCTTGGTCAGGCCCTGGACGTGGATGATGGGGGGCATGGGGGGGTTGACAGGTCTCGGCCGAAAGGCCATAGTGGGACGTGACCGAGGGGCATGCCGCCCGGTCTCGCAGCCGCAGTCTCCATGCGGACGTGATCGGTATCGATAGTCTACTCTCGACGGCTCGCGAGCCCTGGAGATCGTCCATGTACCGCCTGAGCGCCGCCCATTACGACGCCATCTACGCCGGGAAGGACTACGCCGGGGAGGCGGCGCAGATCCGCGACCTCGTCGCCGCGCGGCGCGGCCGCCATGGCGGGCGGCTGCTGGATGTGGCCTGCGGCACGGGGCGGCACCTGGAGCATCTGCGGGCGCATTTCGACGCGGCGGGGCTGGACCTGGAGCCGGGGCTGCTGTCGGAAGCCCGCCGGCGCCTGCCGGGCCTGCCCTTGCACCAGGGCGACATGCGGGCCTTCGACCTGGGCGAGCGCTTCGACGTGGTCACCTGCCTCTTCAGCGCCATCGGCTACGTGCGGACGCGCGCGGGCCTGGCGCGGGCCCTGCGGTCCATGGCCCGCCACCTGGCGCCGGGCGGTGTGCTGCTGGTGGAGCCCTGGTTCACGCCGGAGGCCTGGCGCAAGTCCACCGTCCACCTTAAAACGGTGGACCTGCCCGAACTGAAGATTGCCCGCGCCTGCACCAGCCTGACGCGCGGCCGCCTGTCCGTCATGGACATGCACCATCTGGTCAGCACCCCGGAGGGGACCCGGCATTTCAAGGAACGCCACAGCATAGGGCTCTTCACTGTGGACGAGATGCGCACCGGCTTCAGGTCCGCGGGGCTGGCTGCAGACCTCGAGGAGCCGGGGCTCATCGGGCGGGGGCTGTGGGTGGCGGGGTGGGGCTAGCGTTCCAGATACGTGCACGCCGATTCTACTCGCTGCTTGTGAACGCCTTCGCCTATCGGTATAATTAGTATACCAGTACCGATCGGAGCAACCCGTGCTCAGTTTCGAGTTTGATCTGTCCAAGAGCCGGTCAAACAAGGAAAAGCACGGCATCGACTTCGAGGAAGCTCAGTCATTGTGGTTTGACGAGCGGCGCATCGAGATCCCGGCCAGGTCGTCGGATGAAGCCCGCTGGATCATCGTCGGACGGATCGCCGACAAGGTCTGGGCTGCAGTCATTACCTATCGCGGCGGCAGCATCAGGCTGATCTCCGCCAGACGGTCCAGACCCGAGGAGGAAACCCTCTATGAAGGCCGCTGAGTTTGATCGCCGTTTTGATGACGGCGAAGACATCACTGACCTGCTTGACCTGGCCAAGGCTCGCCGCCCAGGATTGGAGCCACGCCGCGTCAACGTTGACTTTCCCTCGTGGATGGTTGATTCGCTGGACCAGGAAGCCGGTCGGCTGGGGGTCACCCGGCAGTCCATCATCAAGCTCTGGATCGCCGAACGGTTGGAACGACGAGCGAGTTGATGTCGCTCATTCCCTGAAATTGACTCGGAGCCATCGCGGCATGAG
>JBGAUA010000235.1:0-4520 GCA_044228875.1 Anaerolineae bacterium
AACGCCCACCTCTGAACGCAAGGCCCTCGCGATAATACCGCCACGCTTTTCCAGTACTTGCTCGACCTGATCGGGCTCGATCTTCATCAGCCGCGCCAGTGTATTGAACGCCTCTGTGCGCTGGGTGCCTTGCAGGTCGGTCCCGAAAAAAACGAGCTCATAGCGGGTCGCATCCGTCGTCATGGCCACATGCTCCTGGTGGATAGTTCGAGTCTTGCGGTCCGCGCATCGCACCACGCGGCCCGATACCAGCATCGTGGGTCAGCATCCAGAAGGGGCCCTTAAGCACTCGCGGTTGTGCCCGTCGGCAGCCATGGGGCCCTCACGCCGCCGCTGAGTCCCTCTTCTGCGACCTGCCATTTTGCTATGGCGCAGCAAATATGCCGAGCCCAGGCCCAGGGTCATCTACATCTGTGGTGCGGCAAGGGGCCAGCAGCACACGGTCGCCAAACCGCAGCCTGCCCTTGGCTGAGTCCAAACCATCTCCGGGTCTTGTGTCCTGGCCTCAGCAGGCTGGCCTTACCGCCTCCGTTATCCACGTAGTCACGCCGCACCACCGATATGACCGCCAGTTCACAGGGATGCCGCCCGGCTGTCTACGCCCGTCGTCGCACCGAGGAAACCGTCCTCTACCGCCTCGTCCAGCCGCACCTGGAGACCTACCTCGCGCTGGCGTGCGAAAGCGACGGCGATGGGCAAGCGGTACCAGGCTGTGTGGAACGTGAACTCTGCCCCTCGCCTTGTGCATCGTAACCCAGGCACCGGGCGCTACTGCGTCGAAACGCGATCCACCGACACCGAAACTTGTCCGTAGACCGTGGCATCGCCAGATGCCGCCTCGGTGTCTTTGGCCTTCCGGTCGAGCACACAGGCAGAAAGCCCAAGCGAGAGGGCGAGGAGGCCAGTGACGAGGCTCGTCTTTAAGAACATCGTTCAGTCCTGTGACTTCTGTGGGGGCAGAAACCAGATTCTTCATCCCAGCCGAGAGAAGCACGAGGGTTACTTCGTCCAGGTTCTCAGCCCGCACCATCTTCAGCACGTCACCGTAGCGGAACTGGTACCGGCCGATGTTGAGAGCAAAGAGGCGTGCTACACCAGCAAGCTGGTCCTTGGTTGCCCGCTCGATTAGGGCGTCGGCGAGGCGGGTGTAGGCAGGGAAGCCTGGTGGTGCGTTCACGCTGGCTCTAAATCGGTGCGCTGGTGCCAACAAGCCCAGAACGGCGGGGCTTGAGGGCCGGTCTCACCAGGGCCACCGAATGATCATCCCTGACCAAACACGACCTTGGCGCGAAAGTTATCGTCCAGGGCGGCACGGAAGCGTTTGCCCTTGACGCTCTTGGGCGCGGGGTGGCGGCGCAGGAGGCTCAGGGAGAACTGGCGCAGGGTGCCTAGGTTGGCCGGGGCGTGATCGCGGCGCACGCGGCTGTCGTCCTCGCGAAAGGTCACGTCCAGGACCCAATGGAGTTGGTTCTCTATCCCCCAGTGGGCGCGCACCGCTTCGGCCACCTGGCGTGCCGCCCCGGCCAGGGAGGTGATGTAGTAACGCCGCTCGCAGCTAACCTGTCCGCCGTGGTGGCGTTCGGCCTCGACCAAGGCGATGCCGCGCAAGCCCCGCCAGCGCTGCGGCTCGGGGAGGGTGCGCAGGTCCGCCACCAGCCAACAGCGGCGCACCTCGCTGCGCCCATGACCGGCATCGACCTCCTCGTAGGTGCTCACCGGTACCGCGGCGAAGTCGTTGGCCCGGGCTGCCTCGAAGTAGTCGGCCACGGCGGCGTGCAACTGGGGCTGGTTGTCCTTGACCGCCAGCACATAGTCGGCACCCTGGGCCGCGATCTGTTCGGCGATGGCGGTTTGACAGCCCATGGCATCGATGGTGACGATACAACCCTTCAGTTCCAAGAGCTTGAGCAGTGCCGGGATGGCGGTGATCTCGTTGGACTTGGCTGCGGTGGCGGTCTGCCCGAGGCAGAGGCGGTTTCCGCTGGCCCAGGCGCTCACCAAGTGGATCGCGGCCTGCCCCCGGCCGCGGTCGTGGGAGCCGCGCAGCGTCTTGCCGTCGATGGCCACGACCTCCCCCTCGGTCAGTTGCGCCACCGACCGCGTCCACGCCAGAAAACAGTCCTGGAAGGCCTTGGCCGGCAAGCGCGCCATCACCCAGCCCAGACAGTCCGGCGAGGGGATGCCGTTCTCAAAGGGCGCAAACCGCCGCAGCCAGGCCAACTTTGCCTCGCCAAACTCGGCGATGGCCTTCCATCCTTCCGCGCCGCTGACCACCGCGCAGATGCACAGCAGGAGGATCTCCTCCAGCGGGTACAACTTGTTCCAGTCCGCCCGGGGATCCCGGACGCCCAACAGGTGAGATAACAATTCTGAACACATACCTCGCTCCCATGATAGGCGGCGCGAGGTATTTTACGTAACTCTATGTTTGCTTGATGCAGATCATTCGGTTGCCCTGGACAACCCTTCCCGTCGGCATCGAGCCGACACTTGTCGCCGACCAGCCCGTCACCGTCGAGGAAGCGGTGGACGAGTTCCTGAAGGCCCTCTGGGAGGCCATCGCCATCGTCCTTGCGGTCAGTTTGGTCAGCCTCGGTGCGCGCGCCGGCGCCGTGGTGGCCGTCTCCATCCCGCTCGTCCTCGCCGCGGTGTTTGCGTCCATGCTGGTATTCGATATCGGCTTTCAGCGCATCTCGCTGGGCGCCCTGATTATCGCGCTGGGCCTGCTGGTCGACGATGCCATGATCACGATCGAGGCCATGGTGACGCGGCTGGAGCGAGGCGACGACAAGGAGCAAGCCGCCGCCTTCGCCTACAGCTCGACCGCCTATCCGCGGCTCACCGGCACACTCGTCACGATCGCGGGGTTCGTCCCCATCGGCTTCGCCGCAAGCGCCGCGGGCGAGTACACCTTCACGATCTTCGCCGTCGTCGCTATCGCGCTGATCGCCTCCTGGATCGTTGCGGCCGTGTTTGCCCCCTTGCTCGGTGTCTGGATGCTCAAGAAGCCCAAGGCGGCGCACTCGGGGGAACCCGGCGCGTTCATGCGCGCGTTCCGCCGCTTCCTGGCGGAGGCGATGCGGGCGCGCTGGGTCACCATCGGCGTCACGCTTGCCCTCTTCAGTGCCGCGCTCTACGGCACCCGCCTGGTGCCGCAGCAGTTCTTTCCGTCCTCGGACCGGCCCGAGCTGCTGGTGGACATGCAGTTGCGCGACAACGCCTCGATCTACGCCACGCAGGACGTCGCGGCCCGACTGGACAAGCTCCTCGAGAATGATCCGGACGTCGACCACTGGAGCACCTACGTGGGGCAGGGCGCCGTGCGCTTCTATCTGCCGCTCAATGTCCAGCTCCCCAACGATTTCTTCGCCCAGGCCGTCGTGGTCACCAAAGGTCTGGAAGAGCGCGAGCGGGTGAAGGCGAGACTGGAGCTGGCGCTCGCGAAGGACTTCCCGAGCGTCGTCGGCCGGGTCTATCCGCTGGAGCTCGGCCCGCCGGTGGGATGGCCGCTCCAGTACCGGGTGAGCGGACCGGACCCGGAGCAGGTACGCGCGATCGCCTTCCAGGTCGCCGAAGTCGTGGCGGCCGACCCGCGTGCCCGCAACGTCAACTACAACTGGATCGAGCCGGCGCGCACGGTGAGGGTCCGGGTCGACCAGGACAAGGCCCGCCATCTTGGCTTGAGCTCGCAAGCCCTGGCCGAGGCCGTGAACGCGGCCATGACCGGCATCACCGCCACCCAGATGCGCAGCGGCATCTATCTGGTCGATGTGTTGGTGCGGGCCTCCTACGAGCAACGCCTATCGCCGGCAACCATCCGAACGCTTCAGGTGCCGCTGCCCAATGGGCAGACCGTCCCCTTGAGCCAGATTGCCTCGATCGATTACGGCCAGGAATACCCCATCGTCTGGCGCCGGGACAGGAAACCCACGGTCACGGTACAGGCCGACGTCGCGCCCGGCACGCAAGCCGCCACGGTGGAGCAGGCGCTGATGCCGAAGATCGGGGCGCTCGCCGACAGCCTGCCGCCCGGGTACCGCATCGCCACTGGCGGTTCAGTGGAGGAGAGCACCAAGGCGCAGATCTCGGTTGCGCTGGCCATGCCGCTGATGCTTCTCCTGACCTTTACGGTGCTGATGATCCAGCTCCAGAGCTTCAGCAGCCTGTTGCTGGTGCTCAGCGTCGCCCCTCTGGGCCTGATCGGGGTCGTCGCGGCGCTGCTGCTGGCGGACAAGCCGCTCGGCTTCGTGGCGATCCTGGGCGTGCTCGCCCTGACGGGCATGATCGCCCGCAACTCGGTGATCCTCATTGACCAGATCGAGAACGAAAAGGCCCAGGGGCTCCACCCGTGGGATGCGGTCATCGAGGCCACCACAAAGCGTTTCCGCCCAATCCTGTTGACCGCTTCTGCCGCCACCCTGGGCATGATCCCGATTGCGCCGACCGTCTTCTGGGGTCCGATGGCCTACGCCATCATGGGGGGCCTCACAGTCGCGACGGTTCTGACGCTGGTCTTCCTG
>JBGAUA010000236.1:0-4405 GCA_044228875.1 Anaerolineae bacterium
ATGCACGGCGACTGAACGCGCCGCGGTAGGTTCAAGGTCTTTGCAGCCACGGCAACCACAGGTGGTTTGGCGGATTACTCGTCGATGGCGGCGCGGCAGGCAGCGGTAGTATCCCGAGCATGAAGTCATCGAGGCGCGGCTGGCCCACATACTCGGAATGCGTGCCCACGACGACCCCGCGACCATCGTGAAGGAGCGCTGCCGCGGCGACATAGTCCCGGGCTCCGACGGGGAAGGGCAGCCAGGCAGTTCCGGGTCCGCTGGAGCCGAAGCTCAGGTCGGCAGACCCATCCGCCTGCCGTAGCGCGAAGCCCAGGCCTTCCGACTTCCAGCTGATGTCCTTGTTCGACCTACCGACCAGAAGCAACCGCCCCGACGCGTTCGTCGCCATGTCGCTCAGACGATCAGAACTATTGTTAGCGATCTCGATGAGCGTAAGCCGGCCCTCGCCGAAGGTGACATCCAGCTGACCATCGCCGGTAAACCGCGTCAAGACGATGTCTGAGCCGCGGAAGATGTCGATGTCCGTCGATCCGCCAATGAGTACCTTGCCGTCCGACGTCGCCAGCACGTTGGTTGCATAGCTGTTGCCGCGCCCTGATCGAGCCAGAGGAATGACCGCAATACCTGCGCGGCCGAATGTCGGGTCGAGAATCCCCTTTGCATTCACGCGCGCGACAGCTCCGTCCCACCAAGGGTAGGCGTACTCCCCGGTGTTGAGTGCCAATAGCAGCGATCCATCGGAATCGACGACTACATCCTCGAAATAGGTGTCCTGATGGAAACTGGACTGAAATACACCACCCACCCCGAAAGCAGCGTCGGCCACGCCATCGGCCGTGAACCGGGCCAGCCCCGGGTACATGCCGCCACCTACGGACATTCGGCGGCCGGCGACCACGATCGCGCCATCGGGTTGCACGGCGATGGCGACTGCACGGTCAGCGCTGCGACCGAGATCAAGCGCTGCCACCCCCTGCTTGCCGAAGCCCCGATCCAGGCTGCCGTCAACGTTGAATCGAGCGACGAAGATGTCATCACCGACAGCGCTGCCAAGGTGGTCGCCGCTGATCGAGCCAGCGACCAGCAGATGGCCGTCAGGCAGAGCGACGATGCCCTCGGCCACCTCAGAATGGGCGCCCAGGTCCACCACCACCTTGCCGCCGACGCCGAAGGATGGGTCCAGCCGCCCATCCGGACTGTAGCGGGCCAAGGCGATGTCGTGAGCAGCATCGCTGTCGAGAATGTCGTCGCCGCTGGCGCCACAGGCCACGATCATGCCGTCCGTTTGGACGGCGACGTCCTTTGCCTCCTCGACGGCGCCGAAATCCGTGCGTTCATACACATCGAAAGCCAAGTCCGCCGCGACAATTGCCGGCGCCTGTCCGGCGGGGCTTGGCCGGTCGGCGGTCGGCCTGGCCGTGCGCAGGACGGCAGCCAATACGATGCTGGCGGCCACACCCAGGCCGATCAGCAACCGTCGCTCGTCCGGCCGCACCCTGCCTGAACTGCTTGACATTACCGCCTCCTATGTCTGTCCGAAAGCGCTCGAACGCTGAGGATACCGCGTCACCGGATGGGCCTCAAACCCTCCCCAGGGCATTCCTTCGAAACGCCGTGAGTCCCGAGTTCGGTACCCATGTAGTGATCGCGCTAAGGCCACTCCGGTGTGCACGGTATCACGTACACGATTCTCTCGTAGATACCCACCAGGTCTGACGTGTCCGGAGCGAAGTAGGCCCACTCGGGGCGCGAAGCGATGCTGCCGAGTAGCGCCTGGTCCACCGCCTGGCCCAGGCCGATGGTGAACACCAGCATGCCCGCCCCCTTGGCGCGAAGGGCGGCCTGTTGCACCGCGTCGGTCGTGGTGCCCGTCGGCTCGCCGTCCGTGAGAAGGATGATCACCGGGTTGTTGCCCGCTCGGCGCGCGCTGCCCGTGAGTTCGGCGACGGCGCTGTCCAAGGCCAGGTCGATGCGCGTACCGCTGGCCTGGGTCAGGCGGTCGAGACCGGCCGTCACGGCGGCGATGTCGGGCGTCAGCGGCACCAGGACCGCGGCGCTGTTGCTGAACTGGATGAGCGCCGCCTGGCTCCCGCCGGCCGCCAGCTGCGCCAGGAAGGCCCGGGCGGCCTCCTGGGCCGCCGCCAGCTTGGTGGGGCCGCCGGGGCGCGTCGTCTCGGTCATGCTGCTGGAGCTGTCGATGACCAGGGCGATGTCGGCGTTGCGCGTCTCCGGTCGGCATGGCGCGGTCAGCGGCAGGATCGGCAGGTAGATCGGCTTCGGCGGTAAGGTCGGTCGCGGCGTCGCCGTCGGCTCCGGCGTGGCCGTCAGGGTCGCCGTGGGCGTCGGTGTGGCGCTGCTCGTGGCGGTGGGCGGCAGCTCGCCGTAAACGCGGACCCTGGGAACGGGCAGGACGACGTGGAAGGGGTCGCCCCAACCATCGATGCCCTCCGCCAGGGCGGACACGTTCGTGGGCCAGAGGCCTTCCTCGCGCGGGCGGACCTGGAGCGAGAAGCGCGGCGTCAAGCCCCGCTCGATGCGCCCCAACCGCCAGCTGAGCGTGCGGGTGGCGGCATCCCAGCTAGCCGGCGGGCTCGCGCTGCCGATCACGTAGTCCATGTTGGTCGGCAGGGTGTCCGTCAAGGTCCCGCTCTGCAAGAGGTCGGTCGGCCAGCGGCGCGACAAGGCCCGCTGCAGGGCCGGCCGGCCCACGCCCTGCCCGCGCTCGGCGACGGCGATGCCGCTCATGGCCTGGCTGCTGGCCGCCACCGAAGCGCCGTTGACGGCGACGATCTCCACCCCGCCGGCCTTCAGTTCCGCCGCGGTCCGGGCGATGCCCAGGGCCGACCAGGGGCAGACGCCGGGCCGCGGCTCCATCCCCGGTGAGATCAGGATAAGCACCTTGCGGCGACCCGGCGGCGAATCGGCGAAGGCTTCGCGGGCGGCCTTCAGCGCTGAATCGTTGTTGACCCCCGCGCAGCCGCGTTCCGTCCGAGCGAGAGGCGGGCCACCCGGCAGGTCGAAGAGCGACTGGATCAGCGGCCGGCGTTCGTGGGTGAGGGGCCTGTCCACCTGGCCGCTCAGGACGAAGGAGACGATACCTACGCGATGGACGTCCAGGTCCACCAGCCCCAGGATCTGCCGCGCGACACGGAGGCGACTGGTTTCGACGAAGCTGGACGCACCCTCCGGCCCCAGCCGCGCGGTCTCCGCGTTCACCGCCAGCACGATGTCGGTTGGCTCCTCGACGTAGCCGCAGGTCCCGAACAGCGTCAAGACCAGCTCCGCCGAATCACCCAGCAGCAGTTCGTCCGGCGCCACCCACTTGTCGCCGGCGAGGTGGCAGTCCTCGCCCTCCAGCACGTCGGCCTCGCTGCCGTCCGGCTCGAAGACCGTGACCTGGTCGTAATGCTCATCGATGGTGTACACCCGGCCCCAGGCGTCCACGGCCAGGTCCATCACCGCGCTGGTGGGCACCGTGTCATCGGGCAGGCCGCTAAAGCGCGAGAGGACCTGGCCATCCGGCGCGAGGCGGTGCACCTGGCCATGGGTGGTCAAGAGGAAGGTCTCGCCATTCGGTCCGCCGGCCAGCTTCCAAGCGTCCTTCGGGGTGGCCAGCTCGGCCAGCAAGGCGCCGCGGCCGTCGAACACCTTCAGCCGATCGTTCAAGGTGTCCAGCACATGGATGCGCCCGTCCGGCCCCACATCCACGTCCGTCCACAGGGCTTCCCGCTCTGTGCCGTCGAGCGCAACCTCGGTCTTGCGGCCCAGGGCGTCCAGCGGCAAGAGCAGCAGTCGGGCGGGCATGGCCGCGTCGGACGGGTTGTCGGCCCAGACCTGCAGCAGCACGACCTGCCGACGCAAGGCGTCGAAGGCGGCGGCGTAGTTGTAGTCCAGGGCCCCGCGCTGCTGCTGGAGGTTGATGAGCGAGGTCTTCCAGATGGGGTCGAGGTACAAGCCGGGGATGCAGATCCGATGACAGACGCGCTGCGCGATGCTCTGGGCGTAGGCGACGACCGACAGGATCAGGGGGGGACGGTTGGGGCAGATCAGGCAGCCGCTGCGGAGGGTGGCCACGCCCGCGATGCGGCCGCTCTCCCCCGTCGCGAACGCCAGACGGCCGTCCATGATGATCTCGAAGGAATTGCTGTACCGGGTTCGGATCGCCAGCTTCTCGATCGGGCGGCCATCGGGTTGGAAACGGCGGATGAAGGGCGGCTGGGTCCAGTCACCGACGAAGGCGCTGGCATCGGTGACCACGACGTCGCCGTTCGGCAGGGCGTCGATGCGCACGGGTTGCTGGAGCTGGTTGTCGACCGAGGTCGCGCCGGCCATGGCGCGCCCCAGCCAATAGCGCAGCACGATGGTGAACCGCTCGTCGACGTAGCGCACGATGACCGGGGCC
>JBGAUA010000237.1:0-4383 GCA_044228875.1 Anaerolineae bacterium
CGGGGTGGGGGGCGCGGAGCCGGGGGGGGTGGGCCCGCTGCCGGGTCCAGGCGTCGGCGGGACCCCTGGGCCGCTGCCGGGGTCGGTGGGCTTGCCGCTGGGCGTGGCCGCCGCCGTGGCGGTGCCCGGTGGCTCGTCCGTCTCCTGGCCGGCCTTCTTGCCGCGATGCTCGCGGCGGTAGTAGCCGAAGATCTCGCCCTCCACCCCCGTCCCGTCGGCCCGCTCGATGAGGAAGCGCTTGGTGGCGCCGGCCGTCTGGCGGCTGGTGAGGGCCACGGTGCCGTGGGCATCGCCCAGGGGGGCGAAGAAGCGGCTGTAGCGCGTGACGTCCAGGACAAACACCTGGTCCTTGGCCGGCGAGCTGACGAACCAGGGCGACACCAGGCCGGCGTCGTTCTTGGCGTTGGTCCCGGTGAGGTTGATGGCCAGGGTGCTGGCCAGTTCCGCGTCGCGGTACTGCACCACCGCGGCCGTGGTGGCCAGGCTGCTGTCCTTGCCGCGGCGAGCGCTGTAGCAGGGGCCCACGTTGGGGTTGTAGCGGGCCACCGCGTAGTACTGGCGAGTGAGGGGGCGGATGCGCGGAGCCACCACGCTCTGCTTGCAGATGGTGCCGCCGGCGGCCGAGGTGGCGATGGTGTAGCTGAAGCCCTCCTCGGTCAGGACGCAGGCGCCCGTGCCGTCGCCCACCCACACCGAGTCGCCGTTGAGCGCCTGCACCACGCCGGCGCGGCATTGGTTGAAGGGCGGCGCCCCGATGCCCGGGCTGAACTTGGGGCCGTTGAGCAAGTAGGCCTTGCGGAAAGTGGCCCCGGCGGCGCCCAGGTCGAAGAGCTGCACCCGCAGCTGGTTGAGGTCGCCCACGGCCAAGGTCAGCCCGTCGGGGCTCACCGAGACGTCGGTCATCATCGAGAACTGGCCCTCGTCGGTGCCCGCCCGGCCGACGCTGAACAGCAAGGTGCCCGCGGCGTCGTAGGCGCCCACGGCATTCCGCTCGCGGTCGGCCACGTAGACCTTGCCGTCGGGGCCAACGGCCACCGCGGCGCCGTCCAGGTCCTTCCAGGCCCCCAGGTAGCCGCCGTCCAGGCCCCAGAGGGTGAGGCGCCGCGTGCCCGAGTCCAGCACGTAGACCTTGCCCGCGGCCTGGTCCACCGCCAGCCGCCCCACGCCTCCCAGCCGCTCGGGGCCCTCGCCGGTGGCCCCGAAGGGCGGCAGGAAGGTGCCTGAGGGCAGCATGACATGCACGCCCCCCGCCCCGCTGTCGGCGATGTACACCCGCCCGTCGGCGGCCACGTCCAGAGCCACCACCGTCTGCAGGCTGCCGGCCGTCAGGGTCTGGCGCGCCGGCCATTGGGCGATGCGCTCGTAGGGTTCCAGGGCGGGGCCCTGGGCCACCGCGTGGCGACCCGCCGGCGCCAGGGGCGCGGCCGGCGCCGCGCTCAGCCGCGGCGCGGCCCCAACGAGGGCCAAGGCCAGGGCCCCGGCTGCGATGGCGACGGGTGAACGGCGAACAACGGGGCGCATGGCGGCCTCCTGGACGTGCCTGGGGATGCGATCCGAACGACAGATCGCTGAACTGTCAGCTCTGTGGGTTGCCACAGGACGGAAGACGGTTCCCGGACCCGCGGGTCAACAAGGAGGTCGCCGGCACCCAGGGCGCCGCTCGGGCTCAGCGAGTCGGCCGAGGCATGCTGTTCTGCAGGATGAAGGTGAACTGCAGGCTCTGCTGGAGGATCATCGCTCCGCTCCTTTCACTGTGGTTGCCGCTCTTAGGCGAAGACGTCGGGGATTCGGCGAGTGCGAACACATTGCCCATCAATCGGCAGCACCACCGACCATGGCCTTCAACAGTCGCTCCGCTTCGTCGGCGCTGATCCGGCCCGCTTCGAGCATCCTCAGGACGCTGAGTCGCTCTTCAGCGCCTACCGGTGGTGCTGGAGGCGCCGGTGGGGCGGGAGGGGCCGGCCGGGTGTTCTCGACCGCGCGGCCAATCCATTCCCAGGAGCCACGGCGAGCGTCGCCTCCATCCTCCTCGCGGCGACGGCGCAGCTGGTCCAGCCGTTCCTGGGCCCGCTGGCTCGCTCGCTCGCCAGCGGAGCGGACGCGCTCGGACACCGCCTCTGCCTCCTCGAGGCTCATGCCGGCCGCGCTGAGGATGTCCGTCAGGTTGTCGGCCAGCTGGCCGAAGCGGCCGTGCAACTGACCGCCGATCCCGCCGACCTGTTCGTGCACCTTGCGTGTCACCCGTTCCGCCAGCTGCCGGAACTCGTCGCCGATGGCCCGGAACTCATCGCCCATGGCGCGAAACTCCACGCGGGCCTGCCAGCGGGCATCGCGACTGGCGACGCCCGGCTGCGTCAGGATGAAGTCGCCGCCCGCATGGACCGTCACCGTTTGCGGCGCTGCGTCGGTGGCCCCTTCGTGCTCGTCTTCTCTGGGCCCGGGAGCGCCTTCGGCCAGGACCGTGACCCGGGTCAGGCCGTCCAGCTGCTCCACGCGCAGCCGGCTCTCCGGCAGGTCGATGCGCCGATCCGCGCCACCGCGCAGGTCCATCGTGCCGGCGAAGGCCGGCCCGGCGATCAGGCGTAGGTCCGCTCCGGCATCGAGGCGGTGCGCGCCGGGCACACCGAGCTCCACGGTGGCGTCCGCACCCGCGCTCACCACCACGGTGCCGCCGGCGCCGCGCACCAACGCATCCGCCTGCACCCGGTCGAGGGTCACCGCGCCGCGCACCGCGTTGACCGCGGCGTCGCCGTAGACGGCCTCCACCGACAGGTCGCCGTCCACCGCGTTGGCCCGCAGGTCGCCGTAGACCCGGCCGATCCGGCAAGGTCCGACATCCCGCAGCTTCAGGTCGCCGTTGACCTCCGCGATGTCCAACCGTCCGCCGATGCCTTGGATGCGCGCGTCCCCGCGGACGGCGCGAACCTCCAGGCTGGCCTTGGCCGGCAGCCGCAGGACGGCGTCACCGCCGGCCCGCGCCTGTACCCGGCCCTCGGCGTCCAGCTCCAGGACGACGACGCTGTCGCCATCGGCCTGGATGCTGATGGTCAGGGTCTCGGAACCGGAGACCTGCAGGTCGCCGGGCAATTCGGCGAGGATGATCAACGGGGCGTCGTCCGTCAGGTCGAGGGTCTTGATCTGGGTGTTCATCGTTGCTGCTCCTTGGGGTTCATGCGTCCGAGTCACGCAGGAGGTCGATGGCCTCCTCCGCGCTGATGCGCCCTGCTTCCAGGGCCTGGAGGATGTCGCGCCGGCGCGTCACGGCCGGGGCCGACAGGTCGCCGGGCTGCACGCCGTCCGGTCGCGGCAGGTCCATGGCTCGGATGACCTCCTGCAAGCGGCTGCGCAAGGTGGGGTAGGAGAGGCCGAGCTCCGCTTCCAGGTGGCTCAGCTTGCCCTCGCGGCGGACGAAAGCGGCGACGAAGGCCAGCTGCTGCGGCGACAGTCCGGCGAAAGGGCCAGGGGCGAAACGGCCCTCGATGGTGGTGCCGCAAGCCTCGCAGCTCAAACGGGTGACCGCCAGGAGCTGTTCGCAGACGGGACAACTGGTCAAGGCAGGGTTGACGGACTGATTCATGGATTCTCGCTTGTGATAACTGATCCGATCATGCGAAGTGGCTACGAGTATAGTCCAAAAACTCAAGAAAATCAATAGTAATCTCAAGAAACTAGAAAACGCACCACTAGCGCGACATCCGCGACCGTCGACCACTGAGGCGCCGTGGGGAGGCGCGCGACCGCGGCCGCCCTCTACAATCAGGCCTGCGCCGGCGGATGGCTGCCGCGCCCGCGGCGCGCTCGGCGCCGATGCTCAAGGAGACACGACATGATCGACGCTGGCCAGAGCGCCCCCGACTTCAACCTGCCCGACGAGAACGGCGAGCTCGTGCGCCTGGCCGACTTGCGCGGTCGGAAGGTGATCCTGTACTTCTATCCCAAAGACGACACCAGCGGCTGCACGGCGCAGGCCTGCGGCTTTCGCGACGCCCACGAGCGCATCGAGGCCGCCGGCGCCATGGTCCTGGGCGTCAGCCCCGACGACGGAAGCTCCCACCGCCGGTTCATCGCCAAGTTCGGGCTGCCCTTTCGCCTGCTGGTCGACGCCGACCATGCCGTGGCCGCGTCCTACGGCGCTTGGGGCGAGAAGCGCATGTACGGGCGCAGCTACGAGGGCGTCATTCGCAGCCACTTCGTCATCGACGAGAACGGCATCGTCGTCGAAGCGCGGTTGAAGGTGTCGCCGTCGGACAGCGTGGCCGAGGCTCTGGTGGCGGTCAACGCATGAAGTCACGTGGGGGGGGGGGGGGGGGGGGGCGGGCGGGGCGCCCCCCCAGGGGACGGGGATGGGGTGGGGGGGGGGCGCGCGAGCAACCGGGGGCGGCC
>JBGAUA010000238.1:0-4354 GCA_044228875.1 Anaerolineae bacterium
GCATGGACCAGACCGCGCGCAGGTCCCCCGTGGGGCCGTAGCGCAGCCCCCAGCCGCCGCGCCCCAGGACGAAGATCTCGCCTCCCGGTCCGGCGGCCACGGCCTTGGGGCCGTCATGGGTGGGGAACTCGACCTGCTTCTTGAGGACGGGGTCCAGGGTGAGGATGCGATCGCGTCCGATATCGGCCAGCAGGATGTTCTGGCCGACCAGGGCCAGGTCATCGGCGACGACGCGCTCGTCCAGACCGAAGTCGGCCAGGTCCACGGCCTGCGTCGCCCCGCTGCCGGCGCTGACGACGAGGATGCGCCGCTTGCGGGCATCCAGCACCGCCACCCGCCCGCCGTTGGCCGCCGCGGCCACGAAATAGGCGTCGTCGTCCACCAGCCCCCATTCGGGCATGACGTCGTCCGGACGGCTCCAGACCAGGTGGGGGCTGATGTGGTAGACATGATCGCCGTCGGCCGCCACGTCCGTGGTGGCCTCGCCCTCCGTGCCGCAGAGGGTCATGAGGTCCCGCGGCGTCCCCGTGAGGTCCCAACGTTGGATGGCGGTCAGGTCGCTGGCGGCGGCCACCACCGGCCGTTTGGCCGCATCCCGCCGAAAGGGTCCTTGCAAGATCTGCAGCCCGTCGTGTCCGGCCAGGGCCACCGGATAGGGCGGACCCTCCAACAGGGGCGGCTCCTGGCGGGCGAACAGGGCGGCGGGCTGGTAGCGGGCGGCCTTGGTTCCCAGGGCCAGCACACCGCTGAGGAAGCAGCTGCCGGAGGTCATGAACAGCCGCCCGTCGGACCGCAAGGCCAGGTGACTGTCCCACCAATGGTCCCGGGGCCAGGACAGGCCATAGCCGATCCTCTTGCTGCGTCGGAAGTCGGCGTCCGGCTGGGCCTCGGCGATCCGGCCGTCGGTGTAATCCACCTCCCAGAGGCGGTAGGCGTTGGCCACGTAGGTGCCGGCCGCACCGGTGACGATGTCATGCAGGTAGAAGGCATACACCGTCTTGAGCAAGCGGTCGTCCTTGGCCAGCAGCATGATGCCTGCGCCGGTGGGCGGCGGCTTGATCTCGAGGCGGCTGACCAGACCCTGGACGGACGATGGTCGCTCTGCCCGCGCGGCGGGCCGCCCGGCGGTCGGCGTCGCCGCCTCCGCCGCTATCGACGGACGGGTGGCGGTGGGCGTCCGGTTGCCTGGCGGGGGCACCTGGCAGCAACCGTCCATGTTGTAGGTGAGGTGGAGGCGCCCCGACGCGTCGGTGTCGATGTTCATGGGCACGATGTAGGGCGCGTCCGGCACGATGGTCTCGGTCAGCAGCAGGCGCCGGACCGGCTGCCCCATGGCGTCGAAGAAGTCCAGACTGCTGGGCAGGGTGCGAAACTCGCTGCTCCGGGTGAGCACCGCGCCACCGTCGACCGTGGCGGCCACGTCGAAGCTGACCTCGGTCTTGTCCTCGAAGCGCTGCGCAGACTTGGCAGCAACCGTTCCGTCGGGGCGGTAGCGAGTCAGGACGGACAAGGAGCCCAGGCGGCTGAGCACCCAGAGGTCGCCGTCGGGTGTGGCGTCCACCCGCATCCAGCCCCCGTAGTTCTCCAGGCGGAAGCGCTTCTGCTTGTGACCATCGGCACCGTAGGCTTCGAGGTAGCCCCAGGTCAGCACCCAGACCAGACCGTCGGCCGTGCCCACCTGGTCCAACGCGACGGCGGACAAGGCATCGGGGTTCGGTTCGGCTGGGCGGTTCTGCCATGTGTCCACGAGGCGAAAGGTATCGCTCTGCTGGGCCTGCGCGGCCAGGGCGGCCGGCGGGGCCGGGCCGCGGCCGGGAGCGAGGGCCAGGAGCACGACAAACAGGGTGGCGGCAAGCAGGGTCGCGGCAAGCAGGCGCTGGGTCCGGAAGGGGCGCGCGTACTCGCGCGGCGCGATGGACAATTCCGGCGCGGGCAACAAGGTGGTCGATGGCGGGCGCATGGCAGGCTATTCCTTTCTCATCCGTCGGTACCGGCAGGCCTGCGGCGATGGGCTGAGCGGCTCGGCAGGGCCCGAGCCCCCGACGCAGCGTCAGGCCGATACCTCCGATCATCGGCTAACGAACGGCCAGAACTACAGACAGAGCGAGCGCAACATGGAACGGCGGCGATCCGACGGTGATTTCTATCGTGGCGATCCGGTGAGTGGACCTGAACTACGCCGATTCTACGTCGGGATGCAGACTGCCGTCAACTACCTTTCCGCTCCATTCTCGGACCGTTGTCGGACGCTTTACTGACCGGCTGTCCATTACCGGTCCCCACCCGGGTTCTTTGAACCATGGAAGCGCGTCCGGCAACCAGAAGGTGGAGTGATCGCGACCGGCCACCGGAAACCTCGCGCCCGGGCCGGCACCCCGCACCTTGCGCCAAGGAGCAACCTTATGTCCCTTCTTCCACGTTGCCGCTGGCCGGCGGCACTTTCGGCTCTGCCTTTCGTCGCGGCAACGGTCGCCTTGTCAGCCGTCCCGGCGCCCGCTCGATCATCGGCCCTGCAGGCGCCACCCGCCCCCTATGCCTTGGAGACCGCGTGGCCGCTGCCGCCGCGCGACTTCGTCGTGGCGGATATAGCCGTGGCCGCGGACGGATCGGTAGCGGTCGCGGACGAAGACGGGAAGCGGGTGCTGTTCTATCAGGCGGACGGCAGCTTCACCAGCCAGCAGACCCTGCCCTGCGACGCCAGCCTGCCGACAAACCCGCGCCTGGAGGTATCGCCGACGGGTGATCGCTTCCTGCTGCTGGTGTCCTGCCTGCTCAACTCCGGTGGCGTGCGCAACGTGTTGGAGCAGCGCGGCTCGGATGGCAGGACGCTCGCGCCGCAGGCCATCCTCAGCCAACCCGTTGGCCGTCTGCGCGACATCGCCACCACCGCCGACGGCCAGCTGCTGGTCATGGGCGACCTCCGTCTGGCCTGGCTGGATCCCGCCACGGGCAAGATCAACCGCTCCGAAGCCTTGGACCAGGCGCGCGCCGGCGCCGTTCGCCTGGCCGCCCAGCCGGACGGCGGCGCCGTGCTGCTGTTCAGCGACGGGCATCTGGAGCAATTCGACAGCGGCGGCGTCAAGGTGGCGACCGGTCAGCTTGCGGACAGCCGCATGACCTTGACCGACCTGGTCGCGGAGGCCGGCGGGGGCATCGTCGGCCTCGTGGCCACGCGCGGCACCTGGGCATCGGAGATGCCTGCCGCCGAGCGGACGCTCCTGGCGCGCTTCGACCAGGACCTGCGCCTGCAGGCGATGGAACTTCCGCTGGGCCTGCGGGCGATATTGCCCTTCGAGACGCAGGGCGGCTTCGGCGGGAAGTTCCTGCATCGCAGCGCCGGCGGATGGGTGGTCGCAACCCGGCCATGGGTCGACGAGGTCCATCGCCTGGCGCCGGATGGAACCGGCCTTCGCGTGACCGCGGCCAGCCTGAAGCCAAGACCCTTCGATCCGGACGTCTTGCCGCCTCAGACCCTGCCGCGACTGCCCATCGCCTGGGTGGATGGCAGTCCCTGGCTGCTGGACGGCCGCATCACGCCGCCGGAACTGCTGGCGCTGTCGGCGACCAAGGCGCGGCGCCTGGCGGCAACCACGATCCGCGCGCCCTACCTGGACATGGCGGCGGCGCCCGACGGCGGGGTCTGGCTCAGCCGTCCCGACGGCATCGACCACTGGTCGGCCGCGAGCGGCCTGCAGGCCATGGATCTGCCTTGCGACTGCCAGGACGGCGGGCGCATCGCCGCCCTTGAGCTTGGCGGCCTCAGCAGCCTGTTCATCACCCAGCCGCGCCAAGGACAGGTGCGGGTGGTCGATACCGGCCTGGGCGCCGCGGCCGGGGCCATCAGCCTGCCCGATCCGGCGTCGCTGTGGCCGGCGGACCTGGCGGTCACCCCTGGCGGCGAGGTCCTGACGGCCGACGCCGCCACCGGCGAGGTGCAGCGATGGACGCCGGGCGGGCGGCTGCGCGGCGGCTGGCTGGAAGCGGGTCCGGGCGCCGGACCGCGGCGGATCGCGGTCGCGAACATGGCCGCGGGTCAAGACCGCGCGGCCATCTTGACCGCCGACCAGCGCCTGGTGCTGCGTGAGCTGCCCGAAGGCCGCTGGCTGGGCGAGATTCCGCTGGCCTTGCCGGACCCCGCCAGCTTCGCCGAAGACCTGACCATGGCGCCGGACGGACGCATCTTCCAGAGCGACAGCGGCGCGGGCGTGGTGCACCTGTTCGCGCCGGTCCCCGGTGCCCTGCCCACCCCCGGCGGCGTACCCAGCCCCACCCCCACGCCCAGCGACCGGCCCTGCCGCATCGACCGCGACAAGGTGGTGGGCCCGGGCCGGGTGGTCCTGGGCGAGACCGCGGC
>JBGAUA010000239.1:0-4316 GCA_044228875.1 Anaerolineae bacterium
TGGCGGAGAGCCGAATTCTAGCCGAGCCTGATCGCACCACGGAGGATACTGAGAGTAGCCGGTGGGTGTGCTGGGGTCTCGAATCCTTCACTGGCCGCGAGGTCTTGCCACCGCTACCCTCACGCTTCTTGGCGGTGCAGTACTTAGACCCCGGGCGCTCCCAGACGCCGCCGCAGCCGGGCGATGCGGTGGTCCAGCTGCGCCAGGGCCGGGTGGACGCCGCGCCGAGGGCGCAGGGCGCCGGAGGCCACCCGATCGCGGGCTTCCTCGCTGATGGCCAGGGCGCGGGGGAGGTCCGGCGGCGAGGCGCGGTGCTCCCAGTACTTGGCCAGCTCCTCGAAGGGGAAGAGCCGGCGCGGCTGGGCCTCCGCCGTCAGGCCCTGCCAGACGCCCGTGGCCCGCGTCCAGTCGCCGGCGCGGCGGGCGATGAGGGAGAGCTGATGCAGGGCTTCGTCGGTCTCCGCAGGCGAGAGGCCGCGCTGCAGCGCGCCCTCGCAGGCGGACATCGCCCGCGCCGGATCGCCGGACAGCTCGTAGCGCCGGGCCAGGCTCAGCCAGTCCAGACCGTGGGCCAGGGTGTCCTCGGGGGCCTGCCAGGCGCGGGCCAGGCGGGCGGTGAGGCTGACCATCGTCAGGATGTCCAGCAGGTTGTGGTGGAAGATGCCCACCAAGGGGCGGGCGTCGCCGTCCTGTTGGTAGCGGAAGTAGCGATAGGGGATCAACCAGCCCGGCACGTCGTCCTGGCGGTGGGTGTTGAAGACCTCGCGTTCCAGGCTGGTCAGGCTGCAGCTGTCCAGGCGCCGGCGCCACACCCGCCGGGCCGCCGGCAGCAGGTCCAGGTGCGGGGCGCCGTCGAGGAAGGGGCGCCGACGGTGCACCGTGCAGCGGGTGGCCAAGAGCGGCATGTCGAAGCTGCGGCCGTTGAAGGTCACCAGGCCGCTGCAGCCGTCCAGCCATTCGGCGACGGCCGCCAGCTGCGCCGACTCCTCGCCGGGGTGGCGCATGAAGAACTGCCGGACATGGAAGCAGCCGCCCTCCACGCGTCCGATGCCGATCAGGAAGGCATAGGTGCCCGCGCCGCCTGCCAGTCCCGTGGTCTCGGTGTCCAGGAAGGCCGTCCGTTCCAGGTCCATCCCGGCCAGCGCCGGGTCGCCCGCCAGGTCGGCCAGACTGCCGGTGCTGGCCGTCAGCCCTGCCGTCAGCAGCTCCTCGGCATGGCGGTCATCCAAGGGCCGCCGGGCGCCGGTCACCCAGCAGCGGCTGTTCTGGTGGGGCCAGTCGGCGCCGGGGAGGGCGGCTTCCAAGGGGAGGACGGCTGGGTGGGGGGCATCTGGCGATACCCGGGACCGATAGGACGAAAAGGACGAATGCGACGCCTCCGGCGCCGGCTGCGGGTCATCGATTTCAAGAGAAGGATCAGGGTCATCTGCCCCATGGGTCCTATCCGTCCTTTCCGTCCCATAGGTCCCATCAGCCTCACCCCGCCCCGCACCCCGTCCTGGCCCTGCAATGCCCCCCGTGCCCAGCTGCACTCCCAGCCGCTCCAGCCTGGCCAGCAGCTCTCCGTCCGGCGCCTTGCCCATCAGATCTCCTCGCGCCACGGTTCCTGCGGGCGTGCCGCGCGGGCGGCGGCGCCGGCGCTGCGGTACTGGTCCACGTCGGCCTCGGCGCGGGCGGCTTCGAGAGCCTTGGCCAGGTCGATGTCCGCGCCGCCCTCGTCCGAGCGGCGCTCGCGCACCCGGACCATGACCGGCACCCGCACCAAGGGGCCCAACACCACCGCTTCGCCCTGGTTGAGGCCGGGCAGATCCGCCAGGAGGCCCTCCGACATGCTCTCCGAGGCCCGGCGGACGGCGCTCTGGTCCTCCGGGTTGGTGAGGCGCATGATGATCTGGCTGCCGCATTGGCTGAGCGTGTCCTGGTGGACGCGGTTGGGCCGCTGGGTCACCAGCACCAGGAAGATGCCGAACTTGCGGCCCTCGGCGGCGATGCGGCGGAGCCAGAAGCCCGCCCGGCCGTCGTCGGCGCCGGCAGGCACGAAGTTGTGCGCCTCCTCCAGCACCAGGAAGACCGGGCGGTCCAGGCCGTCGCGGGTGGCCTGCTTCCAGAGGTCGCCGACCACCTTGGTGACCACGAAGTCGGCGATCCGGCGGTCCACGCCGGCCAGATCCACCGTGGTCAGGGTCATAGGGCGCAGCAGTCGCTCCAGGGGCAGATCCTTGAAGCCCCAGATGCGCAGGCGCGCCATGTACTCCATGTACTTCAAGGCCTTGCGGGAGCCGGAGACCTGATCGTCGCTGGGGGCGCGGCCGCCTTGGCCGCCGTCCACCTGCCCGCCCGATCGGCCTCGGGCGCGGGGCGCATCCGTCTCTTCCGGGCGACCCTCGCGGTCGAACCAGTCGTTGGGGTCGTCGCTGGTCGGCAGGGCGCCATCGTCAGACCTCGCGCCGCGGTCGGCCCAGGCGATGGGGTCGAAGGTGGTGCCTGATCCGACCTCGGTCGCCCCTTCGCCAGCCACCAGTCGCAGCTCGTCCAGCAGCGCCTCCACCGAGTAGTCGAACTTGCCCAGGCGGTCGATGGCCTTCTGCACCGCGAAGCGGATGTTGCTGGCCTTGCTGCTGATGCCGGCGACATCGCAGACCTCGTCGGCGTCCAGGCCGCTGAAGCGCACCGTCAACTCCTCCACCCGGCCGATGCGTTCGTCCGGAATGCGGCGCAGCTGCTCGCCGGGGGTGCGGAACACCTGCACCCGGTTGGCGAAGGGGGTTGGACGGCCGTCCGGCTGCCGGCCCATCAGCACATAGTCGCTGTTGGGGTCGAAGACCAACACCGTGCCGCCCAGGTTCAGTAGCTCCTCCAACAGCACGCCGACGGTGTAGCTCTTGCCGGCCCCGGTCTGGGCGATGACCGCCAGATGGCGGCGCAGGCCGTTCGGATCCAGTGCCACCTCCACCTTGGGGCGGTTGATCAATCGGCCAAGCTGCAGCCCGTTCTCGATCCCGCGGCCGAAGAAGCGCGCGAGGAGCTCGTCCGGGGCCCGCTCCACCACCGCTCCGGGCATGGCCGCCCCGCGCGGCAGGCGCACGGATCCTCGATCATCAAGATAACCGAGCACCTTGGCCTGGGCCATCATCACCGGCGGCGAGCTGCCCAGGCGCCGCAGGATGGCCTCCACCTCGCCGTAGCTGCGACCGGCCTCCAGCAGCCGGCTGGAGACGCCCAGGGAGCTGACCTGGGCCAGCAGGTCCACCCGGCGCGGACCGTCGCCGCCCGGTTCCTGGACGCCCCGCACGCAGACATACTCCAGCCGCGGCGGCGCCAGTTCCGGGTTGGTGACGAAGCTGAAGGCGTCGGTGCGCACCTCGCCGACGACGTAGCCGACCAAGGGGGCGTCGCTCATGACCGGGCTCCTGGGGGCGGGACGGGGAAGGTCGCGAGCATCGGCAGCATGTCTAGCACATTCGTTCGCGACGCGCAAGACGGGACAGGGCAATCGCTCCCAATGACGATCCGGGAACCGGCGATGGTCGGGTCGGGGCCACCGGTCCTTGGCATCACGGCAAACTCAGGTCAGCCCAGCAAGCCCTCCACCGCCACCACCGTCAGCACGCCTTCGTCCAGGTCGATCGCACGGATGAAGGGCCCGGCCAGGGGCACCAGCACGTCCCCTTTGCGCTCTGGGGACCGGATGACCAGGACGTCGTTGCCGCCCGCCTGCATCAGCTCGTCGACCACGCCCAGTTCCCGGCCATCCTCCAGGCGCGCCGCCAGGCCGATGAGCTCGTGCGGGTAGTAGCTGTCCTCGTCCAAGGGTGCGGCCTCGTCGATGGGAATGAAGAAGCTCAAACCGCGCAGCTGCTCGGCGGCCGTGCGGTCCGCGGTGTTGTCGAGGCGCACCAGCATGCGGCCCTGGTGCGGTCGGGCGCTGGCGATGGTCACGGGCACCGGGGCGGCGCCATGCTCCGGGCCGAGATAGACCTGCGCCCCGGCCTGGAAGCGCTCGGGGAAGTCGGTCATCAATTCCACCGACACCTCGCCTCGCACGCCGTGCGGCTTGCCGATCCTGCCGATGATGAGGTGTTCGAGAATCTCGTCCATGCGTTGCCTGTGCTGCCGGCGGGGGCGCACGGCTGTGCGCCCCCGCGGATTTCGTGTCGGGATCGGGAGAATGCGGCAGGCCGGACCAGGCCCGCGGCGTTCAGTCCGCCGGGGCCTGGTCGGCGCTGTCCGCCGCCGCGGGCTCGCCGGCGCCGGCTTCTGCTTCCGCGTTCACGACCTCTTCTTCGTTGGCCACTTCCAGGCGCCAGCGAGCTTCG
>JBGAUA010000023.1:0-30998 GCA_044228875.1 Anaerolineae bacterium
CGACACCGACGGATGCCGCACCAGCCACAGGGCGGTGGTCAGCAGCAGCAGGATGCCGCCCACCCAGGGCAGCCAACTGCGCGGCAAGCCCTCACCGCCGTTAGCCGGCAGCGAGGCCAGCCGGGCCGCCTCCTCCTCCAGGTGCGCCCGCAGCGCGTCGCTCCGCGCCGTCGACACCGGCAGATCCATGCGCCTCAGGGCAGTGGCGATGGCCTGCAGTTCTCCAAGGGCGGCGAAGGCGCCATCGTCGATGCCGCCCGCCGACGCCGGCAAGCCACCGGACGCTTGGTCATCGACCCCTTGACCGAGGATCAGCTCCAAGCGCTCATCGGGCGTCATGCGCGCTCTCCCTGATCCCGCAGGATCGCGCGTAGGCGCCTTAGGGCGCGATACTGATGCTGCCGCGCGGCGACTTCGGTGCCGCCGATAAGCGCCGCGGTCTCCCGCAACGAAAGGCCCGCCCCGAATCGCAGCGCCAGCACTTGAGCCTGGATGTCACTCAGCGATCCGGCGATGAGGCGGGTCAGGTCCACGTGGCGCTCCAAGTCCGTCCAGATGGACGCGGAAGCCTGGTCGACCGGAACGGCGTCGGACCGGTCGTCATCTACGTCCCCTTCGAGGGGCAGCAGCGCCGAACTCCGCCGCCCTGACCCCGACCAATGCTCCGCCACGCGCCGCGAGGCGATGGACAGCAGCCAGGACCCGAACCAATCCGGCTCCCGCAGTTGAGCGAGAGATCGCAATGCTCGGATAAAGACGTCCTGAACGAGGTCCATGGCCAACTCGGCATCGGATACGCGGAAGCACAAGTAACGGTGCAGCCGCGGCAGATGGCGTTCGTAGAGCAGCCCGAAGGCCCCGGGTCTCCCCCCCAGGGCCTGTCGGACCAGATCGCCGTCGGCGGCCGCAGCAACGGCGGCGTCGGCCGGGCGTGTGACTCCGTCCAGAGACCTACCCCTCTCAATGCGACGTCCTTCAGCTTGCGCGGGCTACGAAGCGCGTCATCAGCACCCCGGAGCCCGCAAGTCGGCGATCAGCGAATGCCACCCGGGGACAGCCGCGACAGGCGAGGCAGGAGAACCTGGTGAACGCCGCCAGGACGCCAACCTGCGCCGGCAATCTCAGGTTCAACCGGCAGCCCATTGCTGTCCACGAGCTCTGCCGGCTTCTTCGGATCGAAGCCGAAGCCGAAGGCCCCCTCTCCTGGCTGCCCGATCTGCCGCAACGTCACTCCGATGTCGACAGCGCCGGTGAGCAAGCTGTCCGGGGCGGCGTCGAAGGTCAGCGCCAGCCGACCCTCGCGACCGACCCGATCGTGCGCTACCGCCAGCCGCACATCGGATGGTAGCCGTGCGCTGACCGCATCGGGAACAGAATCGGCATCGGCGTCCGTCTCGTCAAAGCTCAGCCAATCGGCGTCGTAGACGAGGTGGATCGTGGCGCGCCGCAGCGGCACGCCGCCGCAGGCCAGACGGATGGACGTCGTCAGTCGGTCAGCCTCGGCACGCGGGGCGCGCGCGGCGATGCTCAGGACGACCGGTGTCACCTCCGCCAGATCCGGCTCCGGCAACGAAGCCAGCGACAGGCCGCGAGGCAGCATCGGCAACGGCGCCATCTGACGGCCGCCGTCCTTCAGACCGGTGTAGGCCGCCATGTCCATCCGGTGGTTCGTGCTGTCATCGAGCACCACGGCGGTCACCGGACCATCTGCCTCGATGCGGGCCGAGCCGTAGCTGTTCGGCGTCCACCCTTGGATCTGGCGAGGATCCCAGACATGGCTGGCGCCAGCGGCGAGCAGCACCTGACAGCCCGATGGGCAGTCCATCAGGGCACCATCGAACTTGAAGACCCGCAGATTCGCCGTCACCGGCTGATCGCCCGGATTCTGCACCTGGATCAAGGTGGTCAACATGAGGCTTGTATGCTCCCGACGCACCAGGGTGAGGTGCAACGTAGAGGCGGCCAGCGCCGCGGGTTCGGCGGGATAGGCCGCGGCCAGCCCGCGATCGTTCCCGATGTCAACCAAGGCGGCGACCGGCGCCGACGATGCGATGATCGCCGACGCCGCGCAGCCCTCGGGCAAGCCGCTGCCGCCTCCGATGGTCAGGTGCTGGTGGAAGAGCCCGATGGCCCCAGGCGCCAGGGTCCGGGCGCCCCCCCCATGCACGATCTCCTGCCCCGCGGGGCAGGTCGCGGAACCGCCGGCCGAAACGCGGTAGGTCAGGTTGACCGTCACCGGCTGGTCGCCGGGGTTGACCACATGAATCGCTGAGTCCAGGACGCCGCCTCCTGGCTGTCCCGCGTCTTCCGGTAGGTGGCGGAACAGCATGGGCGCCGCCAGGCGTATGCCCAACTGGTCCGTCGCCAGGCCGGGCACGACGTAGGCCCCGGCGCTCTGCTCCAAGTCGGCCAGGGCCAGCGCGGCGATGGGCCGATCGCTCTTGAGGCGCACCCAGCCGGTCCAGGATCGCCGATCCGCGATGAGCCCCTGCAGGGCCGGATGGCGACTCATGTCGACCATCGTCGCGCTACCCGCTGCGAGGCTGAGGGCCAGTTTTCGACGGCCTTCGGCCTGGCCTTCCGCGACGCGGAGGTCCAAGGTGACGTTCGCCGCGTGGTCGGCGTCGCTGTTCTGGACGAAGAGATAGCTGCTGCTGATGTCATCGTAGCGGGCGACCAGCGGAACGATGACGTCGACGTCCGACATGGGCGCGCGGCTCAGGATCGCTTTGCCCAAAGCAGACCAATCGCTGCGGATCAAGGCATCCATGGGCTGCCCATGGATGGCGGCGAGTCCTGAATAGATCGCGTCGTGCAAGGAGGCCTCAGCCGGCAAGTAGACGTTGGCCGCCGCGCTGGCCGGGACCGCCGGGCGTTCCACCTGAATCGACGCGCCGCCACGAATATCCTGCAGCCGTACCGAAGCATCGGCTTCCGCGGCGCCGAGGTTGAGCACCTGGATACCGGTGCCGGCGATGTCCTCGCGAAGTGACCGGACGGGCTTTGTCCGCGGCGTGGCAGTGGGACTCGGCGTGCTCCCGGGCAAGGCCGTCGGCTCGGCGGTGCGCGTCGGCCCCGCGCCGCCGCCCCCACCGCCGACCAGCAGCAGCGGCATGAAGCGGCCTCTGGCGGCATCGCCCTCCTGGTCGCGACGGTCCGGCAGGGCATTGTACATGGCGCCGTCCATCACCGCGGAGGTCTCCAGGACGGTGGCCTGCACCGGCTGGTCGCTCCACAGCCAGGCACCGCCATAGCTGTTGTCCGGGAAGTCGGCCAGGGCCGCCAGATCCCACTGAGTAGCCCCACCCGCCGGGATCGTCCGCGTGCAGGCCACCGGGCAGACCACGCCCTGTCCGTTCCAGAGCGTCATGCGCAGGGTGACCTGCGCCGCCTGCGGGCCTGGGTTGTGCGCCTGGACGAGGCTGCTGATGGCCAGATTGGTGTGCCTGCTGCGCAGGACGGGCAGAGCAAGCCGCGTGGCCCCTTGGCTGAGCGGGCGGGCCAGGACGGCCGACGTGGTGACCCCGAGGTGATCGGTGCTGTTGACCACCGCGGCCACCGGCGCACTGGCCTCGATGAGGGCGCCGGCCGCGCAAGCGATGGGCAAGCCGCTGTCACCGGTGGGCAGGGCTGGGACGTTGCCCTGGTAGAACACGAGGCTGCCCTTGGCCGGCAGGTCGAAGGGCCCTTGGTCCACCTGCATGCCGGCGCAGCTCCCGGCGGCGCCGTCATAGCGCAGCGAGACGCTGGCGGTCTGGTCACCGGGATTCAGCACGGTGACGCCCGTGGTCTGGCCGAACTCGCCGCCGGCGCCGGAGTAGGCGTTGGCCACGAAGGGCGCCGAAAGTACTCGGCCGGTCAGGCTCCCGATCGGCCCGCCCTCCACGCTGTAGACGCCCTTGGCCGAGGTCTCGATGTCGACGAGGCTGGACAGGGCCAGCGGCCGATCCCCGGTCACGCGCAGCCAGCCGGTCGAGCCGGCGGGGATGCCGGCGAGAAAGGGGTCCTTTCCCATGTCGATGGTCGCCGACGCGCCGGGGGCGATCGCGAGGTTGCGGCTGGCCGTCGGCGCGGTCTGGTTGCCCATGTAGAAGTCCATGGTGGCCTGGGCCACCGCCGCCACGTCGGTGTTCTGGACGGTGATCAGCGAGGTCTGGCCGACGTACTGCTTGGCGACGAAGGGCAGGACCAGCTCAGTTCCGAAGCCGACCTGGTTCTCGTAGACCGCCGCCCCGCTAGCCGCCCAGTCATGGCGCAGCAGCAGGTCGATGGGCCGGTCGGACCTGGCGATGGCGGCATAGGCCCCCCTCGCCACGCTGCTCTCGACGGGTAGGTATACCGCGGCCGTCCCCTGAGCCGGTATGGAGCGACGCAGGATGATCGGCTCTCCGCCGCCCTGTTTGTAGAGGTCGATGACCACTTCGGCCGCCAGGTCGGGGTCCAGGTTGACCAGCTGGAATCCGGACGCGCCGGCGCCGACGATGCCGTCGACACCGGCCGGTCCGGCAGTGGCGGGAGGGGTTGGTCCCTGCAGCAGCAGGGCGGCGCCGAGCGCGAAGAGGCTTGGGATGGCGATCCACTGTCTTCCGGTCATGGTGAGTGCTCCTGCATCATGTGGGCATCGCGGCGATTCGGGAATCAAGCAGCCGCGGGAGCGGCTGACCGGCGCATCCGCCGGCATGGAGTCAGAGAGGGGCGCCGCGAGCGAAAGGTAACAGGCGGCAACGGAACACACGGCAATCGCATCCACATTCTCGCGCCCGGCATACCCGCCCTTACGATGACCTATCCCCGGTCGCCCTGCATACCGTCCACCACCCGCGCCACCAGCTCCCCCAGCCGCTCCGCCGCCGCCGCGCCCGTGGCCATGACCTCTTCATGCAGGTCCGCGTCCGCCGTGGCCTCCGGCTGCTCGAGCAGCACACGGTTGGTGATCAGGCTAAGCCCCAGCACGCGCAGCCCGGCATGGCGGGCAACCACCACCTCTGGGCAGGTGCTCATGCCGACCGCATCCGCGCCGATCTGCTTGAGGAAGCGCGCCTCGGCCGGGCTCTCGAAGCTCGGCCCGGCCACCATGGCATAGACCCCGCGGTGCACGCGGAAGCCCAGGTCTGCCCCGATGGCCATCGCCTGCCGGCCCAGTTCCAGGTCGTAGCCGCCGGCCACCCCCGGAAAGCGCGGGCCGATCGCGTCATCGTTGGGGCCTACGAGCGGGTTCATCCCCACCATCCCCGGCAGGAAGAGGTGATCCTTGATCAGCATCAGGTCGCCCGGCCGGTAGGAGGCGTTCAGGCCCCCCGCGGCGTTGGTCACGATGACCGTGCGAGCGCCCAGCGCCTGGAAGACGCGCACGTTGAAGCTGGCCTCGAAGGCCGAGTAACCCTCGTAGAGATGCGCCCGCCCGGCGGCGATCAGGCAGGGCACGCCTTCCAACAGCCCCCCGGCCATGAGGCCCGCATGCCCCTGGACCGTGGACGCGGGCCAGCCCGGGATCTTGTCAAAGGGCAACCGGACGGCATCGGCCATACGGTCCGCCAGGCCGCTCAGCCCGGAACCGGCGATGACCGCCACCTCCGGCGCCGGCAGTCCGGCGGCACGGATGGCGTCGGCGGCGATCTGGACGCGGGCGCGGCGAATGGTGAGGTCGGCACTGCTTTGTGAATCGGACACCGAATGCTCCCTCACCTGACGATGGTCGCGTGGTCTCGGATGGCGTCGTCCCTGGGTTCCCTTCTCTGCCGCCAACGCGCACCGATGAAGCCTCCAACCAGGGCCGAGAATGGTGTGGCAAGAGAGATGGCAACCACCGCCCACGACAGAATGAATGGCCTCCATGTCTCCCGCCACGAAAGCTCTGCGAGCAGCGGCCACATGCGGGCGACCAGCCAAACGGGCAACCAACCCACAAGCGCCGCGGCTTCCCACCCTCGCGGCATGATCGCCCCAACGAGGGCACCGCAAAGCAGGTTGCCGGCCCAGGCAGAGACGCCGAGACCGCAGATCATGAACAGTGTCTCAAGCGGTAAGCGGCCCGGAAACGACTCCACCGCCGTCTCAACGGTATACCACGAGGCAGCCGCCAAGGCGGGCGCCACGCCGAATCCAGCAACCAACGCCGTAACCGCCGCGAGCACAGGGGCTATCCACGAGACGCCTGCCCTTACCGGCGCCGCCATGCCATGTCCTGCGGCCTTCATCATGCCTGCAGGTCCCTCCAACATCAGCCTCTCGGAGGTACGGATATCCACGACGTCCCCACCGTCACGCTGGTCTGCCATCTCCGCTTGGTTCACCGGTAGCTCCTATGGCTCACCGACCGGCATTCGTCCCGCAGCTCCGTGGCCGTAGCCGGCGCAGTGTTCCATGTTGAAGCGCGACAACGACGGACTGTATACGCTGTGTCAATCCCCCTGGGTTGCGGGGGGACCGCCTGAAGACAGAAGACAACGGATGTGGTGGGACGGGGTGCCGCCGCTCCGAGGCGCCCTACACCCGCGCCAGCACCTCAGCCCGCTTGCGCTGGAACTCCTCTTCGCTGATCAGGTTCTGCTCGCGCAGCTTCTGCAGCTGGGCCAGGGCCGCCGCCGCGTCCACCGGCTGCGCCGTCGGGCCGTCCTGGGCCGCCATCGGCAGGCCGCCCCGCACCAGGGCGTCGAAGTCCTCCTTGTTGTCCAGGATGGCCTTCTTGAAGAGGATCGGATGGGACAGGCGGTTCAAGCGGTTGAGGCCCGCGTCGGAACCGGTGATGATGTCCACGTCACCGTAGTCCAGCAGCCGTCCCAGGAGCGACTGCCGCAGGACCAGGTCATTGACCTTGTCCAGGTTGGAGTCGCGCACCATGCGGTTGATCACGCCCTCGATCTCCATCACCCGGCGGGTGGAGATGACGTAGCGCCTGGCCTGCCAGCGCAGCAGATCGGCCACCATGCGCCCGACCGGCCACAGGGCGACCAGCAGCGCAGCGTAGCCTAGCCAGCGGAAGTAATCCGGCTGCCCCATCGCCGGCGGTTGGGCCAGAAGCCAGCCGCTCACGGCCAGCAGCACCAGAATGGACAGTCCGTTCACCAACACCGTCGCGACCAGGGTCACCCAATGCTGGCGCGACACGCGCTGGACCGTCTCGCCTGTGGACATCAGGGACCGGATGTAGGAATCGCCCATGGCCGGCTGCCTCCGCTGGTGGGTCAGGCGCGCGGATGCGCCGCGTCGTAGCTCTGACGCAAGCGCTCGTCCGTGACCTGGGTGTAGATCTGGGTGGTGGACACATTGGAATGACCCAGAAGCCGTTGGACCTCCCGTAGACCCGCGCCTTCCGCCAGCAGGTGGGTGGCGAAGCTGTGGCGCAGGGTGTGGGGCGTCACCGTGGACTGGATGCCGGTCAGCTCGACGTATTCCTTGATGATCAGCCACATCCCCTGCCGGGTCAGCCGGCCGCCCCGGGGGTTCAGGAAGAGCGCCCGCTCCTCCCGGTCCTTCAGGTAGTTCAGCCGGCCGTCCTCCAGATAGGCGCTCACCGCCAGCGCCGCGCGAGGATAGATCGGGATGATCCGCTCCTTGGAGCCCTTGCCCAGGCAGCGAACGGTACGGCTGGCCAGGTTGACGTCATCCAGGTTCAGCGAGACCAGTTCGCTCACGCGCATGCCGGTGGCGTAGAGCAGCTCGATCATCGCCAGGTCGCGCAGGGACTTGGGCCCCGACCCATCGCGGATGACCGAGATCAGGCGATCCACCTCCTCCGGGTCCAGGGTGCGCGGGATCTTCTTGGCCACCTTGGGCGTGCCCACCAGCAAGGCCGGATTCTGGGCCACCAGCCCCTCCCCGCTCAGGTAGCGGAAGAAGCGTTTGATGGCGGCCGTCTTGCGGGCCACGGTGGACGAGGAGTACTCCTTGTCTCGGAGCTGCGACAGGTAGCCCGCGATGGTGCTCTCCCCAACCTCGGCCCAGCGCTGCCGGCCGGCGCCCGTCAGGTGTTCGGCGAACTGCCCCAGGTCGTTGCGGTAGGCCGCCAGGGTATTCTGGGAATAACCCAATTGCACCATCAGGTGGTCGAGGAAGCTGTCGATATATTCCTGCATAGCGGGCCTCCGCGGACGGTAGCACCGGAGGCCATGGCGGCTCCAGCCTCGTCTCACTCGACAATATATCAGATTCGCCGTCAGGCGCAAGCCCGGCCGATCGCCTCTGGATCACTTGCCCGACGCCCCCCTTTTTGCTAACGTCTCCCGCCGGTCGGGGGTCTCCGAGAGGCGCATCCGGCCGCGCAGCAGTCTCTGGTCTCTCGTGCAGCCGGCGATGAAAGGCGGGCCCGTGAACATCGCAGTATTGGTCAAGCAGGTACCGGATACCGCCACCAGGATTCAGGATCGGATCAGCGGCGGTCGCCTGGATCTGGATGGCGTCACCTGGGTGGTCAACCCTTACGACGAATACGCCGTCGAGGAGGCCCTGCGCATCAAAGAGCGCGTGGGCGGCACCGTCACCCTCATCGGTCTGGGGCCGGAGCGCGTTGACATGGCGCTCAAGGACATGCTGGCCCTCGGCGCCGACGAGGCCGTCCACCTGATGGACGAGGCCTTCGAGGGCCTCGGCGCCCGCGGCCGCGCCCAGGTGCTCGCGGCAGCCGTCCGCCGACTGCCGCAGATGCCGGACATGGTCTGGGCCGGCTGGAAGGGCGTCGACGAAGATCAGGGGCTGGTACCCATCTACCTGGCCAACGAACTGGGCTGGCCGCACCTGTCCTTCGTCGTGGAACTGGCGCTGGAGAATGGCAAGGCCCGGGTCCGGCGCGAGGTGGAGGGCGGCAAGGAGATCCTGGAAGCGCCGCTGCCCGTCGTCCTCACCGCCCAGAAGGGGCTCAACGAGGTCCGCTACGCCAGCCTCAAGGGCATCATGGCGGTGAAGCGCAAGGTGATCCCGGTGTGGGACGCCGCCGCCCTGGGGCTGGACCCGGCGTCCCTGACCGGAGGCGGCGTGTCCGTCGAGCGCATCGAGCGCCCGGCCGATCGGCCACCGGGCCGCATCATCGGCGGCACGGCCACCGAAGCCGCCGCCGAACTCGTCCGTCTCTTGCGCACGGAAGCGAAGGTGATCTGATGCAGTCCGTCTGGGTGATCGCGGAGACCCGCGACGGGGAATTGAAGAAGGTCTCGCTGGAACTGCTCGGCGCCGCCCGCGCCCTGGGCGCCGCCGAACTGGTGGCCGTGGTCATGGGCCACGACCTGTCCGCGGCGGCGACCGCCCTGGCCGCCGGGGGAGCCGACCGGGTGCTGGTCATGGACGATGCTCGCCTGGCGACCTACGCACCGGACGGCTGGGCCGCCGCCCTCGCCGACCTGGCCGCCGACCGCGGCCCCGACGTCATCCTGGGAGCAGCCACTTCGCGCGGCCGGGATCTGCTGCCGAGAGTCGCCGCCCGGCTCGGCGTCGGACTGGCGTCGGACGTCGTCGAGGTGGGCGTCGACGGCGGGCGCCTGACCGCCCTGCGCCCCATCTACGCCGGCAAGGCCCTGGCCCACGTGGCCGTCGGAGGCCGACCGGCCATGGCCACCCTCCGGCCAAACAGCTATCCTGCCCTCGCCGGTGGCGGCGCCGGATCGGTGGAATCCGTCAGTCTGGGCGACTACCACGGCACGGTGGTCGCCGGCGGCGTCGAGACCGCCCGCGGCGCGCGTCCGGACGTGGCCGAGGCCGACGTCATCGTCAGCGGTGGTCGCGGCATGGGCGGCCCGGAGCATTTCGCCTTGCTCGAGGAACTTGCGGATGAGCTGCACGCCGCCGTCGGCGCGAGCCGCGCCGTGGTCGACGCCGGCTGGCGTCCCCACGGTGACCAGGTGGGCCAGACCGGCAAGACCGTATCTCCCAGCCTGTATGTGGCCTGCGGCATTTCCGGCGCAGTGCAGCATCTGGCGGGCATGAAGACCTCCAAGATCATCGTGGCCATCAACAAGGATCCCGAAGCCCCGATCTTCTCGGTGGCCGACTACGGCATCGTCGGCGACGTGTTCGACGTGGTTCCGGCGCTCATCGCCGCGGTCAAGGCCCTCAAGCAGGCCTGACGCCACCCGAGTCCCAGGACACCGCGAGGTCTCCGCCATCCGCCAACGCCCCCCCCACAGGGACGGTCACCATGCAATCCAGGCGCGCAAGCGCGGTGCTTCTGGCGTTGACCGCCATGGTCGTCGCCCTGTCGACGGCCCTGCCGGCCCGGGCGCAGGATCCCTGCCGCGACGTCACCCTCCAATCACCTGGCCCGGCGGCCATCATCAGCGGGACGGTCGCCGTTCTGGGCTCGGCCCGCATCGACAACTTCAACTTCTACAAGGTCGAGTGGGCCCCCGAGGCCCAGCCCGGTAGTTGGAGCGCTGTCAGCGCCACCGTGGCCCGCGCCGTGGACGGCGGCCTGCTGGACCGCTGGAACACAGCGCTCGTCTCCGACGGCCTGTACCGCCTGAAGTTGACCGTGGTCGACCAGCAGGGCCAGGAAACCTGCCGCCGCACGATCACCAGACTGCAGGTGGCCAACGCGCCTCCGGAGCCCAGCCCGGAGGCCTCCGCCGATGCGGCGCCCACGGCAGCTGAAGCGGCCGAGCCGGAGAAAGCAGCCACTGATTCGACGGCGACGACGGGAGCGGCGGCGGACGACGCCGGCACGGATGAAGCGCCCACGTCGACCGGCGATACGGCCGCGGAAGCGCCGACCCAGCCGACGGACTCACCCCCGGTTGAGATCGCGCCGCCACCGGTGCCGCCGTCTGACGGCGTCCTGCCCGGCTTCGGGGAGCTGGCCTTCTACTTCAGCGCCACGTTCCTGGCAACCCTGGCGACCGCCCTGTGGCTCTGGCGGCGCCGCGATGCATGGACTGGCTGATCCTGGGCCTGGGCAATCCCGGGCCGCGCTACGCCCATACCCGCCACAACATCGGACGCGACCTGGTCGAGGCTGCCGGCGCCCGTTGGGGCATCGCCCTCGGCACGGCGCGCTTCAACGCCCGCGTCGGCACGGGCCGTGTGGGCGACGCGCAAGTATGCCTGGGCCTGCCGCTGACCTTCATGAACCTGTCCGGCGAGGCGGCGGGAGCGCTGGCCCGCTTCTACAAGCTGCCGCCCGCCCAGGTGTTGGCTGTCTACGACGACTTGGACCTGCCGCTGGGCGGGTTGCGGCTCAGAGCCGGCGGTAGCGCCGGCGGACACAACGGCATGAAGAGCCTGATCCAGCACCTTGGCAGCCAGGACTTCCCGCGGTTGCGGCTGGGAATCGGCCGCCCGCCCGGCGGTTGGGATGCCGCGGACTACGTCCTGTCCCGCTTCGCCGCGTCGGAGGCCGAGGATCAGCGGATCCTGATCGAGCGAGGCGTCGACCTGCTGGAAGACCTCCTGCGGGTCGGTCTCACGGCGACCATGAACCGCTGGAACGGGCCGCGGGACGCGGCATGAGCTCGGACGCGGCCATCGATCCCCGCGGCCGGCACGTGGTGCATGTCTACAAGGACTACCCTCCGGTGCTGGGGGGCATCGAGGGGCACCTGGGCCTGATCGCCCGCTCGCAGGCCGCGGCCGGCTGGCGGGTCACCGTCCTGGTGACGGACCCCGTCGGAAAGGGGAGCGCGACGGTCGAGGAAGGGGTCACGGTCATCCGCGCCCGACGGCTGGCCACAGTGGCCTCCACGCCCCTGAGCCTGGCACTCCCCGCCACACTGGCCCGCCTGCGCCCCGACCTCTGTCATCTCCACTGCCCCTATCCCGTCGGCGAACTGGCCTGGCTTGCCCTGGGCCATCCGCCGATGGTCGTCACCTGGCACAGCGACATCGTGCGTCAGAGGCTGCTCGGTCGGCTCTGGGCGCCCGGCCAACGGGCGCTCCTTCGTCGCGCCGGTAGGGTGCTGGCCACCAGCCCCAACTACGCCCGGACATCGCCCTTCCTGCGCGAGGTGCCCGCGACACGCCTCCGGGTGCTCCCGCTCGGGATCGCCGCCCCCGACACCCGACCGGACGCGGCCGCGGCGCGGGCGCGCTTCGGCCCCGGCCCCGTCCTGGCCTTCGTCGGCCAGCTGCGTTACTACAAGGGACTGGGCGTGTTGCTGGCCGGCCTGGCCGCCCTGCGCGCGCGTGGCGGGCCGCGCCCACGCCTGTTGGTGGTCGGGCGCGGCCCGATGGAGGCCGATTGGCGCGCGCAGGCCCGCGCCGGAGGCGTGGAGGACCAGGTCGCCTGGCTGGGCAACCTGAGCGACGCCGAGCGCGACCAGGTCCTCGCCGCCGCGGACGCCTTCGTCCTCCCAGCCGTAGCGCGCAGCGAAGCCTTCGGCCTGGTTCTCCTGGAGGCGATGGCCGCCGGGCTGCCCCTGATCACCACCGAGCTGGGCACCGGCACCAGTTGGGTCAACCGGCACGGGGAGACAGGCCTGGTGGTGCCCGCGGGCGATGTCGGCGCCCTGGCCACCGCGGTGGATGGACTGCTGGGCGATGCCGGACTCCGGGCCGCGATGGGCGCCAGCGCCAGGCGCCGATTCTCCGAGCACTTCACCGCGGCGCGGATGCTCGCCGACCTGGATCGGATCTACGAGGAGGTTCTGGCATGCGCGTCCTGATCACCGGCGGAGCCGGCTTCCTGGGCACCGCCCTCGCCAACCGCCTGGCCGCGGAAGGGCATGCCGTGCAGGTTCTGGACGACCTGTCCAGCGGCGATGCCGCCGGTCTTGCCGCCGGCCTGCAGTTCACCCGCGGCGACGTGCGCGATGTACCGCGCCTGTGGACCCTCATGGCCGGGGTCGACCTGCTCTACCATCTGGCCGCCAAGGTGTCGGTGTCCGAGTCCATCCTCTACCCCGTGGACTACAACGCGGTCAACACCGGCGGCACCGTGGCGGTCATGAGCGCTGCTCGCGACGCCGGCCTGCGACGCGTGGTCTTCGTGTCCTCCGGCACCGTCTACGGTCAACCGGACGTCCTGCCGGTCCCGGAATCCGCGCGCGCCCAGCCCCTCAACCCCTACGCCGTCAGCAAGCTGGCCGCCGAGCATTACGTCCGCGCCATCGGCGACCAGGTGCGGATCGAAACGGTCATCCTGCGGGTCTTCAACGCCTTCGGCCCCGGGCAGACGCTCCTGCCGGCTCACCCGCCGGTGGTTCCCCACTTCCTGCGCCAGGTACGGGGCGGCGGCTCGGTCGTGCTGCACGGCTCGCCGCCGGGCGCCCAGACCCGGGATTTCATCTATGTCGACGACGTGGTGGAAGCCCTGATCAGGGCCGGGTCCATGGGCGGGATCTCCGGCAGCACCTTCAACATCGGCAGCGGCCGGGCCACCCCCATCCTGGAACTGGTGAAGGCCGTTGAGCGAGCGGTGGGCCGATCGGCCATCGTCCTGCAGAGCCCGGAGCAGAGCGGCGGCGTCGGCCGCTTGTGCGGCGACATCCGCGCCGCTGAGCGCATGATGGGCTGGAAGCCGCGCTTCAGTCTCGACGACGGGCTGCGGCGCATGCTCCAGGGCATCCCGGCCGAACACGAAGCCCACTGACCAACGGCGTTGGAGGCGGCGAAGCCGGCGTTCGCGCCGCATTTGCAAGCCCCCCCGCGACATGCCTATAATCATCTCTTGCGCCTCGGCGCTGAGCCTGAATCCGAATGGGGAGCTTGAAGTATGCATGCAGTGATCAAGAGCGGTAGCCGGCAGTACCATGTGAGCGAAGGCGACACCATCCAGGTGGAGCGGCTGGCCGCCGACGCAGGCGATACCATCCGCTTGGATCAGGTGCTCCTGCTCAGTTCGGACAAGGGCGTCAGCGTCGGCACCCCCACGGTCGCCGGCGCCGCCGTGCGCGCCACCGTCCTGGGCGATGAGCGGGGTCGCAAGCTCATCGTGTTCAAGTACAAGCGCAAGAACCGCTACCAGATCAAGACCGGCCATCGGCAGACCTACACCCGTCTCCGTATCGAGGCCATCGAGGCCTGATGAGGCGAGCCCGCCCCGGTGCGGGTTCGACCCACGCAACAGCACGAGGATGACATGGCGCATAAAAAGGGCGGCGGCTCAACCCGAAATCTCCGTGATTCGAATGCGCAGTATCGCGGCGTCAAGCGCTTCGACGGCCAGTACGTGCCTGCCGGGAACATCCTGGTGCGGCAATGCGGCACCCGCATCCATCCCGGCAACAACGTCGGCATGGGGCGTGACTACACCCTTTTCGCCACCATCGACGGCTTCGTGAAGTTCGAGCCCGTCACCGGTGGCCGCAAGCGGGTCTCGGTCTACACCACGCATCCCAACCGCCCCAATGCGACGGTCTAAGGACGACAGCAGATGAAGAAGGATCTCCATCCCCAGACGCATCCCGTGATCTTCGTCGACGGCGTGCACGAGATCATCAGCCGCTCGACGCTGAAGTCCGCTTCCCAGCGCGAGGTCGACGGCGTGATGCATTACCTCATTCCCGTCGAGATCAGCGCCTACACCCACCCGTTCTATACCGGCGAGCAGCGCATCATCGACACCGCCGGCCAGGTCGAACGCTTCATGCGTCGCCTGGAGGTGGGCGTGAAGCAGCGCGACGTCCAGACCCAGCAGGTCCAGGAGCGCAAGGAGATCGAGCGCGATGCCAAGCGCCAGCGCCGTGGCCTGACGCCGCTGCAGAAGAAGGCAGCCGAAACGGAACAGGCCGCCGAAGGCTGAGCCCCTTGCCGCGATGACAGAATGAGGGCACGGCTCCGCGCGCGGAGCCGTGCCCTTTCTTCTTCGCTCCCGCCATCCTCGATGCTCGCATCGCCGTCCGCAACACAGGCAGACCCATGACCTCCAGCTCCGATGCCCCCATGGATGATGCCGGCTTCGCCGCCGCGCACCAGACACGTTCCGACACGGTCTTCGCCCGGGTACTCGGCCAGGGCTTCGTCGAATTGATCGACCTCCTCGGCGACGACCGGCGCTGCGTGGCCGCCGCGCGGGTCTCCGTGCGGCGGGAGCAGGCGAGCCTGGTGGAGGGGGACGCGGCCCAGGAGGCCCGCGACCGCGGCCTGCTGGAGCGGCTCATCAAGGACCGCCACACCTCTCCGCTGGAGCATGCGGTCTTCCAGTTCCGCGTTCGGGCCCCGATCTTCGTCGTGCGGCAGTGGTTCCGCCATCGCTTCGCATCCTACAACGAGGAGAGCGGCCGCTACGTGGAGCTCGAGGACCAGTTCTACTTGCCCGAGCAGCTGCGAGCTCGCGTGGGCAAGGCCATGGACTACAGCTACGCCGACCTGCCCGAGGCGGACAACGCCGCCGCCGTGGCCGAGGTCGCCGCGGTCTACGAACAGGCGCGGGGGGTCTACGAGCGGCTTCTGGCCATGGGCGTGGCGCGCGAGCATGCCCGGATGGTCCTGCCGGTGGCGCAGTTCACCACCTTCTTCTGGACCGTGAACGCCCTCAGCCTGATGAACTTCCTCAACCTGCGCAACGCCCCGCACGCGCAGTACGAGATCCAGGCCTATGCCGAGGTCATCGAAAGCATGTTCCAGCAGCGCATGCCTTGGACGCACGCGGCCTTCCGGGCCCATTGGGGCGTCTCGTCCGTTTCCTGAGCGGGTCTTCGCCCCCCTTCTCCTTCGTCCGTCATCCGCCAAGGGAGCCCCACAGATGGTGCTGAGCGACACCGAGATCATCGAACGCGTCGAAGCGATGGGCATGATCGAGCCCTTCGTCGACCACCAGGTGGGCCAAGGGGTGGTCTCCTACGGACTGTCCAGCTACGGCTACGACTTCCGGGTGGCCCGCGAGTTCAAGATCTTCAGCAACGTCAACTACACGGCCGTCGATCCCAAGCGCTTCGACAACAACGCCTTCGTCGACATCGAGACCGACGACTATTGCATCGTCCCGCCCAACTCCTTCGCTTTGGCTCGCACGGTGGAGTACTTCCGCATCCCACGCGACATCATCACCGTCTGCCTGGGCAAGAGCACCTATGCCCGCTGCGGGATCATCCTCAACGTGACCCCCTTCGAACCCGGCTGGGAAGGGCACGCCACCCTGGAGATCTCCAACACAACCCCTCTGCCGGCGCGAATCTACGCCAACGAGGGCATCGGCCAGGTGCTGTTCCTGCGCGGTTCACGCGAATGCCGAACGTCCTACAAGGACCGCAAGGGCAAGTACGACCACCAGATCGGCATCGTCCTGCCGCGCATCCTGTCGGGCGGCGCGGGCTGACGCCACGGCGCGCCACGCCATGGCCGGCCGCGTCGTCCCATCGGCGAGACTGCTGCTGACCATCGACGTCAGCAACACCCAGACCAGCCTGGCCGTCTGGCCCTTGGTCCCAGGTGATGGCGTGACACCGACCGAGCCACCGGCCACCTGGTCGGTGGGCACCCATCCGGGGCGTACGGCCGACGAGCACCGGCTCCTTCTGGCCCAGCTGCTGGCCGACGCCGGCCTGGTCCCCGCGGCCGTCGGCGCGGTCATCGTGGCCTGCGTCGTGCCGGATATCTCCCGCGCCTTGGGCGCTGCCTGCAGCACCCTGTTCGACGTGGCGCCCGTCTTCGTCGGACCGGGCCTGCGCAGCGGCATGCCGATCCGCACCGAGAACCCGCACGAACTCGGCCCGGATAGGCTGGCCAACGCCGTTGCGGCTCTGGATCGCTACCGGGCGCCGGTGATCGTCCTGGACTTCGCCACCGCCCTCACCCTCGACCTGGTGGACGCGGAAGGTCGCTACTCGGGCACCTTGATCGCGCCTGGCATCGATGTGGCGGCGGCAGCCCTGGCACGGCGCACCGCGCGCCTGCGCCGCGTCGAACTGGCGGCTCCCGTCACGGCGATCGGCGCCGACACGGAAAGCGGCCTGCGCAGCGGACTGGTCTTCGGCTACGCCGGACTGGTGGATGGACTGCTCGAAGCGGCCCAGACCGCCTTGGGAGGTCGGGCGACGGTGGTGGCCACCGGCGACCTGGCCGCCGCCGCCGCGATCCTGGACCTGGTCGCGAACCCACCCATCAAGGATCCTTGGCTCACCCTGCACGGCCTGCGCCTGCTCCATCAACGCAACACAGCGGTCACATCTTGAGCGCCTACACGTCGAACGCAGTGTCGCCGACCTGCGTTTATCCCACGCACAAGCGGTCGATGCCCTGCCATCGCCCACCGCGCCAGGACCCTTGCCAGAGGGCCGCCACGAAAGGAATCCACCGATGAATCGTCGAAGTTGGACGGGCCTGCTGACGGTCTTCGTCGCCGCCCTGGTCTTGGGACTCGCGGATCGAACGCCGGCGGCGCGGGCCCAGCGCAATCCGCCTGGCGGCCTGGACGAGGCGACCCTGCGCAGCTATGGCACCCGCCATGTCCTGCCCCTGGCCGGAGGCACCGGCAAGCCGGGCGTCCTGCGCGTGACCAATGTAGGCTGGAAGGCGACGCATGTGATCGCGGTCGAGTTGGCGCCGTCGGGCAGCCCACGCTGCGAGGTGGGCACGGAAGCCTCCCGGATCAAGGCCGTCACCTGCCACAAGAGCCTGGCGCGCTGGGCGACCGCGGAGTTGCCATTGAGCGGCCAGGACAGCTCAGTCCTGGTCTTCAGTCTGGACGCCGCCCAGGTGCCGGACCCCTGCGGCGCCTTCCAGGCGGTTCGCAGCGGACAGACGACCCTGGCCGCCTGGGAGCGCGAGACGCACGCCGCCCGGCGCGGCGAACCTGTGGCCGTATTGCTGTCGGATCAGCAGGGCGCGCAGCGCCTGACCTTGGTGGGCCAGACCGGCCTGCCGTCAAATGTCCTGGGTCAGCGCATGGAAGCCCTGCGCGGCCTGGCGGCGGTGCCCAGCGCACGGCAGGGGCAGCGGCTGCGTGTCTTCAACAGCGGTGCCAACTGCAACCCGGCGGCCTTGCGCCAGGGGCCGGCCAGCGTGAAGGCGGCGGACTGCCGACCGGCGCAGGTGCAGAACCTGGACGTTGGCGGTTACGACGCGCGAGACCTCCGGCCCGACCTGGGCGATCAGCCCGGCGGCCTGACCTTGGGCCGAAGCGCTCGCGACAAGCCGCCGGCCTCGGATCTGGCGGTGGGCCTGGAGATGACCGAGGCCAAGGGCGGCTACCGTCTGGCCGCCCCGATCAGCCAGGCGGCGACCGGGTCGCCGCTGGCCTTCCCGATCGCGGTCGGCCCGATGACCGATCAGGCCTCCGAGCTGTTCATCACCAACCTGCACATCACGGCGACGGTCAAGGTCTCCCTGACGATGTATGACGGCAACGGTGCCGTGCAGCGCCTGTACAACGATCCGGAGACCCTCTGTGCCGGGGCCACGCGGCGCTATGACATCCAGGCCCTGGCAGGCACCATCCCGCCGACAACAGGCCGCGGCGGCGGACAGCAGCGCCCGCCCTACCTGAGCCTGCGCGCCGAGGCCACCAGCGCCGAGCTGCCGGACTTCGGCCCTCTGGCGGGCACCATGATCATCCGTGCGGCGGAGGGCATCATCGCCTACCCAGGCATGACCCTGCCCGTCGAGGGCCAGCTCTTCCGCGCGCGCATCGACAGGGTGGACGGCAACGGCGCCCTGGTCGCCGTGGTCCCGGATGTCAAGAAGAACCACGGACCGGACCGGGTCAGCACCTACCTGACCATCATGAACCTGCAGGCGCCGCATCCGGAGAACATCGTCACCATCGACTTCTACGACGAGGCAGGCAACCTGGTCCTGTCCGGCGTCGAGCGAGCCACGAACCCGGTGGCCTTCCTGGACACGCAGGAGGCCATCAAGCGCGGCATCAACAACGGCGGCGCAACGCCCACCCCGGGCGTCGCCGAGACCTTGCCGGACGGCTTCCGCGGCACGGCGCTCGTCCGCGGCCAGCGCATCCCGGGCACCCTCCTGGGCGTGGTGGCCATCGAGCACCGCACCACAGTGGTTCCAGGCCCGCGCACGCCGCTGATGCTGGCGGGGCCGCTGAGCGTCAGCGGCTCGGTGCTCCTGCCCAGCTGGCCGGACCCGAGCCTGCCCACGCCCACCGCGCGGCCACGCGTCACGGCGACCCCGGGCGGCATGACGCCCGGTCCGGGCACGGGCACCCCCAGCCGTCCCACCCCCGGACCCGGGACGGGAACACCGATCCGCCCAGGACAGACGCCCAGTGCCACGGCGGTGGAACCCACACCGACGGCAGCGGCGCCGACACAGGTGCCCGAAGGCGGGCGCGTGCTGCTGCCGGCGCTGCTGCTGAACGGGGCATTGGGGGAGTAGGGACGGGTTGGCGATGTGACGACCGGCCGACCCGCTCGTCAGGACCGCCCGATAGCGGCGCCCGGGGCCGATTGGGTCCCGGAGCATTCAACGACGATCAGGGCCCGGCATCCATCGGGATGCCGGGCCCTGTGTTGTCCCGCATGACTTCGGACAGACGGCCGGACGGGCGTCACGGGCGACCGGGAAGACCACCGGCACAAGGGGCTTTCCTCAGCGCCCCTTGCGCAACCCCCCCCAGAACCCGCGCGTCCCCGCCGCCATCACCCGCCCGCGGGCCACCATGGTCTGGCGCAGCTCCTGCAGGTTGGCGCGCAGTTCCTCGCGGCCGGGCAGGCGGCCGGCGAAATAGCCTCGGCCGTTGCCGCCATGCGTGCCGTTGCTGTCCGGCAGCTTCTCGTACAGCTCCACCAACACGCCGTGCGCCGCCTTGGGGTGGATGAAGACGATGCGCCGACCACCCGTACCGATGTACGGCTGGTCGTCGATCAGGCGCACCGCGTGGGCCTTCAGTCGCTCCAGGGCGGCGTCCATGTCGTCGACCTCCAGGCAGATGTGGTGCATGCCCGGGCCTCGCCCGCGGAGAAAACGCGCCACGCCGGAGTCGTCGTCTACCGGCTCGATCAGCTCGATCTCACTGTCGCCCACCGGGAGAAAGGCCACCACCACGCCCTGGCCTTCTTCCACATCCGTGTTCGTGACCTGCAGGCCCAGCACCTCGGTGAAAAAGGGTAGCGCGGCGTCGATGGAATCGACCGCCAGGGCCAGGTGGTCGATGCGATTGATACGCACGGAATCGATCTCCTCTGTCTCGCGGATTCGCGGCCCAAGCGCGAGCCACCGGCTACGCGTCCAGGCCGTATCATCGAATCTCCTCTGTCTCGCGGATTCGCTGTCTCGTCGATCAGCGCGTCAATGCCCCAGCAGGGCCACCGACTTCGCCCGCGGCTGCCACTGGTAGCGCACCGACTTGAAGCGAGCCGCCGCCGCCCGCGTGGACTCCCATAGCGGGCGCAGGTTCTCCGCCTTGACCTTCCAGGCACCCTGCAGCTGGCGCAGGACCAGCTGGCTGTCGCCAAAGACCAGGACGCTGAGAGCGGCGGGGTCCCGCGATCGTCGCGCCACGGCTTCCATCGCCCCCAGCAGGCTGCGGTACTCCGCCTCGTTGTTGGTCACCCCGTCGCCGTACTCCAGGCGCACCGCCGGCTCCCAGTCGCCGCCCGGCGGGCGGATGCGGAAGGAGCCGTAGCCCTTGCCCGGGTTGCCGAGGCTCCCGCCGTCGAAGACGATGGCCAGCTCCAGGGCGCCGGCCGCGGCGCCCGTCACGCCTCCGCCTCGTCGACACGCACAAGCAGGTCGCCCTGGGCCACCGTCTGGCCGGCCACCACGTTGATCTGGCGCACCACGCCGGCGCGCGGGCTGCGCAGTTCGTTCTCCATCTTCATGGCTTCCAGGATCAACAGGCCCTGGTTGACCGCCACCGTGTCGCCGGGCGAGACCAGCACCTTGACCACCAGGCCGGGCATGGGCGCCGCCACCGAAGCGCCGCCCGTCTCCTCGTGCGCCGCCCCGCCCATGGCGCGCAGCTGCTTGAGGCGAGCGTCCTCCACCTCGACCACGAACTGGTCGCCATCGATCATGATCACGTAGCGGCCGGCCTGGCGCTCGGCGAACACCTGGTAGCTCCGGTTGTCCAGCAGCAGGGAATAGCTGGACCCGTCGATGGCGCGCAGGTCGGTGACCAGGGCGACGTCGTCCACGGTCAACTCACCGGCCCGATCCACCTCGATCTCATGGTCCACACCGTCGACCGTGGCGATGTACTTCATGCTCCGCTCCCCCGCCTCACAAGCGCCGCAGGCCGGCGCGGCGACCATACAGCTTCCACTCCACCTGGCTGCCCACCGGCGCCAGACGGTTGATGACGTCGCCGCGACTGCGGTGGGCCAGAAGGGTGGCCACGATGGCCGCCACCCGCTCCCGCGCCCCGTCGTCCGGGCGCTCCATCCGGAACTGCTCTTCCAGATAATGCGTGTCGTAGTTGCCGGCCAGCACCTGGGTCGTGTTGACCAGGTGCTGATGCAGCGGGATGGAGGTCTTCACCCCCGCGATATGGTACTCGCTGAGGGCGCGGCGCATGCGCATCATCGCTTCCGGCCGGTCCTTGCCGTGGACGATCAGCTTGGCCAGCATGGGGTCGTAGTACAGCGAGACCTCCGCTCCCTCGTAGATGGCCGAGTCGATGCGCACCCCCGGCCCAGTGGGTTCGACCACCGAGGTGATGCGACCGGTGGAGGGCAGGTAGTTGCTGAAAGGGTCCTCCGCGTTGATGCGGCATTCGATGGCATGGCCCGTCCAGGTGATGTCTTCCTGTCGCAGCCGCAGGGGGCGGCCGCCGGCGATGCGCAGCATGTGCTTGACCAGGTCCACGCCGGTGACCATCTCGGTCACCGGATGCTCCACCTGAAGGCGGGTGTTCATCTCCAGGAAGTAGAATCGGCCCTGCTTGTCGACGAGGAACTCCACCGTGCCGGCGCTGACATAGCCCACCGCCCTGGCCGCCGCCACCGCCGCCGCGCCCATGGCCGCCCGCAGCTCGGCGGTCATCACCGGCGAGGGGCATTCCTCCAGCACCTTCTGATGCCGGCGCTGCAGGGAGCATTCGCGCTCGCCCAGGTGGATGACGTTGCCCTGCGTGTCGGCCAGCACCTGGATCTCGATATGCCGCGCGCCCTCCACGAGGCGCTCGAGGTAGACCGTGTCATCGCCGAAGGCCTTGAGGGATTCGCGACGGGCCGCCTCAAGGCTGGCCAGGAGCGTCTCGGGCCCGTCCACGCGGCGCATGCCCTTGCCTCCGCCGCCGGCGGAGGCCTTGATGAGCAAGGGGAAGCCGATCTCCTCGGCCGCGGCCGCGGCATCCTGGTCGCGCAGGCCCTTGGCCGTGCCGGGCACCAGGGGCACGCCGGCCTCGATCATGCGGATGCGGCTCTGGACCTTGTCACCCATGGCCCGGATGGCGGACGGCGGCGGACCGACGAAGGTCAGGCCCGCGGCGCCGACGGCCTCGGCGAACTCGGCCCGCTCGGCCAGGAAGCCGTAGCCCGGATGGATCGCGTCCGCGCCACTCCTGACGGCGACCTCGATGATGCGGTCTCCGCGGAGGTAGCTCTCCGCCGCCGGCGCCGGGCCGATGAGGTAGGCCTCCCCGGCATGGCGCACATGCAAGGCGTTGCGATCCACCTCCGAGTAGACGGCAACCGTCTCCAAGCCCAACTCGTGGCAGGCCCGGATGATACGCACGGCGATCTCGCCGCGGTTGGCGATGAGCACCTTCTTGAGCATGGCGAACCTGCGCGGGCGGAGGCTGCGGCTGCGGGCTGAGTCCGGCGATTGTATCACAGGGGAGCGCGATTGCCTGACCGATGCCATCGGGCTACACTGGCCGGGACGCGGCTCCAGCAAAGGGCCGCGGCGCGGCGGAGATCGACGCCTACCGACCAGCGAGGGTGACCATGTTGACCAACCGTGTCCTCCGACGATGCCTGACGCCGCTCAAGACCGCAGCCGCCGGCCTGGCCGGTGCCGTCATCCTGGCCACGTCCGCCCCGGCGGGCCTCGGCGCCGAATCGGCAGCCTGGGCGGCGCCGGACGCCGCCCCGGGCCTCGCGGCGGCCCCCGCGCCGGCCCCGCTCCTCGTCGCCCGCGGCGCGGGGGCCGGCCCGGCCTTCACCGCCTTCGGCCAGGCGGCGCGCCTGGATTTCGACGAACAGGGCATCACGATAACGCAGTTCGGCCCCCGGCCGCCGGCCCCTTCCGGACCGCGACCGGGGATCGACGGGTTGCGCTTCCGGCGGGGAGCGGACGGCGATCCGCTGGGCAGTCTGGTGGTCCCCGCCGCGCAGCCCACCGCCCGGCAGCGCTGGTCCTTCACGGGGGCCAGGCGCGTGAGCCCGCGCGCGCTCGGCTGGCTGCCCACGCGCTTCCACAAGCTGCGCGGGCCAGCGTCCCAATGGGAGCTGGACCGACCCTGCGCCACGGGGCTGATCTACGAGGACCTCTGGGAAGGCGTCGACCTGCTGGTGGAGACCGATGCCCGCGGCCTGGCGCTGACCCTGCGGGCAATGTCCTCAGCGCATCTGGCCGCCGCCAGCATCGCGGTGGACGGCGGAGCGTCGTCGGTCACGGCATCCGGCGGCGTCCTGCTGGAACTCCCCTTCGGACGGGTGGCCGACTGGCGGGGGCTGGACCTCGCAGCAGCCGCCGACGGGCGTCCTGCCTTGCGCGCCGTAGCGGCGACACCGGCCGGTCCTCGCGACGCCCCGACCACCGTCCAGGCCATCGGCTTCGTGTACGCCGGCCAGTGGGGCCTGCCCGGCGCGGACCGCGGATTGGGAATTGCCGTGGACCCGAGCGGCGCCGCCTACATCACCGGCGAAGTATCCGACGAGGACGAGGATCTGGACGCCTACGTGGTCAAGGTGAACCCGGACGGGACCAGCCTGGGCTACGTCACCATCCTCGGCGGCGACAGCTACGACGCCGGCTACGACATCGACGTGGACGAGGCCGGGCAGGCCTACTTCGGCGGCGCCACCGACTCCGGCCAGGCCACCCTGCCGGTGCTCATGGGCCCGGACCTCACCTACAACGGCAACGTCGACAGCCTGGTGGGCAAGCTGGACGCCGCCGGCAAGCCGGTCTACCTGGGCTATGTCGGCGGCGCGGAGGTGGACCTGGCCGAGGGCATCCGCGTGGACGCCGCCGGCCAGGCCTTCCTCGAAGGCGTGGCGCAGTCGGACGAGAACAGCTTCCCGGTGAATGGGGGCCCGGACGAGACCTTCAACGGCGAGACGGATTGCTTCGTGGCCAAGATCCGCGCCCAGCCCGACGACCGGCAGCCGGCCCGCAACATGGTCTACGCCGGCTACATCGGCGGCGCGGACCATGACATCGGGGTCTTCGACATCCCGGGCACGGCCGACGTCTTTGTCACCGCGGGCCACATCGCCCTCGACGATGCGGGCAACCTCTACGTGTCGGGCATGACGCGCTCCCGCCAGGACAGCTTTCCGGACGGCGACGGCTTCGGTTCCCTGCGAGGGCCCGACCGCAGCTTCGGTGGCTTCTGGGACGCCTTCGTGGCCAAGGTCAAGCCGGACGGCAAGAGCCTCGCCTGGGCCGGCTACGCCGGCGGCAACGGCGAGGAGCACGGCAACGGGATCGGCGTCGACCGGGCCGGGGCGGTCTACTTCAGCGGTGAGACCAACTCCCCCCCGCTCAGCCTGGGTGTCAAGCTCGGGCCGGACCTGACGCCCAACGGCAAGCTGGACGCCCTGGCGGCCAAGGTGGCGCCGGACGGCGAGGCCTACGTCTACCTGGGCTACCTGGGCGGCAAGGGCGATGACGCCGGATCGGGCGCCACCGTGACGCCGGACGGCGAGCTGATCATCGTCGGCTACACCGACTCCGCAGAGGACTCGCTGCCGGTGGTCGGCGGCCCCGACCTGACCTACAACGACGCCACCGTGGGCGCGGGCGACGGCCTCGTGGCACGCGTCAAGGCCGACCCCTCCGACCCGGATCCCGTCGCCAACCTGGTGCATGCCGGCTACATCGGCGGCGCGCAGTACGAGCAGGCCTTCTGGGTGGACCTGGACCCGGCCGGCGGGCTCTACGTGGTGGGCGATACCGAATCCGGGGCGGACAGCTTTCCGGACGGCGACGGCCGAGGCACCGTGGCGGGCATCTGGCCGGAGAACGGCGGCAGCGGGGACGCCTTCGTGGTCAAGCTGGGCGAACCGCAAGCGCCAGGGCCCAGCCCGACCGCGCCGGTGGCGGAGCCCAGCCCGTCGACCGGGCCGCCTACGGTGACGCCTTCACCGACCTCGGGACCTGTCCCGTCCGGGACCCCTCAGCTCAGCCCCTCGGCGACCCCGGTCCCGCCGCTGCCCACCGCCACCGCGCCCGGCACGGCCGTCGACGACCGGCACATCATCCACCTCCCCTGGCTGGAGCGCTAGCACCGCAGCTCCAAGTAGCGTGAGGGTAGCGGTGGCATGACCTCGCGGCCAGTGATGGATTCGAGACCCAGCACACCCACCGGCTGCTCTCAAAGTCCGGTGTGGTGCGATACGGGCACAGCCGGGCTACTTGCCCATAGCATCCACCCCGCGGCCGGCGTTCTACAGGCGCGTTCTCCTCAGACCACCGCCCAGGAACCGTCACCATGCCCCAGGCCACTCCCCGCCGAATCGCCTGCACCGTCCTCTTCCTGGCGCTCGCCGCGGCACCGGCGCTCGCCTCGCGCCGCGCCGCGGCGGACGTCGGTCCGAAGAGCCCGTCGCGCACCGCCGCGGTGGTCCTCCTGGACGACTTCGAGGATCCCCAATGGCCCGACCCGCTGCTCTGGCAGCTGGACCCGGCCCGGCCTGCGGGCGCGGTGCCCGGCTGGTGGCCCAGCGCCTGCCAGGCGCGATCGGGGTCCAAGGCCCTCTGGGCCTTTGGCGGGCGCATCGGCGCCATCACCCAACCCTGCGGCGCCGGCGCGCCGCTCGGGTCGGTGACTCGGGCGGTCCTCAACCTCGACCTGCGCAACGCCCGGCTGGCAAGCCGCCTGGAGCTGGCCTTCGAGGTGTGGATGAAGCTGCCGGCGGGCGACGGCAACGGCCTGGTGATCAACTACCTGGCGACCGGATCGGACGGCAGCCTGCGCCGCGCACCGGTCTTCGCCGCCACCGGGAGCTCCGGCGTCTGGACCTTCCCCGAGCGCATCCTGGACCTGATGAACCTGGCGGACATCGCCGACCCCCGCCAGGTCTATGACTTGCGCGGCAGCGTCGGCCGCCTGGAATGGGTGGCGACGGCGCCGGGCGGCACGGACCCGGGCGCCGGCCTGTACATCGACCGGCTCCGCCTGATCTGGGAGCCTTCCGCCGCCCTTCCGGCGCCGACCCTGCGACCGACCCAGCCGCCCCAGAGCGCCACCCCCAGCGGGACCCCCACGCCCTCGGCGACGGTCACCCGAGCGGCCACGGCGACGCCCCCGGCCTCGGCCACCGCCACCCGGAGCGGGATCTCCCTGCCCACCTTCACCCCCACCGCCACACGCCGACCGCGCGGCCTCATCTGGCTGCCCTGGCTCGAGGCGCCGGAGGCGCCGACCGAGGAGCCTACCCGCTGACGCGGGAACCCGTCGCCGCGCCGCGCCGGGATCGCGGCAGGAGCGCCATCAGCCCCACGAGCGCGACGAGGCTGATCAGCGACCCGGCCACCACCGAGACGGGCCGGTAGCGCAGCAGCACCTCGCGGGCACCAGCGGTCCCGAGAGGCACCGCGATGAGGGCGCCGTCGCCACGCAGCACCGGCGCCGGCCGCCCGTCGATCTCGGCCCGCCAGCCGGGGTCCCAGGCTTCGGAGACCAGCAGCCAGCCAGCGGCTTCCGGCGGCAGGCTGATGCGCCGCCGGTTGGGGCCCTCGTCGCGAATCCGCGGCGGCGCGGCCGGCACCGAACCGAGGGTCGGGAGCGCTGCGGGCTCGATCCCCTGGTCGGCCACATGCGACGCCTCCAACAGGACAAGGCGCGCCGGATCCAACTGCCCGCGGGACAGCCGATCCAGGACGGCGGCGAGGTCGGGGGCGGTCTCCGCCGCATCGACCAGCCAGGCGCGGCCATAGGGCTCCGGCGCCCGGTAGACCTTCAGTCCGTTGGCCCCGAAGGTCAGGTCATAGGGCGCCGCGGCGGCGCCCAGCCCCAGCGCCGGGCCCGCGCCATCCAGGCAGACCTCCGGTGCCGGCCCGGCGGCGCCCGTGGGTCGATCGACGAAGACATGGAAGCTGCGGTTGGCGCTCTCCGCGACGGGCTCGAAGTAGAGGCTGCGGGTCGGCCCGTCCCCGGCCGGGAGCTCGCCGTAGGCCAGATGCGCCGCGTCACCGGGGCGCTCGACCACATGCACCGCCACAGGACCGCCGGCGCGTACCGCCAGGTCGACGCGGTTGAAGCCGTCGGCCCAGGGATGCACCATGACGCCCAGCGATTCGCCCGCGGCCAAGGGGCGCGTCCGCCTGCAGGCGGCCTCGGCGTCCAGAGGAAGCTCCCAGGCAGGAAGGTCGTGGGCGGCCACGACATAGCGCACGTTCAGCAGACGCAGCAGCAGCGGAGCGGCGTCGCCCAAGGTGACCATGTTGGGGTTCTGGGCCAGGGAGCCATTGTCGCTGGGGCGGCTGAGGGCCGCCAGGAAGCGGCGGTAGCTCTCGCGCACCGACGAGGTATAGCCGCCGATCTCGTCCAGGCCCAGCGAAGGCGGCACGGACGGACCCAGGGCGATCACACCACCCTGGAAGGCGACGATGCGGAAGGGCTGGTTCTGCCGTTCGGCGACCAGTCGGTCCAGCGGCGCGAGGAGCGGGAACGCATCCCCCTGCGGCGCCGACGGCACATAGCCGCGGCCCATTGCCAAGAGGTCCGCGGCCAGCAGGGCGAGCAATGCCGCCTTGCGCGGCATGGACGCCGGTCGCCGTACCCACGCCGCCAGGGCCAGGGCCGAGGCGGCCAGCCAGCCCAAGGCCACCGGCAGCTCGCCGGCGCCCTCAGGGTCCAGGCGGGCGGCCACCAGGAGGATGGCCGCCAGGGTGACGGCGGCGCCGGTCACCCCGCTATGCAAGCGCCGCGCCGCCGCCGGCTCCGCCGCGGCGGCGTCCAGGGCCAGGGCCAGCAGCGGCGCGGCCACGAGGGGCCAGAGCGCCAGCCAACGCATGAGGCCGAAGCGCTGCAGCCAGGGTGTGTGGGCCAAGGGCCAGGCCAAGGGGGTGGCCAGGGCGACGGCCAGCACCGCCGCGGCCAGTCCGGTGAAGAGCGCCGCCGGCCGGTCGCGGCGGATCCACAGGGCCGTCAGCACCGCCAGCAGCGGGACCAGGCCCACGTAGGCCATCAGCTCGCTGGCGTTCTGGGCGCCACGGTAGTCGCCACGGCCGGGATGCCCCATGAACCAGGGCGCCAGGAGGGTCACCAACTGCCGCCAAGGCAGGCCCGTCTGGCGCAGCGACTCCCAGTCGAAGGGCGGGCGGATGGTGTCCAGCGCCACCTGATAGGCCGGCAGCACGTGGACGGCGCCCAGGGCCAGACCCAGCCCGGCCATGACCAGGCCCGAGCGTAGTCCGGCGCGCCGCGACATGAGCGCTCCCATGGCCAGGCGCGCCAGGCCGTAGACCCCCAGCAGCAGCGCACCGTAGAGAAAGAACTGCAGCTGTCCGGCCGTGATGGCCATGCCTATCGCCAGCGCTCCGCCGGCGACGGCGCGCCGGCTGCCTGTCCGCCGCGCCGTCTCCCAGGCCGCGGGCACGGCGGTCAACCAGCAGAGCGTGCCGGGGAAGGGCGGAAAGAGCAGCCAGATCTGCTGCACGCCGGCCAGCATCCAGGCCGTCGCGGCGGCGGCGGCGGGCAGGCGCCCCAGCTGGAGGGCGCGCATCCACAGCCACATGAACCAACCGGCGAGCCACATCTGCAAGAGCAGCTGGAGGCGATAGGCGGTCAAGGGACTGCAGCACCAGGACAGGAAGAGCAGCGGCGGGTAGAAGGGCGAGCTGTGGGTGTCGCCCGCATGCGGATGCCCGGCCATCACCGTGGGGTTCCAGAGGGGCAGGTGCCCGCCCTTGAGGCTGTCGGCCATGAAGACCCGCGACGAGAACTGCAGCACCGCGTCGCCGACCACCGGGTTGGCCGCGTCAGGCCATTCCAGGCGCCAGGGCTCGAAGAGGCCGAGGATGTCCAGCGGCAGGGGGGTGCGTCCCGGCAGCATGCCCGGCCCCACCGCCAGGACGGCCAAGGCCAGGAGAGCCAGCGCCACCAGCAGTTCGGGGCGGAGGAGACGGCCGCGGGGGTCGAGCATGGGCGGCATTGTAGACGGACCACCGGCGCCGGTCAGGTTTGACGGGGCGGTGGCAACATCATGGGTTTGGGGGGCATCCGGCATGATCGGGTTGACCGGGCGGCCGCAAGCTCTGTTATCATCGCGGCGTCGCCCGTTCGCGCCATCGCGCGGAGCGACGCCGCGCCCTCGAGCCGCTCTTCCGTCCCCCTCCACGAGGAAGCCCAGCATGACACGATCCGCCCCGGCTCCCACCCTCCCGGCCACCCGGCACCTCTTCACCGCGGCCATCGCCCTGGCGGCCACGGCCGGCGTCAGCCTCTACGTCTTCACCGCGCAGACGGACCGGCTCTTCGCCTGGACCATCGCGTCGCCGCTGACCGCGGCCTTCCTGGGCGCCCTGTACCTGGGCGACATCCCCCTGCTCCTGGCCGTGAGACGGGAACCGGTCTGGGCCTATGCCCGCGCCGCCGCCTGGGGCTTGCTCCTCTTCACCGGCTTCAGCCTGGTGGCCACCCTGCTGCACCTGGACAAGTTCCACCTGGGCGCGGGCCCGGCCAGCGCCACCCTGGCCGGCTGGCTGTGGATGGCGGTCTACATCAGCCTGCCCTTGACCAGCGCCTGGCTGATCTGGCGCCAGTCCCGGGTGGGCGGCGGCGATCCGCCCGCGCTGCAGCCATGGGGCGCGGCGGGTCGCCGGCTGCACTGGACCCTGGCGGCCGCGTCCCTGGCCTTGGGCCTCATCCTGCTGCTGGCCCCAGGACTCAACGCCTGGCCCTGGGCCTTGACCCCGCTGACCAGCCGCGCCGTCAGCGCGCGGGTGCTGGCTTTCGCCGGCGTGGCCTTCCTGGGCGCGCGCGCCGGCGACGCCCGCGGGCAGCGCGCCGCGCAGGGATCGCTCCTCGTCCGCGGCGCCCTGGCCTTGGGGGCGCTCTTGCGCTACCCGTCGGAGCTGGACCTGACCTCGGCCGGCGGCCTGCTGTTCACGGGGCTCTGCCTGCTGGCGATCGCCGCGGGAGCGCGGGGGCTCATGAACAGCAAGCCGGGCTGAGGCTGAGGCCGGTGGCCGGCGGAGCGCGAGCCATCCTTGCCAGGCCGCACGGCGCCGCCTAAACTCAGATCGTTAGCTTGCCCTCGTAGCTCAGGGGACCAGAGCGACTGGCTTCGAACCAGTAGGTCGGGGGTTCGAATCCCTCCGGGGGTACTGACGACAGCGCGGCGATCGCCCTCCCGGCGATCGCCGCCTTCGTTTCCGGACCTCACCCATCCGGCGCCGACTTGGAGCCCGCCATGCGCACCATCCACCCTCCCGGACCGCCGCGCGGCAACCTCCTGCGCCTCTTGCGCGGCGGCGAGGACGGCGGCCGGGCCGGCGCCTTCCGGCGGCTCTTCGATGCCTATGGGGACCTGGTCCGCATCCCTGTCGGCCGCGGCGCGGTCTACCTGGTCAGCGATGTCGACCTGATCCAGCGCATCCTGGAGACCGACCACCGCCGCTACCGCAAGGGGCGGGGTCTGGACAACGCGGCCGTCCTCCTGAGGCAGGGCCTCCTGACCAGCGAAGGCGCCCTCCACGAGCGCCAGCGCCGGCTGATCATGCCCGCCTTCCACCGCGACGCGATGCGGCGCCACACCGCGGTGATGACCGAGCTGTCCGCGGCTCACGCGTCGTCCTGGCGGGAGGGCCGGACCCTGGACATGGCCGAGGCGATGGTGCACCTCACCCGGGCCATCGTGGCGCGATGCCTCTTCTCGCACCAGGTGGGGGCCGACGCCGAGAACGCCATCGACCGCGACCTCGCCACCTTGGTGCAGACCTTCGCCGCTCCCGGCGCCTTCCTGGCGCCGCTGTGGATGGTGGAGCGCGGGCTCCTGCCGGGAACCTGGGGCGCGCCGGCCGCTCGCCGGCGCCTGGACGCCTACATCCGCGATCTCATC
>JBGAUA010000240.1:0-4270 GCA_044228875.1 Anaerolineae bacterium
CGATATGGGCCGGCGGCGAGGAAGGCTTGTTGGAAGCGCCGATACTCCGCGGCATCGCCCTTGACCCAGAGGAAGGGGGCTTCACACATCGTGTCCGCGGTTCCATCGTGAACACCTGGCCCGTAGCCAGGAGCGTCCAGGCTGGCGATGGCCGGCAGATCGGCGAAGCTGTACAGGGTCCCGCTCCTGCTGCCGGCAGCCAGTTGGTCCCCTTGCATGATCCAACTGGAGCCCGGGTAGAGCAGGCCGCTGCATTCGACGTGCACCGGTCCCGCGGCGTTCGGCGGACAGAGTCCACTCTCGCCCCAGGTCACCAGCACGGCTTTCTGCGCCCTCGGGGACAAGGCTTGAATCACCAAGTTGCCGGTGCAACCGGCCCGGCTTGCGGCCATCGCCGGCAGCCACACCTGGGCGGCCGCCATCCGCGCTACCACAGCCTGGTCCGGAGCCAGTGGCGCCGCCACCACCTCCGTCCTCCCGCGAGATCCCAGCCAGACGCCCGCGGCCATCGACAGCATGACGAGGGCGGCGACAGCGCCGCCGCGCTCCTTTCCAGAAACCATCCTGATCATCCTGCGCTCCTAGTTCTCATCAAGTCATCCAGGTGGCATCGTCGTGGGCCAGTATGTCACGCCCTAGCGCCCGACACAAACCGATCCCCGTCCAGCCAGTAGCGCCAGGGCATCGACAGCCAGGGCTCCGGCGTCTGGCCCAGGCCGATACGTGGGCCCTGGCGGATGCGGTCCGCGGGCGGTGCTTGGCCCGCCTCCAGCCAGATCCGAGCGGTCAGTCCGGAGCGGTCCCCCAAGCCATCGCGTATGCGTGGACCGTCGCCTCCGCCTCCGGCCCCGCCACGCGCGGCATCCTCCACCAGGCAGAGGTCCAAGCCGCTCAGGGACCCGTCGATCCCCAGGGCCCGCGCCAGGCGTGCCGGGCCGCGGCAGAGGTCGCGTTCGACCACGCCGGCGCCCCTCCTGGAGCGCATCGCGTCGAGGCCCGCCTCCGGCGCGAGGGCGCGGATGAGCACCGCCGAGGCCTGGCCCTGTTCGCCCGTCACCACGTTGAACATCCAGTGCATGCCGTAGGTGAAGTAGACGTAGGCATGGCCCGCGGGCCCGAACATCGGCGCCGTGCGCACTGTGGGACGGCCGCCGCTCTTGGCGCCGTGGCAGGCCAGGTCGGGCTCCGGGCCCTGGCAGTAGGCCTCCGCCTCCACGATCAGCCCGCTCGCCAGTCGGCCATCCACGACGGCCAGCAGCCGCCGACCGAGCAGATCACGCGCCACCGTGCAGGCGTCGCGGGCGAAGAAGGCGCGCGGCAGGGCGGCCCGGTCCAGGTCCATGGACCCGATCCTAGCATGGCCCGCCCCCGTATCGCCCGCCGCCTCCCCCGCGTTCTCACTTCCACCCCTTTGCCGCCCGCATCGCCCCCCGCGATACCGACCAAGAGACCCACCATGGCCGCCATCGAAGTCCAGGACCTGCGCAAGCAGTTCAGCGTGAAGCACAAGGCCGCCGGCCTCGGCGGCAGCCTGCGCGCGCTGTGGCGTCCGCGGATGGGTGTGGTGGACGCCGTGCGCGGCCTCTCCTTCCGCATGGAGGAGGGCGAGCTGCTGGGCTTCATCGGGCCCAACGGGGCGGGCAAGTCCAGCACCATCAAGATGCTCACCGGCATCCTGCATCCCACGAGCGGTCAGGCGCGGGTGCTGGGCTTCGTCCCCTGGACCGAGCGGCGAAAGCTGGCCTACCACATCGGCACCGTCTTCGGGCAGCGCTCCCAGCTGTGGATGCATCTGCCGGCCGTCGACACCTTCCAGCTCTTCGGACGGATCTACGAGCTGGATCCAGCCGAGACGCGGCGGCGCATCGCCAAGCTCGCGGAGGCCTTCGAGATCGAGCACCTGCTGGAGACACCCGTGCGCAAGCTTTCGCTGGGGCAGCGCATGCGCTGCGAGGTGGCCGCCTCTCTCCTGCATCGGCCCAAGCTCATCCTGCTGGACGAGCCCTCCATCGGCCTGGACCCCGTGGCCAAGCAGCGCATCCGGGACATGATCAAGCGCATGAACGCCGAGGAAGGCGTCGGCGTGCTGCTCACCAGTCACGACGCCGGCGACATCGAGGCCCTCTGCAAGCGGGTGATCATCGTCAACCACGGCCAGATCGTCTACGAGGACCGCCTCAGCGCACTCAAGCGTCGCTACCTGACGGAGAAGGATGTGAGCGTCCGCTTCATCGAGCCGGTCACGGATGAGGTGGCCATCCCCGGCACCGAGCTGGTCAAAGCCGGCGGCGGGGGCTATGGGCTCAAACTCAAGGTGGACACCGCGCGCACCAACATCGCCGAGGTGCTGGAGCGCATCGGCCGATTGGGCGAGGTGGAGGACATCACCATCTCCGACCCCGCCTTGGAGGAGATCATCCGCACCATCTACGAGCAGGTGGCGGAGGACGCCGTGGCCGAGGTCGGGGGGACGGGCGAGGCTGCCGGGGGCAAGGGCGCATGAGCCGATCGGCCGGGCGCGGTGGCGCGCGGCGCTTCTGGCGCGCGGGGCCGGCCAAGTACGCCGCGGTCCTGCGCACGCAGCTGGCGCACGGCCTGGCCTTCCCCGCCGATCTGGCCCTGCGCTCCCTGGCCATCGTCATCTTCATGTGGGTCTTCATCCACCTCTGGAGGGCCACCTACGCCGGGGCGGGGCAGAGCCGGGTACAGGGTCTGAGCCTCTCCGACACCTTGTGGTACCTGGTGCTGGCGGAGACCATCATGCTCTCCAAGCCGCGGGTGTCCACCGAGATCGCCCGGGCGGTGCGTGACGGCTCGGTGGCCTACCAGCTGGCGCGGCCCTTCAACTGGCTGGGCTACCAGGCTGCTGTCGGCATCGGCGACGCCCTCGCCCGCGGCGGCGTCACCTTCGCCCTCGGTGGCCTGGTGGTATGGCTGGCGGAAGGCCCGCCGCCACCCCTCTGGGGCTGGCCCCTCGCCGCCGCCGCCGTGGTGGCCGCCTGGTTGATCGACTTCTGCATGGCCGCGCTCATCGGCCTCCTGGCCTTCGTGGTGGAGGACGTGGCGGCCTTCGAGTGGATCTACAGCAAGCTGATCCTGGTGCTGGGCGGCGTCCTGCTGCCGCTGGACTTCCTGCCGGACGGCTGGCGCGAGCTGGTGCAGGCCCTGCCCTTCGCCCATGCCATCTGGGCGCCGGCACGGCTCTTCGTGAGCCCGGACGCCGGCCTCTTCCTGCGCCTGTTCGGCGGCCAACTGGCCTGGCTGGTGGTGCTGGCGCTCTGCCTGCGCCTCGCCTACGCCCGCGCCCAGACGCGCCTGGCCGTGAACGGCGGCTGACCCATGACGTCCCTGCTGCGGCGGTTCCGCGTCGAGACAACCTTCCTGGCTGCCCTCTGGAAGACGAACCTGCTCGCCGCCCTGGAGTACCGGGCCTCCTTCATCAGCCAGGTGCTGGGCATGCTGCTCAACAACGGCGCCTTCCTGGCATTCTGGCTGCTCTTCTTCCAGCGCTTCCCCGAAGTCAATGGCTGGGGCATGCGCGACATGTTGGGGCTCTACGGCATGACGGCCACCGGCTTCGGCCTGGGGGTGGTCCTCTTCGGCAACGCGCTCTCGCTGGCCGACATCATCGGACAGAACGGCCTGGACCCCTACCTCTCGCTGCCGCGCCCGGTGCTGCTCCACGTGCTGGCCTCCGGCAGCCGCATCAGCGGTTGGGGCGACATCCTCACCGGCCTGCTGTGCATGGCCCTGCTGGGCCCCGGCGACCCCGCGGCCTGGCTGCGCTACGGCGCGGCCTCCCTGGCATCGATGGCCGTCTTCATCAGCTTCCTGGTGCTGGTGGCCAGCCTCACCTTCTGGATCGGCTCAGCCTCGGCGCTGTCCGGGCAGGCCATCAACGCCATCCTGGCCTTCGCCACCTACCCCATGAGCATCTTCGACGGTGCGGCAAAGCTCATCCTCCTGACGGTCATCCCCGCCGCCTTCGTCGGCGCGGTGCCCGCGGCCTTCGTGCGCCAGTACACGGGGAGCGGCCTCCTGCAACTGGCCGCGGCGGCGCTGATCGCCCTGCTGCTGGCCGGCGCGACCTTCTACCGCGGGCTGCGGCATTACGAGAGCGGGGGGCTGTCGACGGGGATGGGGGGCTAGAGCGGGGTTCACGGTGTCGTAGCGCCCCGCCCCCCCCCCCCCCCCCCCCCCCCCCCGGGGGGGGGGGGGGGGGGGGGGGGCCGCGGGCAACCCACAATACCACCCCCCCCCAGGCACCCCG
>JBGAUA010000241.1:0-240 GCA_044228875.1 Anaerolineae bacterium
GTGACCGATCCCTTCGTCTCCTTCGACGGCCAGTGGGTGTACTACAGCTACTTCTACGCCCCGGGCAAGGTCAACACGCAGCGCGACCTGCCCTTCGTGGGCGCCGACATCTTCCGCCTGCACCTGCCCACGCGGCGGGTCGAGAAGCTCACCCACGGTCACGATCCGGCGCGGCCCACAGGCCCTCTACCGGTGGGCGAGTTCATACCGCACACGGGCCCGGGCCAGTGGTTCCAGACG
>JBGAUA010000241.1:250-4211 GCA_044228875.1 Anaerolineae bacterium
CTACCAGCCCAACGATGTGCCGGCGGGCTACAACCGCCTGGGCTACGGCATCTTCAACCTGGGGCCCGCCGAGCTGGCCGGAGGGCGGGTGATCTTCAGCAGCAACCGCGCCGGGATGCTGCCGCCCAAGGGCTACACCAACCCCTCCTTGCAGCTCTACGTGATGGACCAGGACGGCGGCAACGTGACGCCCATCGCCCCGCTCACCCTCAGCAGCGCCCTGCATCCCACGCCTCTTGCCGACGGCCGGGTGATGTTCAGCAGCCACGAGGCCCAAGGCCTGCGCGACCAGCGGCTGTGGGGCATCTGGACCATCTACCCCGACGGCCGCTATTGGGAGCCCCTGGTCTCGGCCTTCCACGACGCCCAGGCCTTCCACTTCATGACCCAGGTCTCCGACGGGGACGTGGTGGTGGTCGACTACTACAACCTCAACAACAACGGCTTCGGAGCCCTCTTCCGCCTGCCCTTGGCCGCTCCCGGCGGCGGGCCGCGCTTTTACCCGGCCGCCCTGGCCTCCAACCCGCCCATCGACCAGACCGTGGGCGGCGGCTTCCCCTACCCCTTCCGCATGCCCTTCACGCCCAAGGGCTTCCGCGCCATCACGCCCTTCACCCATCCCCAGGACGAGGCCGCGCCGGTGCCCAAGGGCGGCGGCCCGCGGGTGGGCAAGTTCACCCTGCCCTCGGCCGCGCCCGGCGGCGACCTGCTGGTGGTGTGGACCGGCGGTCCGGCCAACGATCTGGACCGACCGACCACCCTGCCGCGCTACGACGCGGGCCTGTACCTGGTGCGCGCCGCCGACATCGACGGCGGCCAGGCCCTGCGCGGCCCGGATCAACTGATCCTGCTCAAGAACGACCCCGCCTACAACGAGGCCTGGCCACGTGCCGTCGTGCCCTACCGCGCCGTCCACGGCGTGGACGCGCCCGCCCGGCTGCCCTGGCTGCCCAACGACGGCGCCCTGCGCCCGGAGCTGCCGGCGGGCACGCCCTACGGGCTCATCGGCACCAGTAGCTTCGGCAAGCGGGAGAGCTTCCCGGGCTGGGGCGTCAAGGCCTACGAGGGTCTGGATCCCTTCAACACCAGCGAGAACGGCCCTTCCAGCAACTGGAGCACCCAGGGCTCAGACGACGGCAAGTACAGCAGCGACGACATCTGGGCGGTGCGGCTGGTGGCCCTGGAAGGGCATGGCCATCGCAGCTACGGCCCCGGCGAAGGAGTGCACTTCGTCAACGTGGCCAACGAGCGGATGCGCGTCCTGGGCGAGATCCCCCTGCGCAAGTTCAGCGCCGACGGCAGCCCGGTCCTCGACCCCACCGGCGAACCCGACACCAGCTTCCTGGCCCGCATCCCGGCCGACACGCCCTTCACCTTCCAGACCCTGGACCGCGACGGCCTGATGCTGAACATGGCCCAGACCTGGCACCAGCTGCGCCCCGGCGAGGTCCGCGCCGACTGCGGCGGCTGCCACGCCCACAGCCAGGCGCCCCTGCCCTTCGAACAGACGGCCGCGGCCCGCCCCGACTACCGGGTGTGGGACCTGGTGCACGACACGCCGCTCATCCGGCGCGACGCCGGCGGCCTTCTGGGTGTGCGTCACGAGCCGACGGGCGTGGTGGACGTCGAGTTCGTCCGCGACGTGCGCCCCATCCTCCAGCGCTCCTGCGTGTCCTGCCATACCGCAGCCTCCTTGAACCCGCCGGGCCAGCTGGTGCTGGACGACACGGCGCTCTACCAGGGCATCAAGGACCTGGGCCTGGGCCAGGACTACCGCGGCTACCCCGGCGACTTCGCCCGCCTGGCCCGCGACCCCAACGCCAGGTGGGGGTTCAAGCCGGTCATCCGCAACGGCAGCTGGCGCACGGGCAACGCCAGCCGCTACGTGCGCATGCTCCAGAGCCGCCGCAGCCTGCTGATGTGGAAGGTGCTGGGCCGACGCCTGGACGGCTGGTCCAACGCCGATCACCCGACGGAATCGGTTCCCGGCGACCCGGCGACGCTCCCGGCCGGGGCCAACGCCAACGACGCCGACCTGGACTTCGACGGACTGGCCTGCCCGCCGCCGGGCAGCGACGTCCCCCCGCTCAGCGACGACGACAAGCGCACCCTGGCCCGCTGGATCGACCTGGGCGCGCCGCTCGACTTCGACGCCCGCTACGGCTGGTTCACCGACGACCAGCCCCCCACCCTGACGGTCAGCCAACCCCGACCGGAGCCGCTCGCGGCCCCGCCGGACACGATCCGCTTCGGCGTCGCCGACGCCAACAGCGGGATTGACGCGAGCAGCCGCTCGGTGACCGCCAGCTTCGTGGTGGGCGGCCGGGCGGCCGGGGCCGAGCTGATCGACCTGGCGGTGGAGGTGACCGACGGCGTCTACGCCATCCCCATCGACCCGCCCCCGGCCGGGATCACCGAAGGCCGGGTGACGGTGCGGGTTCGCGACCGCCAGGGCAACGAGACGCGGGTGGACCGGCGCTTCAGGATGGGCGCAGGGGGCGTGGAGCCGACGCCCACGGTCGCCCCGAGCGCTCCGGTGGCGACGGCGGTCCCGACGGCGGTTGGGACGCGGGTGGTGGCGCGGGGGAGGGTGTACCTGCCGTTACTGCGGCGGCGCTAAGGTGAGGCTCTGGGCTGGGCGCGTGAGGCAGCGAAAGGCCAGTTCCCAAACAGGGCGACCGATTTGAGCCGCCGCGTGAGCACTTGCGGCCGCATGATCTACGCCACACGTTCGCCTTCCATCTGGCCCAATCAACCACTGTCAATGCATATGAGCTTGAGCGCAGCATAGGACATCGCTCCGGGAGGTACATCAGCCGATACACCAGCCCACTGGAGTCGGTGGCTGCGGGATCTGTGAAGGAGATGTAAGATCGCGCAACAGGGCGCAACAGGGCGCACACCCTCCATCCACATAAACCCAACGTCGAGTCGAACAGGAAGTTCAGTATTACAATTCCAATATTGATGCTCGTTTCCATGAGTATATCTTCGGCATTCTATCAACGATCAATTTATCGAACTCTTCTCTTCCGATCGTCTTGATGAACTCATATTCTTCGCTCAAGATTGGCACCAGCCAAACAAACACGGTGGGCGGATCTGTATCGATAATCGCAAATTCCTCCGGAAACACGTCAGCTGGTCTGGCGAACACACTCCTAATAGGCGAACCCGGAATCACTTCCGAAAACGAGTGCAACACATCCCATATAGACACCGCAGCATGCCTATCAATAATCTCGTCGCAAAGCATGGCCAGAAGTTCGGCAATCCTCTCCCCGTATCGGCGCATATCATCAGTCGTAACAATCATCAATTCTTGTCGCAAATTCTTGCCACTTGATTGATGCAAGATATGATTCGACAAGCCAACGGTTACAGTAACAGAGTACTCTTCATTGCGAACTCTCTTTTTGAAGAGAGACACTCCAATCCCGTGTCTCGCTATATCAGTCCATCCTCCAATCATCTCCCCCAAGTGGGTCTCGATGTGACCAATGATATTGTTGTCCATGGTTATCTTGGTCTCTGGTTTCTAGCTCTGGTGCAGGAGGGGTCAGGCGGTCGAATCATGTCGTATTTGCAGCATGCGCTGCGCCGCAGCCTGCATGGCCGCCTCAGGGCTCAAGCCGCGGGCGAGTTCCTGCCGGTACAGCGCATCCTTCGCCATGCGCCAGAGCGAAAAAGCCTGATGCAGGCGCATGCCTTCGGGGAGTTGGCGCAGGATGTCGACATAGGCCGGCGTGAGATCCTGGGAGGCTGCCCTGGAGACAGCCGCCGGTTTCTCTGCGCTGGAGAGTGAGGACCATTGGGGCATGGGTGCTGACGATACAGCTCGGCAGGCAGACGGGCAAGCCCCAATCCAGCCCCCATCCCCGTCTTGACGGGCGACAGGGACCCCCCCTACACTCTCGCCGGGGCGATCGTTGTGCTGATCCCTTGGGTGGGTGTGCTTGCC
>JBGAUA010000242.1:0-4174 GCA_044228875.1 Anaerolineae bacterium
GCCGTCCGGGCGAGCGCTCAGGTCGATGGGTGTCTGTCCACCAGAGCCCACGGCCAGGTCCAGGGCCGTCCCCCCGGCGGGCGGCAGCCGCAGCAGCCGCCAGGCGCCGCCGCGCCGTCCCAGCAGCCACATCCAGTCGGGGGCCGCGGTGAGCCGGTGTCCGCTCAGGCCTGGGGGCAGCGGCAGGAGTCGGGTCCAGACGCCGTTCGCCGACCGCCGATGCAAGCCGTTGCCAAAGCCGTCCAACAGCCAGAGTGAACCGTCCGGCGCCGCGGCAAGGTCGACGGCGCCGGCGTAGCGGCCGGGCTCCAGCGGCGCGGCCGGAGCGCTCCATGCCGTGGTCTGCCGCAGGAACCCAGGCTCCTGCGCCGCCGCCGAGATCGATCTGCCGGTCAGCGCCAGGACTAGGGCCAGGGCGGAGGTGCCGACCCTGCGGCGCGAGCGTTCCGTGTCTGCCACGGCCTGACTATATCATAGGGCGGTCGGCCCCATGCCGAGGCCGCGCCCGCGGCGATCGCGCTGATCCGGCGTCGGCGACGCCGCTCGCCGCGCCCCGCTTGACGCCCCCCCCGCCCTAGGAGTTCGCCATGTCCCGCCGGACCCTGGATTCCGCCGCCATCGCGGCCGCCCTGACCGAGCTGCCCGGCTGGCAGCTGCTGGAAGGCCGTCTGCACAAGACCTTCAGCTTCGAGAGCTTCGTGCCCGCCTTCGCCTTCATGACCGCGGTCGCACTGGCGGCGGAAAAGCTCGACCACCATCCGGACTGGTCCAACAGCTACCGCACCGTCACCGTGGACCTGCGGACGCATTCCGCCGGTGGCGTGACCGCTCTGGACCTGGCCCTGGCGCAGCGGATGGAGGAACTGGCCGCGAGCCGATCCTAGGCCGGCCGATCGGTTTCCGGCGGATCCGGTGCCACTGTCGCCGGCGCCTGGTCCCGGACGTCGGCGCCTGTCGGCGCTCCCTCGTCCTTCGGGGGCGGCGGGCCGTCGCCTCGCAGGCGCCGCCAGGCCAGGGTCCAGGCGCTCGTGGTGAAGACCGCGATCAGCCCCTGGAAGGCGGCCAGCGGCAGGCTGAAGAGAAAGGCGCTGAACACCAGGCCCGTCACAAGGCTGATCAGGCCGCTGAAGGCGCCCAGGAGGCCGCCGAGCAACACCTTGATCATGGCCCCCAGGCCCAGTCCCATGCCGGCGAAGGAGAGGGCCATGACCAGGGAGATGGGCAGCGAGGCCAGGCCGATGGCGAGGCCGACCAAGAGGAGCGCCAGCCAGCATCGCAGAAGCCCTCCTGGATGTCGGCGCATTGTCGCCACGGCGCTCGCCACCGCGGCGCCGATGGGTGCGTCGGCGACGATGATCTCGCGGGTCCATAGCTGCCGCAGGACGTTCAGCACGCCGGACATCACCGCCACCAGCAGGACACCGCCGAGGACGACGGCGACGGCGGCAAGAATCGCCCACAGGTTCGATCCGTCGCTGCCGGGTCCCATCGCGTCGACGCCCACCACGATGCCGACCAGCACCGCGAGGGCGATCACCGGGAGGATCAGGATCAGGCTGAGCAGACCCATCAGGATCTCGGCCAGGAGCAGGCGCACTGACCTTGTCGACCAACCCAGGCGCCAGGCCTGGCGCAGGCTCGGAGCCGGCGCTCCGGCGTCGATCGCGTCGATGCTGCGGACGAGACCGGTGCGCGCCACCAGGCCGATCATCGCCAGCAGCAGCCAAAGCAGGAAGAGCGCAGCGATCACCAGCAGGATGACGACGGGCAGCAGCCACGGCCGGTCGGTCAGGAGGACGCTCTGTCGCAACGTCGTGAACTCGCGGACGAGCTGTTCCAGGTAGGTCCGCAGGCCCTCGGGCAGACCTTGGCCCAATCGCCCCAGGCCGCTCCCGAGGCCATCTCCACCGGCCAGGCCCGCGCCGTCGCCGCGGGCCTGGAAGCGGCTTCCGGCGCTGACGCCGTTGCCGGTGCCGCCGGGCAAGGCGACCAGGAAGCCCAACAGCCAGAGCGCCTTGTGACGCCACGTGATGCGCCAGGCGCGGGAGAGGATGTCGCCGATCTCGAGATTCATGGGCTTGCTCCAGGGTCCGCCGGCGGGTGGGCCGGAATGCGCCCGGTGGAGGCGGACGCCGCGATCTTACACCAGGGGGCCCGCGGGGCGCCATCGGCCTCGCGACGACCGGTCACCGCTCGCCTCGCGCTCCGCCGGCCTCGGCATCCTCCTCCGCCGCCAGGGTCCAGGCGTAGAACGCGCCCAGGTCCGCCTTGAGCTGCAGCAGGGAGGGCCGGTGTACGTACATCATGTGCCCGGCGGGATAGAAGGTCATCCGGATGTTGTCCCGAAGGCCGGGGTCCAGGCCAAGGTGGCTGAAGGTGTGCGCGGTGGCGAAGTAGGGCGTGGCCAGGTCGTAGATGCCGTTGGCCACGATGACCTTGAGGTGCGGGTTGCGGCTGATGGCCTGACGCAGCGGCTCGGCCACGTCCAGAAAGCGGTTCCTGGCCGGATCGTAGTCCCAGGGCTGCACCTTGCCGGTGAGGATCTCGTAGGGCAGGTCGCTCTCCCAGCCCAGTTCGGCGCGCAGGTAGTGGTTGAGGGCCGCCGTGTACGGTCCCATGATGGCCGACATGCTAGCGTCGTATTCGAAGGTCTCGCCCACCCGGTCGCGGTCGATGCCCTGGTAGCGGCTGTCGAGACGGCCCACCGTCCGGCCCTGGGCACGCAAGAGCGACTTGCAGAAGCGCCCCAGGCTCACGCGCAGGTCTGCGCCGAGGACATAATCAAGGTCCAGACCGGTCAGGCGCGCGTAACGGGCGGCGACGCGCCGGCGATCGGCATCGGGCAGGCGGCTGCCCAGGAGCAGGGCCCGCGCATAGTCGCCCAGGGTGAATGCCTCGGCCTCGTCCAAGAGCCGCCGCAGGGCGGCGGGCGAGCCGTCGCCCTGCAGCCGGCGGTCCAGGCGGCCATGGTACCAGGCCGTCGCCGCGTAGCTGGGAAGGATGACCAGGTGCGGCAGGTCGTTGTCCGGCAGGAAGTGCAGGGTCTGGAACTGCAGGACGGAGGAGATCAGGAGCAGGCCGCTGACGAAGAGGCCGTGACGCTCCTGCAGGTGCTGCGCCAGGGCGGCGGCGCGGGTGGTGCCGTAGCTCTCGCCGGCGAGGAACTTGGGCGACAGCCAGCGGCCGTGGCGGGTGGTGTAGAGGCGGATGAATTCCCCGACCGACGCCACGTCCCCCGTCACGCCGTGGAAGGGCCTGGCGTCCTCGCCGGGCTCGGGACGGCTGAAGCCGGTGCTGACCGGATCGATGAAGACCAGGTCCGTCTGGTCGAGGATGCTCCCCTCGTTGTCCTCCAGGCGATAGCGCGGAGCGGGCGCCGCGGCGTCATCCGGCAGGGGCACCCGCCGCGGACCGAAGGCGCCCAGGTGCAGCCAGACCGATGAGGAGCCCGGTCCGCCGTTGAAGCAGAAGGTGACGGGTCGAGAGGCGCTGTCACCCGCGTCCGTCCGAACGTAGGCCACGTAGAACATCCGGGCCTTGGCCTGACCTTCGTCGTCGCGCAGGGTGAGGCTGCCCGCAGTGCTGCGGTAGGTGATCTCGCGCTCGCCGAGAACGGCCCGGTGCTCGCGTTCCACGGTCTGGTCCGCCGGAGGCACGCCATGCTCGACGCGATCGCCGGCGGCCTCCGGGAGTGAGCCGCGGGGCAGGTCGGCGACCGCCGAGCCGACGACCACCACGGCCCGCGCGTCCTTCAAGATGATCGGCTTGTCGTCGGTCCTGGCCACGGCGGCTGTCCTCCTGCGGATCCTGGGCTACAATCGGCCGGTCGGTACTAGGGTATCGCCAGTCCGGCGCCCCTGGCAAGCCCGGCGCAGCATACCATGAACGACAGCAACCTCCCCCGCCCCCCCGCCTGGGACCTGACCGCCGCCGCAGAGCTCTGCCTGGCGGTGCAGGCCGTCCCCGCCCCCACCTTCGACGAGGGCCGGCGGGCGGCCTTCGTGGCCGAGCGCTTGCGGGCGGGCGGGCTGCCGGACGTCGCTGTCGACCCGGCCGGGCCCAATGTCGTCGCGCGCGGGCCGGGGCGCGGCGCCGGGCCCGGCGTCTTGGTCAGCGCCCATCTGGACACTGTCTTCCCGGCCGGTACGCCGCTGGATTCGCGGCGGGAGGGATC
>JBGAUA010000243.1:0-4133 GCA_044228875.1 Anaerolineae bacterium
TGGCGCGCGCCGTCCCGTCGCTCATCGCCGGCCGACCGCGATGCCAGGCCAGCCAGGCGAGGGCGACGAGAGCCAGCCCTTCGGCGGCATGTCGGAGGCCGAGGATGATCAGATCCCGCGCGCCGGGCTGGCGCGGGCCTCCGGCGCGGGCGAAGGGGCCTGGTCGCATGCCCGGCCAGAGCGCCGCGAAGCCCAGCCAGCGCCACCACGTGAGCTTCGCCATCCCGCCCGCCCGCGCCTCGACCGTGACGACGGCCTTCATCCCGAACAGCAGCGCGCCGATGATGGCCAGCATTCGCAGGCCCGGCGGCTCGTCCCGGCACAGCCGCTCGACGCCTGCCGTCGCGCCGATGGTGACGAGCCAGGCAGCCGCGCGGGCGATGCGTCCAGGGGTCAGACGGCCGATCGCGAGGCCAGCGATGAGCGTGGCCGCGAGGATGGCGGCGACAATGGCCAGGATGCCCGGGTCGCGCGGCGTATAGCTGCTCATGGCCCGATCCGTCCGAGGTTGAACAGCGTCGCGGCGCTGTAAACGGCAGCGAGGTAGACGAACAACGCCACCAGCCCGACCTCGGCCAGGCGGACCGCGGGTCCGCTCGGCGCATCGCTGCGGTCGAAGTAGAAGAACTGGATGCCCACCCGCCCGATCCAATATGCGCTGATGAAGCCCGTCACGCCCGCCGCCAGCGGCGATCCGTCGAGCAGCCAGGCCGGATGGAGTGACACCAGACCGAAGGACAGGTTGGTGGCCCAGATGTAGGCCGCGTAGGTCCAGAACACCTGCCGCGTCAAGGGCCGCAATTTGGCGGTCTCGGCCCTCCACCCCAGCACCCGCGGGATCGCCAGGCTGGCGACGATGAGGACGAGCTGGCCGATGGCGGCCAGGAGGACGAGGGTGGGGAGGTTCTGGCCGATCAAGGATGCCATCGCGAACCCCCGGTCAGGCCGACGTCCGTATCGATCGAAGGGCTGCTCATGGACTCGAGGCGGGCCAGGGCGCTCACAGCCGCAGGCCGCCGATCGCCGCCGCGGCGTATACCGCCGTCAGATAACCGTCGGCCAGGATAAACAAGACATCGAACAGGCGGTTCGCCTGTCGCAGCGATGGATCGTAGTACCCCAGCTGGAGGACGACCCGCGACCCCCAGAAGACCGCCAGGAAGCCGGTGACGGCCACGCTCATCGGGCGACCGGATGTCAGCTCGCCGGCGAAGAAGGCGCACAGCAAGGCAAGGCCGACCTGCACCGCCATCAGGTAGGCATTCTGCACCAGGAACACCTGCCGAACGATCAGCGGCACCCCTGCCAGGTGCTCGAGGTAGTGGAACTTCCGGAACGCGAACAGGTTCGCCGAGGCTACGCCCAGGTGAACGGCGGCGGCGATGTGGAAGAAGAAGGTGATGGACGACGGCATCGATTGACCTCTTGTGGCGTCTGACCTATCGGAATCCGCCTTGCACTGCTGCCCAACCCCGTCATGGACGACGGCAACCGAGGGTCATGGACGCATGCATCCTGGGACGATCGCGAGCCTAAGCCATCATCGTTCCAGATGGCCTGAATCTGAGGATTCAATTGCCATGGCGAGAGTGTAGGCAGGGCACAACGACCCGTCAAGGCGGTTCCGAGGTCCCTGATGCTGCGACTTGAGCCGTGTTCAAGTGGTCAGATCGACAACCCGACAGGCGCGTCCGCGCGGGTCTCAACGATGGTCTAGCGCCGGACGCAGGTCGCTGCGGCGAGATCCCGCGGCGATTACGGCATCATCTGCCTGAGATGATGCCGTAATCGCGAAGCTATGATGCCTTCATAAGCTCGCGATGAAGGCATCATAGTGAAGCTATGAAGGCATCAAAGTTCAACGGGGCCGTCGTCAAGGCGAATCGATCCACCCGTGAGCGTCGACGGTTCCCGCCGTTGCACGGCCCATTCGACGAAAGCCCGCTCGGCGGCCATGACGCCAGGCCGACGGCGGCGAAGCAGCAGCCTGTTGAGCGGCATCAATGCCACGCCGACCAACGTGGAGTGCAGCAGGAACTGCTCGTCCATGGCGGGCCTCAGGCGAGAGCGGAAGCGACAAATGCCTGCAGGTCCGGCAGCACCCTCGGGTCGATCGTATGCGGTACCGGGGTCTCGCGCCAGAGGGGGGAGGCTCCGCCGGCGCGCAGGCGCTCGACCGCAGCACGGCCGAACGCGACCGGGATCACCGGGTCGAGCGAGCCGTGCGCCACCGCTACGGGATAGCCGGCCAGGCCCGTCAGATCGAGATCGAAGCCCTCCACCTCGGGCATGAATCCCGACAACGCCATGATCGCCGCCGGGCGCCGACGGCCGGCGCCGAGCCCGAGCGCCCAGCTCATCACCGCGCCCTGAGAGAAGCCGCCCAGCACCACGCGCTCGATCGGCACCGGGAGGTTGTCGAGAAACGCTGCGGCCACCTCGAGGGTTGGGAAGAAGGCGGCGGGGTCTGGATGGGGGATGCCGCCGAGCCGGTACCAGTGGGCGCCGCCCGGTGGCAGGGACAATGGTCCGCGCGGGGTGATTCCGAGTAGCCGCCGCTCCGGGTCGAGCGCGTCCAACAGCGGGAAGAGGTCGTATTCGTCCGCGCCACGGCCGTGGAGGAGTACGAGCGCCCCCTCCGGCGTGTCGGCGGCGGGACGTTCGAGGAAGCGCAACGCTTGCGTCATCACATCACGCCATCCACGAAGCGCGCGGGTCGGGCAGCGGCGTCAGCACCGGCTCGATCCGGGCGCGAAGGTGTTCGAACGCGGGCGGCAGGATCAGCGTCTCGCCGAGGTGGTCGATGTCCTCGTCGATCGCGAAGCCCGGACCCAGGGTGGCGATCTCGAAAAGCACGCCGCTCGGTTCGCGGAAGTAGATCGAGCGGAACCAGAAGCGGTCGATGATGCCGCTCGCGTGGGCGCCAGCGCCGCGCAGGCTCGCGAGCCATGCGTCATGATCTTCCATGTTCGAGGACCAGGCGACGTGATGCACCGTGCCTGCACCCGGAATGCCCGCGCCGGCGGCGGGCGGCGGGTCGAAGGCATAGCGGCCGCCACGCACGGCGCCGCGCGCTTCCCACCCACCCTCACCGCCGGGAATGAAGCCCAGCGGCAATTACCGGTGCCGACGGGGTGGTTGCGGCGCCCCGGAAAACGCACGGACGCCGTCGAAGCCTTGGAGCGCGAATTCCGCCGGAATCTCAGGGTTTCGCGCCATGAGCGGAGCGTCGCCGCCGGCCACCACGACGAGCTCGAGGCCGAGACCCTCGGGGTCGTCGAAGCGGAGGCGGCCGTCGCTGCGACGCGTGGAACGGCCCTCCGCCCTGAGCCGGGCCTCCCAGAAATCCAGTGCCTCCTCAGAGCCGACGCGCAGTGCGATCACGTGCACCATACCCGCGCCGGCCCTGCCGCGGCGGGCACCGGGGTACTCGAAGAACGTGATGTCCGCCCCGGGGCTACCGTCCTCGTCGGCGTAGAACAGGTGATAGACGGTCGGGTCGTCCTGGTTGACGGTCTTCTTGACCAGTCGCAGTCCGAGCACGCGCGTGTAGAAGTCGACATTGCCGGCCGCGTCACCGGTAATGCAGGTCACGTGGTGAATGCCTTCGAGGCGCATTGTCATCTCCCTTGGCCTTTGCACGTCGTCGCCAACCAGACCTTGGTCTAACCCGCCGAGTCCTCGCTCCGCTTCCAGCTGTCATCGCCCTCGTCGATGGTCCGGATGCGCACCTTGGCGTCCGCGGGAGCGTCGCCCGGCTTTGGGCGCGGCGGCGCGGCCGGCCGATCTTCGGGACGCAGGCGGAAGCGGTCCTTGTCCAGGACGGGGCGCGGCCGTTCCGGCCGCGACTCGCGGTCGAAGCGCGCCCCCTGGTCCGCCTGCGTGTCGCTCCGCTGACCACCTTGAGCGCCGCCGCTGTCCGGGCGGTCCTGGCGCGGTCCGCCGTCACGTTGCCGTGGGTCGCCGGCAGGTCCGCGGCCCTGGTCGCGGCCGCGATCGCCTTCCCGCCCGCCGCCGCCCTGACCGCCCGAACGGGCGCGGTCGCCACCGCCGCTACCCTGACCGCCCGAACGGGCGCGGTCGCCACCGCCGCTACCCTGACCGCCCGAACGGGCGCGGTCGCCACCGCCGCT
>JBGAUA010000244.1:0-4108 GCA_044228875.1 Anaerolineae bacterium
TGTATTGCCCGAAGTACAGGACGCGCAGCGGCGCCGCGACCGACGGCGTCCGGGCGGTTTTCGGCGGGCCGTCGCCCAGGGCGATGCTGCCGACCGGAAGCACCGCCATGCGCGCCCGGTCCAGCCGCAAGGCGGTGGACCAGGCATCGGCGTGGGCCGCGGTATCGGCGAGGATGCCGCCCGGCAGGCGCCAGAGCCGGCGCTCCAGGGCCGCCACCGCCGCCAGGCGGCCGCTGCCGGCGGTGAGGATGTCACGGTCCTCGAGGGTTTCGGTGGCCGAGACCAGGGGGTCGAAGACCAGGGCGGCGCCGCGCCGGCGGGCCAGGCGGGTCGCCAGGGGCAGGTCCAGGTGCGCCGTTGCACCCACGACCATGGCCTGGTAGGCCGGCAGGCGGGCATGGCGGCGCAGGAGGGTGGCCCAGGACCAGGCCAGGCGTGGGAGCAGCGCGGCCAGCGCCGCCGGACCGGCGCCGGCCGCGGCCAGCTTGTCTTCGGTGCTGCGCCACAGCGGCGCGGCGCATTCCAGAACCTCGGCGCCGGCGGCGCGCAGGCCCGCCATGAGGATGTGGTTGCGCCCGGCGCCCCGGTCATAGCCACCGAAGTACACGATGCGGGCCGGGTCCGCCGCCGGCAGCGGCCGGTCGGCCATGCCGCCCTACCGGCCCCTCCCTCGCCCGCGGCAAGGGGCGAGGGGGCGCAGGGGCGAGGTTCGTGCGCTCAGAGCCGGGTCCGCTTGACGATCAGATCGGCCAGCAGTCCTACCACGAGGAACTGCAGACCGAAGAACAGCAGCACCAGGGTCATGGAGCGCATCGGCGGCACCGGCCAGACCAGCTGTCCGTCCAACCAGATGTCCAATGCCGCGTACTTGAGCATGCCGCCCAGGAGCAGGGCCAGCGAGAAGGGCAGGAAGACCTTCAGCGGGTTGAAGTACATGACCGTGCGCACGATGAGCGAGAGGTAGTTGTAGCTGTCGCGGATGGGGTGGAAGGTGGATCGGCCCACGCGCGGAAAGTAGTCGATCGGCAGGTAGCGCACCGGGTAGGCGGCGGCCAGGAAGGCGATGGTGATGGTGCTGACCCAGGAATGGGTGGTGGGCAGGATGCTCAGGAAGCGCAGCGTCTTCTGCCGATCCTGGGCCCTCAGGCCGGAGTTGAGGTCCGGGATGCGCGAACCGGTCATGTACTCCGCCAGCTTGCGGATGAGGAGCTTGGCCGGCAGCCGCAGGAAGCGCAGGGTGCCGGCCTCCACCTTGCGCGCCCCGATGACCATGTCCGCGCCGGCGTCCATCATGGCCATCATCTCCGGCATGCGGTTGTTGGGGTAGGTGCGGTCGGCATCGGTGAACATGACCACACGACCGCGCGCGGCCTGGACGCCGGTGGTCCGCGCCGCGCCGTTGCCGCGGTTGAAGGGATGCTGCAGGAGCCGCACCCAGGGCCGTGCCCGCGCGATCTCGGCGCTCTGGTCCCGGGAGCCGTCGTCCACCACGATGATCTCGTAGCGGTAGGCCGTACGCTCCATGGCCTGACGGATGTCATCCAGGTCATCGCCCAGGGCGGCTTCTTCGTTGTAGGTCGGCAGGATGATGCTCAGGTCCAGTTCCGGCGCGGCGTCGGGCGCCGGGTCAGGGGTCGTGCTCATGGGCTGCTCCGTGTGGCCGGACGCGCGGCTTGCGCCATGGCCCGGGAGAAGGACGGAAAGATGCTAGCATCGCTGTCAACCTGGACGCGACCCGGTCGCCTTTGGGTGATCCGCGATCCCATCAGGAGCAGAGGGACTGCCATGACGGCCAGCAACCATCGCGCCGACGCCCTGGGGCGTCTCAATGCCGAGACCGCCGACTGCCGCCTTTGTCCCCGGCTGGTGGCCTGGCGGGAGCAGATGGCTCGGGTGCGCCGGGCGGCCTACGCCAAGGAGACCTACTGGGGACGCCCGGTCCCGGGATTCGGCGACCCGGATGCCTGGCTGCTCATCGTCGGGTTGGCGCCGGGCGCGCATGGGTCAAACCGCACCGGTCGTCCCTTCACCGGCGACCGCTCCGGCGATTGGCTCTTTGCCAGCCTGCATCGGGCGGCGCTGGCCAGCCAACCGCTTGCCGTGGCCAGCGGCGATGGCCTCCGCCTGCAGGGTGCCTATCTCACGGCCTGCGTGCGCTGCGCTCCGCCGGCCAACAAGCCGCGGCCGGAGGAATGGGAGCGCTGTCGACCCTACCTGGCCCGCGAGCTGGACATCCTCGGCGAGCTGCGCGTGGTGGTCTGCCTCGGCCAGTTCGCCTGGGACCGCCTGCTGCGCCTGCTTCGCGATCGCGGCCAGGCCCTGCCCCGCCCCCTGCCCCGCTTTGGCCACGGCGTGCAGCTGCAGGCAGGGAGCCTCACCGTGATCGCTTCCTACCATCCCAGCCAGCAGAACACGTTCACCGGCAAGTTGACCGAGGCGATGCTGGACGATGTGTGGGCCGCGGCCTGGGCGGCGCGCAGGGCGGACGGCGGCTAGGGCCCGGCGGCCCTGGCTTCAGGGACAGGCCGCCAGCCCGTCGCGCAGCAGGGTCGCCAGGCCTGGATCCTCCGCCAGCAGGGCCGCCATCCGCGGGCGCGCCGCGGCGCATTGCCCGTCATAGGCCAGCGCCAGCGCCAGCTCGTAACGGTATTCCAAGGACGTGGAGCCCAGGTCCAGCGCTCGCTGGAACTGTTGGGCGGCCGCAGGCCACTCGGCGCGCGCGTAATGCACCCAGCCCAGGTGGCCCTGGGCGGCGGCGTAGTCGGGCGACACCGCCAGGGCTCGCTCAAACCAGCGTTGCGCCGCGTCCAGATCGCCGGCGTCGTAGGCCACCAGGCCCAGGCCGTCCGGCGCAGCCGGGTCGCCGGGTTCGCGCGCGCTGGCGGCCTCGAAGGCCTCCCTGGCCGCCGTTCCGTCGCGGCGGAGCCGGGCGATCCGGCCCTGGTCCACCAGGGGGCCGGCCCAGCCGGGCGCCAGCGCCGCCGCCTGGCGGTAGCGCTCCAAGGCGCCCTCCCAGTCGGCCCGGGTCTCCAAGGCCATGCCCAGGGCCCGGTGGGCGTCGGGGCTGCTCGGGCCGAGCGCCAGGGCCTCCCTTGCGCTCTGTTCGGCCAGGTCCCACTGCCCCGCGGAGGACTGCGCCTCGGACAAGGCGGCCAGGGCCGCGGCATGCGCTGGGTCCAGATCCAGCGCCGCCTGGGCGGCGGTCAAGGCTTCGTCGGTCTGACCTTGCCAATCCAGGGCGGTGGCCAGGAGGACATAGCCGTCGGGGTCCGCCGGCGCCAGGCGCACCGCGGCGCGGGCCTCCTCGACCGCCGCCTGGTAGCGCCGCCCGCGCAGCAGGGCCGCCGCCAGGCCCTTGCGCGCTGTCGGCGCCTCCGGCTCGGCGGCCACGGCGGTGGACAGGATGGCCACCGCGGTCCCGGCCTGACCGTTGCCCAGAGCGACGGTGGCGGTGGCCGCCAGCTCCGCGGCGCCCGGCGTGGCGGTCGGCGTCGGCGTGGGCGAGGGGAAGATCCGCGCCGCCTGGCGCTGCAGCAGATCGGGCCGCCAGGCCAGGAAGACCAGCCCGCCGAACACCAGGACCGCCGCCAGGAGCAGGGCGCGGCCGCGCCGCGGACGCGGCGGCAGGGCGTCGCGATGGGGGGGTACGTACATGTCCGGAAGTATATCGTCGGAAGCCCTTCAGGCCCGCGCTTGCCATCGGCAGGTTGATGACGAGGGACGTGCATCTCAGGACAGGGCCTGCGCGATCACGACAAGAAGGCCCGGCGGACATGCCCGCCGGGCCTTTTCAAGGTTGAGATGGGTTCGACGACTCAGCGCCGTCGACGGGTCACGGGCGACCCGGCCGGCCTGGATTGCGCGGCTTGCCGGGGCGAGGGTCCGTGCTGCCGCCGTTCTCGCAGCGGGTGACGCATTCGGTCACCGCGGTGGCCGCCTTGGCGGCGCATTCGTCCGCGTTGCCGCCGGCCTTGGTGCAGGCCTCCAGCACCCGTTCGCCAACCTTGACGCAGCGGTCCGCGCAGGTGGGCGGGGTGGGCGGGTTGGCGCAGCGGGCCTTGCATTCGGCCAGCATCGTGGCCGCGCGGGCCTCGCAGTCGGTGCCACC
>JBGAUA010000245.1:0-4074 GCA_044228875.1 Anaerolineae bacterium
CCCCTGCGGGGGGAGGCCCTCCGGCTCCCCCCCCCCGGGGGGGGTGGTCGGGTGGGGGGATGCCGGGGCGGAGGGTTGAGAGGAGCCGGGGCGGAGGGGGACGCCGGTTCGGAGCGCAATCACCCTCGACCCGGCATCACCGCGCGCGACCCATTTAGCGGTGCTCGTCCACCCTAGCGCCCGCTCCCCAGCAGCGGCAGCAGCAACCGTGGCCGGGCCTGCACCGGCAGGCTCAGTCGCCGCTCCCACACGGTGTCGCCGTCGTCGAAGCGGGCGATGAAGTCCACCGTCGAACCGACCGTCAGCGCGGCGTCCAGGGGCGTGCCCATGTCGTAGGACTTCGTCGCCGACTCACCGGGTTCCAGGCGGACGGGCGAACTCGACGAGGCGTCGAAGATGCGCCGGCCGTCGTTCCAGGCCTCCATCGTCACCGAGATGGCCCGGGCCACCGACCCGCGGTTGACCATGCCCCCGTCCAGGCGCAACGCGCTGCCCGGCACGACCGCGGTCGCGCTCGCTGTCAGGCGGTAGTCCATCGCCACGTTGCTCACCCGGATGGCCCCCCAGCTGCCGTCCGGCGCCTGGTCCACGAGCTCCAGGCGGACGCCGAACTGCAGGTTGGCGTCGCCGGGCCTGCCCGTGCCCAGCACGTGGAAGCCGGCGTAGGGCTGGCCGTAGCGCTCCAGAGCCGGCTTGCCGTCGGCGTCCACCACCCGCGTCGTGTACATGGCCCCGTCTAGGGAGGGCAGGACCACGCCGCCGTCATCATCCCAGGGCGCCAGCTTGCCGTCGGCGCCCACCTTGACGCCCGGCGCGTAGCCGAGGGCGTCGTCGAAGCGGCGCGCGCCCGGCTGGCCGGTGAAGGCCTCGCTGCCCTTGGCCTCGCGGCTGCCCGCCTCGCGGACCTCCATGGACCAGTCCGGCTGGCGGCCCAGGGACAGGGCCGCGTCCAGGCTCTGCAGGGCGCCGTTGAAGGGACCGCCGCTGGGCCGCGTGACCGGATCGGCATGCGGGTCCACCACCAGCAGGCCGTACTTGGCCCCCCAGCTGGGCGGATCGGCCAGCTGCGGCTTCAAGGCCCCGGAGAAGGGGTACTTCAGGTTGCGGTACATGACCAGGGCCCCGGGCAGGTTGGCCGCGACGCGGTCCACCCGCCATTCGTCCTGGTCGTGGTAGCTGGTCTGGTAGGCGCCGCGCAGGGAGCGGTCCCAACCCTGGTCGCTGCGCCATTCCACCAGGTAATGGTGGGGATGGTGCAGGGTGTAGGGCACCGCCTTCCAGCCGGAGGCCTGCCAGCCGCCCAGGCCGGCCTCGAAGTCGTCCACCGCGAAACGCAGGTCCTGGCCCAGCTCCCGGATGTAGAGGGCGGCGTCGTCCAGCCAGACGCCGGTGCCCGGGCCGCCGCGGTAGGTGATGTAGCGCAGCCTCAGGCGCACGGTCTCGCCCCGCCATTCGGAGAGGTCGAAGCGCAGAGGGGTGGCACCGGGGCCCGGGCCGGGACCGGTCAGGCCCCAGCCCTCGTTGAGGCCGAAGGGGTTCTCGTCGCTGAAGCGGCCGTCCATGTCCGGCCGGGTGGCGAATGCCTCGCCCGGGCCCGCCAGCTCGACGAACAGGTAACCCCAGTAGCGCGGGATGTTCCAGAAGGCGCCGAGCTGCAGAACGGGGCCGTCGCCCATGGGCAGCCGCGACAGGTCCAGCTCCCGCTCCAGGGTCAGGGTCTCGCCGGCGTCCGCCCCGGTGTAGGCCCCGCCGCCGGCGCCGGCGCGGTTGGGCACGGCCTCCACCTGCTCGGGCAGGTCGACGCGCAGCCCCTCCTGGATGGTCTCCCCGTCATGGGCGCCGCCCCGCACCTTGCCGCCGGCCGGCGTGCCGGCCTGGCCCAGGATGACGGTGCGCGCCGTCGTCGAATAGCCGAGTGCCGCCACCGGGTTCGCCCAGCCGCAGTCCAGTTCGCCGAAGCAGCGGGCCTGCATGCGGAACCACAAGGGCATGTTCACCGGCCGCGTGCCGCCCAGCTCTCCGCCCCAGATCCCGGCGGACATGGGCGCCCACCAGCCCACGGAGTTCTCGGCATCGTTGGTGTAGAGGTCGGGCAGGCCGAAGAAGCTGTGCCCGAACTCCTCGATGAGCACGCCGATGTCGCTGTCCTCGGGCATGAGGGTGAAGGGGCCCAGGCGGATGTCGTCGTCCGCGTCGTCGGGCGTCCCGCCGTCGTCGATGACGTAGCCGCCCTCGTGGCCGCTGTAGCCGGCGATGTCCGCCGAGCGGGACCAGATGGACGCTTCGCCTTCACTGCCGCCGCCGTACTCCTGCCCGCGCCCGGCATGCAGCACCCACAGGCTGTCGACGACGCCGTCGCCGTCGGCGTCCAGGTGCCGCCAGAAGTCATGGGTTGCGTACTGGCCGCCCTTGGCCTTCAGGCCTTCGGCGGCGGCGATGGTCATGTCCGCCAGCGAGCCCAGCTGCTCGTCGGGGATGGCCCGGGAGCTGACGTTGGGAATGCACACATCCAAGCCGTACCAGGCCTCGGGACGGTCCAGGGCCACCCAGGGCGCCACCGTCCCGGTGATGACCACATGGCCGTCGGACTGGTCCTCGAAGTAGCGCTCCACGGTCAGCCCGGAGATGTCCACGCCCTTGCCGCCGTTGACGTTGGGGTCGCCGGCGCGGATGGGCTGGGTGTAGCCCTGACGGCCGAAGATGAGGCGGGCGTAATCCTCCGGCTCGGTGGAGGGGTAGTAGACGGTCTGGTTGTCGATGCTCTGCGCGGGCGAGCCGCCGGGATAGGGGATGGCCCCGTGCAGGGGGCCGGTGAACGCTGCGGTGACGGTGACGCAGGCCGTGCGGTCGGCGTTGTGGACGAGGTGGTCCAGCCGCGCCGAACCGGCGAACTCCACGGGCAGCACCAAAATGGTGGCGGTGACGGGAAGGGCGCCGCCCGCCTGGTCGCGCTCCAGGGCGGCCCGCTCGCGATCGCGCCCGCGCGCCTCGGCCAGGGCCGCCGCGGGGTCGGGGCGCAAGGCCACGCGGGTGAGCGAACCGCCAGGCGCAGTGACCTCGTGGACGCCGGCCGACCAGGGCGAGGGTCCGCCGTCCGCGGGGGCGTGGAAGCGAGCGGGGGGACGGGCGAGCGCGACGACGCCGCCAGCGGCGGCCGCATCCAAAGCTGCCTCTGGGCCTCGTGCTTCCGGTCGACCACCACCATCCGGCGCCGCCGCCGGCGACTGCGCCAACAGCAGGGCAGCGGCGAGCGCCACGGTGGCCAGGCTGAGCACGGCGACGCGGATCCTGTGGTTCATGGCTCCCTCCCCGGGATGATGGCCCCGCGTAAAGGCGAGGCGACGCTGGATTATCGCTCAGGCAGCAGGTTCCGCGCCAGCCACAGCAGCGCCACCGCCAGCAGGGCGAAGGCCAGGCCCTGCAGGGCCGCCTCCTGCGCCGGCAAGGCCAGACGAGCGTGGCGTAGAGCAGCGCCGTGGCCGCGGCTCAGCCCTCGTGCGTCAGCCTACCGTCTCGACGGTCCCCCGGCATCGGCCAATGGTCGGACCTGGTCCCGCGGGCGCCCCGACGCTCGTCCGCGTGCGCCCGGACCTGGTCCCGCGAGGTCCGACGGCTCCCGTTGGAGTGTGCGTTGGGGTAGAACGCAGCAAGGGCCGCCGGCCGAAAGGCCGACAACCCTTGCTGCGACTGGATACCCCCGGCAGGACTTGAACCTGCGCACATGGTTTAGGAAACCAATGCTCTATCCCCTGAGCTACGGGGGCTCGTCTAGGTTTTATGCGGGTTGTCGGCCTGTTCGGCGGGTTGGCAATTCCTCTGTGGCATCAATTTTGGCATCAATTGAGATCTGAAACTGCCTCTTGCCCTGGATCGGCCGATTCCCGCTTCGATCCAAGGTCGCCCATTATATCCACCGCTCCCTGCACGAGCCGGGTTGTGACGTGGCTGTAGGTGTCCAGCGTGAGCGTGATGCTGGAGTGCCCGAGGAGATCCGCAACAACGCGGGCCGGGACACCCCGCTCCAGCAGGATCGATGCAGTCGAGTGGCGCAGGTCGTGCTGGCGAATGCGCGGC
>JBGAUA010000246.1:0-4002 GCA_044228875.1 Anaerolineae bacterium
AATCCTCCGGCCGCACCCAGGGGCCGCCGGTGCCGCACCAGCCGGGGCCGGAGCAGAGGGCGATCTCGATGCCCAGCCGCTCCGCCTCGCGCACGGCGTGGGCGAAGAGTTCCTGCCACTCCGGGGTCATGAATTTCACCGGGCCGCGGGGCAGGCCGAGATCCACCTCGAACATGATGACGCCGCCGATGCCGGCGCGGTGCATGGCCTCGAGGTCGGCGGTCATGCCCTCGCGGGTCATGTTGCCATCCATGAAAATCCAATAAACCCAGGGCCGGGCCGCGTCGGGCGGGCGACGGAAGTCCTGTTCCAGGGAGGAGGTGGATTGCGCGCCGAGCCAGGTGGCCAGCAGCAGGGTCGGTAGGAGAAGGAGTCGTTTCATGGGAAAATTAGCAGGGGGCGGTGGCGGATCAGTTCTTGGGTGGCAGCAGCGGCAGGTCCAGCCAGGCCAGGCCGATGTCGCGTTTCATGTGGCTCAGATAAAGGGGCGGCATTTCCGGGGCGGTGCTGCCGTCGTAGAAAATCGCCAGCCGGTTGCCGACCTTGACGACCGAGGGCAGGCCGATGATCTCGCGCGACCAGGGGCAGGACTTGCCGTCCAGCACGATGGCCTTGTGGGCCGGGTCCCACTTGGTCGGATCCTGGGACCAGTAAACCCAGATGGCGTCGGTGTATTCCAATTGCGGATGAAGGCCGACGTGGTTGGTGAACAGATACCAGGTGCCGCTCGGCTCGTCGTGATAGAGGGTGGAGTTCTCCACCTGCTCCGTGGGCGGCAGCAGGGGCTGGGGGTCTATCGTCCAGGGTCCGTCCAGATCCTTGGTCCGTGCCAGGCCCAGCGTGCGCAGGATCGGCTGATCGGTGGAGGCGCTGAAGAACATGAGGTATTCGTCGCCGTGCCGCACGACTTGGCCCGGGCTGGCCGTGGCGGAGTAGAAGGTGCCGGGCTTGGTGCCGAAGGGAATCACGTCGCGCTGCTTGGTCCACGGGCCGGCGGGCGACGGGCCCTGGGCCTTGAGCGTCAGGTAGGGGAATCCGGGGATCAGGTAGGGCGGCGGCGTGGTGTTGGGCGTGCCGAGGTAGAACATGTCCCAGTCCCGGCCGTTGAAGAACGTGACGCCGTAGGAAGCCGAGGCGGAATCATTCTCGCCGGGCCGGCCGAGCCCGAGCACCGCGCCGTGCTTGGTCCAGTTCACGAGGTCCTTGCTCGTGGCGAGGCAGACGAGCCAGCCGGTCGGGCCGGCGCCGTCGTAGTGCATGTAGTAGTTGCCCGCGTGCTCCCAGACCCAGACATCCCGGGCGCCGAGGTAGTCGCATTGCCCCGGGCCGTCGCCGTGGCGCAGCACGATGCCCTGATCCTTGACGGCGACGCGATACCGGGCGGCCGGCCGCCCGTCGCGATAGGCTTCGGCTTGGGCGACGGGCTCGATCGGGGTGGCGGCGCCGGCGAACGGGCAGAGGCTGGCGGCGAGCAGGATGATTGGGAGGAGGAGGCGTCGGCGGGCGACCGCTGGGAAGGGCGGGTGGATTTTCATGGGGTCAGACCGGGTTGTCGGCGTGGGACGGATTACTGGTAGTCGTCGGGCAAGGCCACCGAGAAGGCGTAGCTGCCGGACGGGGCGCGCAGCAGGAGTCCGTCTTCCTGCGGGCCGACGATCTCAAGTCCGCGCGACTGCGCGAGCGGCCGTCCGCCCTCGGTGACGGCGTCCGCGGTGCGCGCGGGCAGCCAGATGGTGCCGGAGGTGTTGGCGGGCAGGGTCACGGCGAGGGTGTAGGTCCGGCCGTCGCGCCGCCAATGGGTGCTGATGGGGCCGTGCGGGGAGTGGTAGCTGGCCTTGACCCAGCTGAGCGGCGCCTGCTCGCCTTCCGCCGCCGCCGAGATCTTGGGCGGCCGGGGATGGATGCGGATTTGCTGGAAGCCCGATTGCGCCGTGTCGATGCCGGCGAGGGTTTGGTAGGCCCACTCCATGACGGCGCCCAGGGCGTAGTGGCTGAAACTGTTCATCTCCGCGTTTTGAAAACCCTTGTCCACGGTGTAGCTGTCCCAGCGCTCCCACACGGTGTTGGCGCCGTTGGCCACCTCCTTGCTGCGCCTCGGGCACCAGTCCGCTCCACAGGGCCAGCACATGGGCCGTCTGGCTGGGCACGCCCAGCGCTCCGTCCTCCTTGACGTAGGCCTTGGCGAAACCGCCGCGGATGAGCTCGAAGCGCCGGCGATACATCGCGGCCTCGCGGGTCCGGCCGGTCGCCTCCGCCATCTGCGCCATCAGCTGGCAGTCCCAGGCGTGGTAGCAGGTGTCGATGAAGTCGGCCGGGGTGGGATCATTCTGGTTGAGCCAGTCCGCGTAGAAGTTGCCGATGTCGAGGCCCAGGCCTTCCCGCGTGGAGCTGGCCAGGCGCCACTCCATGAACCGCGTCATGCTCGTCCAATGCCGCTCGACGAGGCGCGTGTCGCCATAGACGCGCCAGATCGTCCACGGGCAGATGATGCCGACATCGGTCCAGCCCGTGGCGAAATCCTTGTTGGTGTAGCCGGTCGGCAGGGGATACGGCACGTAGTCGGGATAGGCGCCGAAGGAGAGCTGCGCATCCGTGACATCGCCCAGCCACTTGGTGAAGAACGCCGCGATGTCGGCGTTGTAGCTGGCGGTGCGGATGTAGGCCTGGGCGTCGCCGGCCCAGCCCAGGCGCTCGTCGCGCTGCGGGCAGTCGGTCGGGACCTCGACGAAGTTTGCGCGCTGGGTCCAGACGGCGTTCCGCGCGAACTGGGTCAGGACGGGATCGCTGCACTCAAACTGTCCGGTCAGGGGCGTGTCGTTGTGGATGACCAGGCCGGTGAGCGTTTCCAGCGGCGGTTTGCCGTCGATGCCGGTGAGCTCGGCGTATTGGAAGCCGTGGTAGGTGAAGCGGGGAGTCCAGGTTTCGCCGGCGGGATCGCCGCGCAGGGTGTAGAAGTCGGTGGCGCGGGCCGCGCGCAGGTTCTCGGTCATCAGCTGGCCGTTGGGGTGCAGCATCTCGCCGTAGCGCAGCTTGAGCGTGGTGCCGGCCGCGCCCTTGACGCGCAGGCGGATGTTGCCGGCGAAATTCTGGCCGAAGTCGAAGATGTGGACTCCGGGCGAGGGCTCGGTGATGGCCTTGGCGGGCAGTTCCTGCGTGATGCGGATGGGCGGGGCGGAGTAGGCCTGCAGCACCGGCGGCGCCTGGAAGCCGAGGTTCACCTCGGGGTCGCCGCGGCGGTCCACGTGGGTGACGAGCCGTTCGCCGTTCGCCGCGGCGGGGATCGCCGCCGCCCAACCGCGGTCGTCGAAACCCGCGCGGTCCCACCCGGTCATTTCCCGGCGCGCATCGTGCGCCTCGCCCATGAGGAGGTCGGCCTCGCGGATAGGGCCGGCGTCCGTGACGCGCCAGCTCGGGTCGCTCAGCACGGTCTCGTGGCTGCCGTCCGCATAGGTGAGTTCCAACTGCACGAGCAGGGCGGGCGTCTTGCCATAAAAATACCGGCCCAGGCCGTTGGGCCCGAGTTTGTTCAACCGGCCGAACCCGATGTAGCCGGCATACCAGCCGTCGGCCACCACCGCGCCGAGCGCGTTGCGGCCGGACTGCACCAGCGCGGTGACATCGAGGGCCCGGTAGTAGGCGCGCTTGGCGTAGTCGGACCAGCCCGGCTGGAAATAGGCGTCGCCGACGCGCTGCCCGTTGAGGTGCAGGTCGAACAGGCCCAGCGCCGAGACGAAGGCCGTCGCGCGCGCGACCGGCTTGCCGGCGTTGAACTCCTTGCGGTAGTGGCGCGCCGGCGGCAGGTGCAGCGGCTTGAGGTCGGTGGGCACCGGCTCGGGGTCGCGCGCGGCAATCCATTGCGCCCGCCAGTCGGCGGGCTGGAGCAGGCCCATCATCCAGTTCGCGGCGGGGCTCCACGCCGACACCTCGCCGTGTTCGTCCCACACGCGCACTTTCCAGGGGCAACTCTCGCGGGACGCCAGGGCGCGGCCCTGGTAGGCGATC
>JBGAUA010000247.1:0-3976 GCA_044228875.1 Anaerolineae bacterium
GACGGCGAGGACCTCGCCGCCATCTACCGCCTCGTCGCCGGCCGCATCCAGGAATGCCCCAAGCCGACCGCGACGTCACATTCGGCGGTCCGCTGACCCTCAGCCCCGCCTCTCGCTCCCAGCTGTGCTGAGAACGGGCCGTGGGGGGTGAGGGAGGTGAGGGATGTTGGGCAGGGCGTCGCCTAGTTCCCGCCCCCCGACTTGACGCGCGTCACGTAGTCGCCGGTGCGCGTGTCGATGCGCAGGATGTCGCCGCGCTCGATGAAGAAGGGGACCATGACCCGATCGCCGTTGCTCAGGGTCACCGGCTTCCCGCCGCCGGAGGCCGTGTCGCCCTTGAAGCCCGGGGGCGATTCGGTCACCTCCAGATCCACGGTGGTCGGCAGCTCCAGGTCGATGGCGGTGTCCTCCCACATCGACAGCGTCAGCTCCATGTTCTCTACCAGGTACTTCGCCACCTCGGCCACCGCGGACGCCGAGAGCGCCGGCTGCTCGAAGGTCAACATGTCCATGAAGTAGTACAGGTCGCCGTCGTTGTACAGGTACTGCACCTTGCGGTTCTCCAGGCGCACGTCCTGCAGCCGCTCGTCCGAACCGAAGGTGCGTTCGCTGATCGACCCGCTGCTCAGATCGCGAAGCTTCGTCTTCACGTTGGCGCCGCCGCGGCCCATCTTGATCAACTGCTGTTCCCAGCAGCGGTACAGCTTTCCGTCCAGCTCGATGACATGCCCCTTGCGGAGCTGAGATGCTTCAATCATGGTCGAGGTGCTCCCTTGCTTGGATGAGATCGACCGCAGATTCTAGACCAAGGCCGGTCAGAGGGTCGATTCAGGGATGTCGCCGGATTCCAGGAAGGCCCGGGCCACCGCCGGCAGGTCCATGCGGCTCGCGCCGGAACGCGCGCAATCCGGCAAGGCCTCCTGGAACAACTGCCCGTATCCCCGGCCATGGACGCGGCTGTCCAGGATGACGGCGACGCCGCGGTCGCGCTGGCCGCGGATCAGGCGACCAAGGCCCTGCCGGAAGCGGAGCACGGACTGCGGCACGGCATAGTGCAGGAAGCCGTCCTCGAATCGCTCGGCGCGCGCCTGGAACACCGGGTCAGTGGGCACATCGAAGGGCAGGCGGGCGATGACCACCACCGACAGCGCCTCGCCGGGCACGTCGACGCCCTCCCAGAAGGAACGCGTCCCCAGGAGCACGGTCGGGTGCTCGCCGCGACGCAGGGTCTCGATCAGCTGGTGGCGCGGCCCGTCGAGCCCCTGGCCGATCACGACGATGCCGGCATCGCCGAGGGGCTGGCGGATGGCATGGTAGCTGCGCTTGAGGCCGGCATGGGAGGTGTACAGCACCAGCATGCGCCCGCCGGTCGCGCGCGCCAGCTGGATGAGCGTCTGGTCCAGCGCCGGCTGGTAGTCGGGCGCATTGGGCGGAGGCATGTCCGCCGGGGCGCAGACCAACAGGGACTGCCGGAGGTCGAAGGGCGCCTCCAGCACCAGCCCTTCGGCATCCGCCAGGCCCAGCCGATCGCGGATGAACTCGAGGTCGTCCCCGGCCCGCAGGGTGGCCGATGTGAGAACCAGACCGCGCAGGTTACGGAAGACGCCGTCGGCCAGCGCACCCGCCACGTCGAGTGGGGCCTCGTGCAAGGCGGCGCGGCCGTTGTCGCTGCGCGCGGCCCAGGCCACCTGGTCCCGCCGCGAGCGGAGCACGATGCGGTCCAAGGCGGAAACCGCCGCGGCCAGGCTGTCGCGAGGTCGCAGGAGCGGGCCGCGGGCTCCCTCGCCCAGAGCCTCGCCCACCGCCGACAGCTGGGCCTGCACGGCGCCGAGTCGGTCCTGGAGGGTCTCGGCCGCCAGCTCGAGCCCCAGCCAGGCCGGCTGCCGTCGCAAGGCGTCGGTGAAGCGGACCTCGCCGGCGTGTCGCCCGCCCTGGGCCTCGGCCAGGAAGTGCTCCAGCTCGAGGAAGAACGCCGAGGCTTCGCTCCGCGCCGACTCCGCAGCCGCCTGGGTACGCGCGGTCGCCACACGCGCGCCCTCGGCATCGCCCGCGGCGGTGGTGAGGGCCGCGGACAGAGGCCCGTCGACCGCCTGCAGTTCGGACAGCAGCAGGTCCAACCCTCCCCGGTCCAGCCCAGTGGCCAGCGCGTTGGTGGCTGCGGACTCCAACTGATGCGCCTCGTCGATGACCAGGCGCCGGTAGGGCGGGAGCAGGGACCGCTCGGTCGCCACGTCGGCCAGCAACAACGCGTGGTTCACCAGGACGAGGTCGGCCGCGGCGGCGCGGCTTCGCGCCAGCGGCAGCCAACATGTGCCCGCCGCGGCGGCTTCGCAATGCGCGGGATGGCAGCCGGCCTCGGCGCTCACCTGACGCCACAGGCTCTGCTCCTCAGGCGGCAACAAGAGCTCGGCCCGGTCTCCGGTCTTCGTGAGTCGGGACCACACCAGCAGCTTCATGGCGAAGCGAGCCCCCACGGCATCCAGCTGCCGGCGCCGCAGAAAGCGCAGGAGAGCCGACTTGCACAGGTAATGGGAACGCCCCTTGAGCACCGCGGCGTGGATCGGCCGGTCGAGGATGCGCCTTGCCAGCGGCAGGTCCTGACGCAGGATCTGCTCCTGCAGAGCCACCGTGTGCGTGGCCACCACCACGGATTCGCCCGCCGCGCCCCAGGCGGCGGCCGGCAGCAGGTAGGCCAGGGTCTTTCCAGTGCCGGTGCCGGCCTCTACCAGCAACTGCCCCTCGTCGGCGAAGGTCCGCGCGACGGCGCGCAGCATCCGCCGCTGCGACGGTCGGTCCTCGTAGGCCTCGGGCGCCAGCGCTTCCAGGCGTCCGCCCGGCGCCAGGAGCGCCTCCAGGCGCTCGGGGTCGAACGCGCCGACAGGATCGACCGGCCCCGGCCGAAACCCGTCGTCATCGCCCTCCGGCAAGAAGGCCGGCGGGACGGCGGCGGCGCCCCGACCGCCCTGCTCGAAGGCCCGGACGAATACCGGACCCAGGCTCCAGGAGGGCACGCGCCCTGCCAGGTCGGCGGCAGCGGCCAGCACGACATCGGGCAGGTCGGCAGCGCGCGCGAGCAGGTCAAGGAAGAGCAGACGGTGCATCTGCGCGTCGGCCAGGGCGCGATGCGCATCGTCGGTTCCGGAGAGCCCCAGACGAGCTACCAGATGCCCCAGGCCATAGCGGCCCATGCCCGGCAAGAGGACGGTCGCCAGCTCGAAGGTGTCCAGCCGGGCCTGGTCCAGGGCCAGACCGGCTCGGCGCAGAAAGGCGACGTCCTGACCGACGCTGTGCCCCACGAGAATGCTCTCGCCGACGAAATCGGCGAAGGCCGGGAGCACGTCCGCCGCGACGGGCGCCGCCGCCAGGTCGAGGGCGCTCAGCCCGGTAAACTGCAGGACGCGCAGCGGCACCTTGAGTTCCGGCCGCAACAACGATTGGAAGGTGCCCAAGACCCCTTCCGCGCTGAAACGAACCGCCGCCACTTCGATGATGGCGTCGCGGTCCGTGTTCAGCCCCGTGGTCTCGAGGTCGATGGCTACATAGTCGGTGGGCATCCGGAGAGTATAGTCGCGCATGTGCGGCGAGCACTCCCGCCAGATCATGACACTGCGGCTGGAATGCGGCCCATTCTCACCGCAGGGTCCAACGCCGAAGGGCGCTCCCTGCGGAGCGCCCTTCGGTTGGTTTCGGAAGCTATGGGTCCAACCCGCCGCGGCTGCCGAAGCTGCCGCGATGGCACCGGGTTCAGCGGACGAAGAGACGGATGCGCTTCATCGGGGCGGTGAAGGCGTGGTAGCTCTCGGCGGCCGCCTGCTGGGCCTCGAGCTCGCGGCCACAAGCCGTCGCCGCCTGCTGGGCCATGCCCGCCAGGCTGGCTGTGACCGCCAGATGGCTGTGGCGGACCGCCATCGGGGCCTCGACGCCCATGCCGGCCAGGTCCGCCCGGATGGACTCGCCGCGCCGGGCCATCTCGCCC
>JBGAUA010000248.1:0-3949 GCA_044228875.1 Anaerolineae bacterium
GGTGGTCGGTCTCGCTGAGGGGCGTATCGGGCGAAGGGACAGGGGGCACCGGACCCTGGACGGCAAGGGGCCAAAGGGACATCGCTTCCCGCAGGTCTGATGATAGCATTCCAAAAGGGTCGATCTGTGCGCCTGGACCCGCGCTGTCGCGGAACCTGAGACCAACGCCGGTGCCGAGTGTATCGCCGGCGACTGCCGTCGTCAACGCTCGCGGGTCGCGACCGGCGAATGGCCAGCGGGCGGCGACTGTCTTACCATACGCCCCATGTCGATCGCCTCCACGTCCGGTGCCTGTTCGATCCACGGCGTCCCGCCCTTCCATGCCGTGCCGACCCCCGCCGACCAGCCCTTCTGGCTCGCCTGGCAGCTGGCGCCCCTGCCCAGCGTGGTCCTGCTGACAGCCGCTGCCATCTACGCCCTCGCCTGGCGTGCCGTGCGCCGCCGGGAGGCATCGCGCCTAGGCCTCGCCCTGCCCATCGCCTACGCCCTGGGGCTGGCGTCGCTGGCCGTGGCCCTGTTGGGGCCCTTGGACACCTTCAACGACGACAGCTTCAGCCTGCACATGCTGCAGCATCTGGCGCTCGTGCAGGTGGCCGCGCCGCTGCTCATCCTGGGGCGACCCTGGCAGGTGCTGTTGCAGGCGCTCCCGACGCGCTGGACCGGAAGGGTCACCCATGCCGTCTTTGGCCGGCGCGGGGGGCGCGGCCTGTGGCGCATGCTCGCCCATCCTGTCACCGCCTTCCTGGCCTTCAACGGCTGCATGGCGGCCTGGCATCTGCCCGGGCCCTATGTGGCAGCGCTCCTGGACGAGCGGGTGCACGACCTGGAACATGTCAGCTTCTTCCTCAGCGCCCTCCTCCTGTGGTGGCATGTCCTCCCACCCGCGCCGCATCGCCCCCCTTCCTCGGCCACCGCGCGGGCCTTGCTCGTCTTCGGCAGCGGGATGGTGGGCGACGTGGTCGCAGCTGGACTCACCCTGTCCACCCGCATTCTCTACGCCCCTTATGCCGGTCGACCCGGCCTGGGCGGCCGCGATGCCCTGGCGGACCAGCAGCTGGGGGGCCTGATTATGTGGCTCAGCGGCGGGGTCTTCTACCTGCTGCTGTTCTGGGTGCTGTACGGGGCCTTCAGGGCGGACCTCGCACGCAGCGACGCGCGCGAAGTCCGCCCCGAGTTCCCTACTTGATGATCCAGCTCACGTCCGACAGTTCGAACCAGGACCAGCCGTAGAGCAGGATGAACAGCACCAGGAAGCCCGTGGCCAGCATCATCGTGCCCGGGGCTTCGAAGCCCTTGGTTTCGTGCACGTCGTCTTCCGGACCACTGGGCGTCACCGACGAGGCCTCGACGTGGCCGATGTTGGGCACGTCGTTCCGGCGTCCGATGAACACCGTGCCCGCCGCCACCACGATGTAGATGGCTCCCGCGGTCACCGCGATCGTCGCGCCCAGGGCCATCACCGCCAGACTCCAGTGGATGTCCGCGCGGTCGAAGACGCCGCCGGAGAGCTGGGTCATGCTGGGGAAGCTGATGTCCCAATGGCGGCGCGGCACGCCGTAATGCCCGGCCAGGCCCATGCCGACGCCGAAGATGAGCATGCCCAGCCCGTAGAGGTAGGGCTGGAGCTTCGCCAGACCTGGCAGGAAGAGGTCGCGGCGGACCATCAGCGGTATGAGGATGTAGCTCATGCCCATGAAGGCCAGGGTGGTGCCCGCGACCACCGTCATGTGGAAGTGGGCCGGGACGATGAGCGTGTTGTGGGCGATCATGTTGAGCTGGATGCCGCCCATGATCACGCCGCTGATACCGCCCAGCACGCCGAACATGACGAAGCTGATGATCAGCGCCGAGAAGGCCGGAGAGCTCCAAGGCGCGCGCCGCAACCAACCGAAGAGGCCATTCGTATGCCCGCGCTGGCGTGCGGCCACCTCCATGCTGGCGGGGATGGTGAAGGCGTGGATCATGCTGCCCATCACCGCCGCGTACATGAAGTAGCTGGCATTGGTGCCGCGCACCCAGGAGGACAGGCCCGGGTCCACCAGGATGTGGTGCATCGAGCCCATCTGGATGAACAGGATGTACAGAACGAAGGCAAAGCGGCTCAGCCCTTCGTTGACCGGCTTGGCGCCCATGGTCAAGCTGCCCAGGGCATACCAGATGCCGATCATCGCCGCCAGGTTCACCTGCTGGGCGCCGTGCCCGAAGCCCCAGAAGAGCAGCCGATAGGCGGCCGGGTCGACGTGGTCGATGTAGCCAAGACTCCAGAGGAAGGCCGGCAGGATGGCCAAGGTGCCCGAGACCAGGGTGAAGAGGGCCAGGATGGCCGCGGTCAACAAGGCGAAGGTGAAGAGCGGCAGGGTGCGCACCTGGCCCTGCAGCCGCGCGGTGACGATGTTGACCAGGAAGTGCAGCACGGCGACCAGTGCGCCCACGGCGTACAGCAGCATCATGCCGTAGAAGAGCGGCGAAGCCTTCAGCGGGGGATAGGCCGTGAACATGACCGTGGCCTGACCGCTCAGCATGGTATAGGTGACGCCCAGCGAGCCCACCAGCATCATGACATAGGCCAGCCAGCCCATCCTGGGCGCCGTCAGTCGGCGGCTGAGCAGGATGCTGCCGCCGAACAGGAGCCCCGCCACTTCGAAGAACAGGATCCAGAAGATGAGCATGGCCGCGCCGTGGGCCCCTACGAGGCGGTAGAACCACTCGGCGTCGGTGATCAGGTGCATCCTGGGCCAGCGCGTCAAGGCGATGAGCAAGGCCAGGGTGCCGCCGAAGGCCAGGTACAACACGGCCGTGACGGCGTTGAAGACAATGAGGCGCTCCGCGCTGCGGTCCACCTGCAGGCCCGTGACCTTGCAGGTTCGCCAGTCCCAGCCGATGGATGTGGAGCTCACGGCGTCACCTCGATCCGGCCGAGCATCAGGTGATGCCCCGGCCCGCAGTATTCGTTACAGACAATCTGGTAGGTGCCCGCTTCCTTGGGGGTGAGCGTGACCGCGGTCACATAGCCCGGCACCACCTGCAGGTTGACGTTGTCAGGTTGCAGCGAGAAGCCGTGCTGCACATCCACCGAGCTGATCAGGAAGCGGTAGGTCTCGCCCTGCTTCAGGTTGAGCAGCGGTCGGAAACGGAAACGTTCGCCCAGCAGGTACACGTCGCCGGGCGGGGCGTCGACGATAGGGATGTTGAGAAGGGTGCCCGTCTTGTGGGCCGCGATGTAGTCGTCGGTCAGCTGTTGGAAGGCCTTGGGGTCCACCTTGTAGCTGTCGAAGACCACCTGCTCCTCACCTACGGCCGGCCACACGAACTGCATCATCACGTACATGGCCAGGGCCCAGGCCACGACGACGGAAAACCAGAGTCGCTCGTCTTTGCCGAGCGGCGCCCACCATCGCCCTTGGGGCGCAAGGAGGGTGCTCGTGCGTCTTGTCATGGTTGCGCCTCCCGCGCGATCACGGCGTGAACAGCTTGACGTTGGCCAGCTCCAACAGACCCCAGACGATGTAGAACAGGGTGGGGACCACCAGGCCGGCCATCATCAAGAGGAACACGTCGTCGGTCAAGACCTGCTGCCAGGGAAGGGGTTCATCCTGTCGCTCGTCGCCCGTCTCGCCACGTTCGCTCATGGGCTGCTCCTCATAAAGGGATGGCTCGGGCCGTAGGCGCGTTTCGGGTGTCCGCATCGGACCGTGCCGCAAAAAGGTCGCTCGCCAACTGTACGTTAAGAGCGAGTATAAGCGTAGGCATCGAGGCTGTCCAGGGCCACCAAAAAGGGGCGCAACCCCTTGCGGGATTGCGCCCCTTCGTGCGGCGGATGCGGTTGTGGATCCCGTTGGGCCCGTAGATCCGTGAGCCGCGCCGCCGGTCAACCCAGCGCCGCGGCTCGTCGATTCAGCCTCAGTTGCCCAACCGCCGGTAGCGGCACTGGCCGGCCACGCTCCAGCTG
>JBGAUA010000249.1:0-3877 GCA_044228875.1 Anaerolineae bacterium
CAGGTAGTTGCCGCTGCGAGTGAACGCGGCCGGTACCGGGAGCAGGAACCACCCGACCGGTCCACCCTCGCCATCCTGATGGGCCAGGGGCCGGGCGCCGGCCACCGGCTGGCCGGCCGCATCCAGCGCCTCCGGGGCGAAAGCCTCGATGCGGTAATCGGAACCGACCTCCACTGTCCCCCAGAACGTCGCCACGTGGGGCAGCACTGCCAGGGACTCCAACACCCCGCGAGCGGCACTGCGATGTCCGCCGGCCGCGCTGTGGTACACGTCGGCTACCAGGCCGGGGAGCAGGAGGTCCCACTGGCTGCTGGGCACCTCGTGGTCGTAGACCCCGGTGTTGTCGACGGGCGCGCGCACGCCCGCCGGCAGCCCGGGTCCCTGGTCGGTGGCGAAGACGATGTCGACCGTCTGCCCGGCCGGCGACTGGCCGGTGACATCGCGACCGGTGGGGTCGATATGCGCCGTCATCTTTACCAGTTGCAGGCGCGCCGACGCCGATCGTTCGGGGAAGGCCAGCACGGTGTCGCCGGGCTCGAGCTCCGCGAGCACGCCGGGCGCCGTGGTCAAGCCGCCGGTGCAGGCGCTTTGGCCGCCTTCGACCCGGCAGCTTCCGCGCGCCACCGTCGCTCCACCGCGCTCCAGCTCCACCGGCGCCTCCAGTCCGGGCGGACCTTCGACCTCGAAGCGGCCGGAATCCAGGAAGACGCTCAGCCGGAAGACCGGGAAGCGCAGGCCGCGGTCGATGCCGTCGGCGCCGCGCACCTGCAGGTCCATCATGCTGCCCGGCAGCAGGTCCTGGCGGCCGGACAGGTCCAGCTGCCAGTCCCCGGCGGCGTCCGCGGCGCCCTCCACCCAGTCCGCTGCACCCTCCGCGCGGGCCCGGATCTGGCTTCCCGGCCCGGCCCGCCCGCTGACCGTGTCCGCGTCGGCGTCGGCGTTCAACCGCAGGTCCAAGGCTCCGATCACCGCCTGCCAGCCGTCTCCCGCCAGCTCCAGGCGCTCGTCCTCACCGATCGCCCGCGGCCAGGGGTCACCGTTCTGCAGATCGAGGCTGAAGCGCCCGTCCACCCCCACCTGGGACCGCAGCGAGGCCAGCTCCTGCCCTGCGGCATCCACCAGCCGCATGGACAACGCCGCCCCGGCCACACCCTGGCCCGTCGCCCGCGCCACGTAGGGGTCCACCCAATCCAATAGGGACGCCCGGGCCACCAGGCTCAGGCCGGGACTGTCCGGAAGGGTCACCTGGACGGCCTGGTCCGCGGCCAGGTCCAGCTGCCCGGACCAGTCCGCCCGCCACGCACCCGCCCCGTCGGCGACCACCGTCTGCGCGGCGGAGGGGCGACCTTCGGGCGCGAGCGACAGGCGGGAGCCCGGCGGCGCCGATCCCGAAGCGGCGTCCGCGACCGGATCCACCCGCACGGTGATCGCCGGCCAGACCAGAATCAGCGGCGGCCGCGGCGGAATCGTGGGCGCATCGGGCACCACGAAGTCCAGGCGCAGACGGTCGCCCGGCCGGATGCCGACGAGCGCGCCGGCTGCATCGCGGAGCGCCAGGGTCACCGGGCCGCCCTGGCCGCGCACGCAGCCCTTGGCCCGAGGCATGAATATGTTCACGGTATCCGACATCAGCAGACAGGCCACCTCGCCCGGGCGCAGCTGCAGGTCCACGGTCGACGCGCCGGCGGGCACCGTCAGCATGGGCAGACTCCAGGCCGCCTGGAAGGTGACGCCCGAGCGGTCCGTGTGCAGCACCGTGCCGGAGGCGCCGGGACCCAGGTCCAGGCCCGCCTCCAGGTCCAGGGTCCACCGGCCGTCCGCGGTGGCCACCGCAGTAGCGCTGTCGAAGCCGCCCCGTGCGTCGGCCGTGATGACCAGGACGCTCTCGCCCGCCGGCGCCCAGCCGCGCAGCCTGCCCCCTTCGGGCGCCAGGGCCACGCCCATGGGCGGCACCGCGATGTCCCGGCTGCCGCGGCGGCCGTCCGGATAGACCGCCATGAGGCGCAGCAGGTCGCCCGGCAGGATGGCCACCGTCCCGTCCGCGCTCAGCCCGCCGCGGTCCAGGCGCAGCTCGGCGCTGCCGTCGAAGGCGGCCAGGCCGCTGGCGCGGCCCTTCAGGCTGCCGCCGCCGTCGATCAGCTCCGCCCAGACCTCCGGCGCCGCGCCGCCCTCCGCCACCCGCAGCTCGGTGAACAGGGCATCGGCGCCTACCAGCACGGAGATCCGTTGGAAGAGGTCCAGCGGATCGCCCTGGGCCAGGGCCGGGCGAGGCGACGCGACCAGCAGGGCCGGGAGAAGGGCGAGCAGAAGGGCCGCGGCGCGGCGACCCCGGCGACGCGGCGCCGGATGGCGGGGCAGGTTTTGCGCGGCAGGGGTCATGGGCTTCGGTCCTCTATCTATGGCGCGGCGGGCGGGGCTCCGCCTGGGGCTGAACGACGGTCGCGGCGGGCAGGTTCGAAGGGCGCCGACCGCCGCGCCACCGGGACGCCGCGGGGCCGAGGGAGCGATTGCGGCGCCGGGACGCCCGTGCTATGATCCGCGCAGCCGCCTCGTCTGACGGAGCCAAGATGCAGCTGACCAAGCTGATCATGACCTGGGACATTATACCGGGCCAGGAACAGGCCTACATCGAGTTCAACAGCCGCGAGTTCGTACCCCGCCTGATGAAGCTGGGCCTGCAGCCGATGGATTCCTGGTACACCATCTTCGGACAGGCCCCGCAGATCATGGCCGGCTGGGTGCACGAGGATGCGGAGACGGTGCAGCGCGCCGTGGAAAGCGCCGAATGGGCGGAGCTGCAGGAGGACCTGCGCCATTATGTCACCAACTTCCAGGTCAAGATCACGCCCGTGACGGGGATGTTCCAGCTTTAGGTCGGCAGGGCGCCGATGGCTCCGGCGGTCGCGCCCCGTTTGACTGCCCCGCCTCGCGCATGCTATACCGGCTGACCTCAGCCACCGGGAGACGGCCGTTCCCGGAGGCCACGGTTCCAGCCAGGAGGCAGATCATGTCCCAGCCGCGCCCGCGCCGGTCGCCCATCCTGGGCCTTGCGCTGCCCGCCGCCCTCGTCGTCGCCCTGGGGCTGGCCGCCCTGGAAGCCGTGAAGGTCCGGCCGGCGGCCGCACAGGCGGTCGATGCCGCCGACATGGCGCGGCCCTCGCGGCCGCTGACCTCGACGCCCACCCTCATGCCGACCGCCGGCCCGCTGCCGGACCTGCTCCTGGTCGCCGACGGCATCGGCGCCGACTGCGCCAGCGGCCTGCACCTGCTGCTGCTGACCGTCGCCAACCAAGGTCAGGCAGACGCCGCGCCCTTCCTGGTCAGCGCCGACGGGACGCCCTACCACTGGGATCTGCCCAACGGCCTGAAGGCCGGCGCACAGGAGCGGCTGGCCATGCCCATCGACTGGTCGGCGGCGCGGGAGCTGCGCTTTGCCGCCGATCCGGACAACGAGATCGCCGAGGCCGACGAGACCAACAACGGCCGCGCGGTGTCCATCCCGCCCTCGGTGCCGCCCGTGCCCGCCTGCACCGTCACCCCCACCCCTTCCAACACCCCCACGCCGGCCCCCACGGCCACCCCCACGCCCAAGCCGGTCTGGCTGCCCTTGCTCTCCCTGGGTCTGGAGAAGGACGCGATCCCCGTGCCCCCCGACGGCTTCCTGCCGCGCAGCATGGCCCGCCGCCTCGTGTTGACCCAGCTGGACAACAAGGCCCTCGACCGCAATGACGCACCCGACATCCCGCTGGTCATCGAGCCCGGGCAGACCGACGGCGACGGCTTCATCTTCGTCGGCCGCCACCCTTACTCCGAGCTGTCCGGCCAGCTCTGGGACTCGCCCCTGGCCAGGTGGCTGGAGATCTCGCCGCCCACCGAG
>JBGAUA010000024.1:0-29839 GCA_044228875.1 Anaerolineae bacterium
GTCGGGCTCAGGGAACGATGCGCAAATCCACCCCCAAGGCGCAGGCCCTCCCGAGGGTGGCCTGCAAGGGACAGCGGGCCAGAGCCCGATCCAGGGCATGGCGCAGGTCGTCCTCGCGGTCGGGCGAAGAGACGAAGAGGGTCACATGAGCGGCGGCGATGGCCGGGCTACCCAGCTCGCCCACCACGCCGGCGGCAACGAGCGGGTTCTCCAGCTGGGCCGTGACGGCGGCCTCCAGGGCATCCAGGGTCAGGCTGGCGCGGGCCGCGACGGCAGCGAACGCGGTCACGATCTCGCCGCCGAGAGCGCAGAGCGCCATGTCCAAGGCGGCGGGCGCGGCATCCCCGCCGGCGGTAAATCGAACGGGCGCTAGGACATCCAGCCCATGTCCGCGGCTGCGGCCCCGGGCCAACCCGCCCTCCCAACGCACGCGCGCGGTCCAACTGACCGCGTCAGGCGCGCCCCCCGGGCGCGCATCGTGCCGCTTCAGCATGGGTTGGACCGCGTCAGGCGTGGATCGGGACGGCGGACGTTGGCTTGCATGAGCGCGGAGGATGATAGGGCGTGGCGGTCGAAGGGGCAAGGGGCGGCGCGGCCACCTGAGTGATCCCGACCGGTCGCGGCCGTCCCCGCCGATCAGGAGCGCCGAGGCCGGCTCGTGCCCGCCGCAGCCCCACGACCAAGTACGCTAGCGTACTTGATCCAGGCCTCGAGGTGAAGCGCCAGGAACGCGCCGCCCCCGGCCTTGCGTCAGCCTCTGCCAGACTCCGACACGCTAAGGATTCCGCCTCCCACGCGTTATCTTCAACAGAAGCACCTCTGCCCCCTTGGAGCCGACCATGTCCGCAGCGGAATCCGACCCCGATCGCGCCGGCGCCAACCCTGAGCCAGCGGCCGACGACTGGCTGGACGCCGCCCTCCGGCAGTACCAGGCGCCGCTCCTGCGCTACGCCCTGAGCCTCGCGAGCGGCAATCTGGCGGCGGCCCAGGACCTGGCGCAGGAGAGCTTCCTCCGCCTCTGCCGCGCCGACCGCCGGCGCCTTCTTCCCAGCCCCGCCGCCTGGCTCTTCACGGTCTGCCGCAACCTGGCCCGCGACCGTTACCGAAAGGACGCGCGCATGAAGGCCCTGACCGCCGAGGTCACGATGGATGTCCTGAGCGCGCCGCCGCCTCAGGACCCAGAAGCGGCCACGCTGCTGGGCGAGGCGACGAGCAGCCTGCGCGACGCCGTCGCCGCCTTGACGCCGCGCGAGCAGGAGCTGGTGCACCTGAAGTTCCAGGGCGACCTCAGCTACCGGGAGATCAGTGCGATCACCGGGCTGACCGTATCGAATGTCGGCTACCTGCTGCACCATGCCCTGCGCCGCATCCGCGCCAGCATGATGGAAGCCCCGGCACCATCCGCCCGCGGCGCGAGGAGCGCGTGATGGATACGCCACGACGCAATCGGGATCGAGACCTCAGCCACCAGCGGGCGCACCAAAACGAGAATGAGCGGAATGCCATGAACAACGCCGCCTCCACCCTCCACGACGACCACCGGCTGACCGCCCTCGCACTGGGCGAAGGGGACGCGCTCACCGAGCAGGATCTGCGCCTGTTGACGGTGGCCCTGGCCGAGGATCCCGGGCTGCGCGCCGAGCTGGACGCCGCCCGCGACTTCGGAGCCCGGCTGCGCGCAGCGCTGGCGGCAGCGGCGGACGAAACCACGCCGGAGCTGACGGCGGCGCAGGTGCAGACGTTGCGGGACGCCGCGCGGCATTCCAGAGCCCAAGGGTCCGTCTTGGGCCGTCTTGCGGATCGATTCACGCAGACCCTGCGGTCGATGACCCCCATGTCCCGCCTCCGCTGGGGCCTGGCAACCGCCGCCATGCTCTGGGTGCTGATCCTGCCCATGGGCTCGTGGCTGGTCGACGCCGTCCACTACAGCCCTGTCGTCTGGGGCATCGAGGGATGGATGGATCAGGCTCGGAATTCCTCGGGGCATGACTCCGCAGTCTCGGTCGAGCCGCCCCCTCCGCCACCCGTGGCCTCGCTGGGCACGCGCGTCTTGGGACAGCTGGGATTGGGGGCGAGGTCGAGCGACGCGGACCTTTCCTCCCCGGGCGCACAGGGGAACCGGACCGCTTACAGCGGTGACGCCGGTCTCGTGAGGGATGGTGGGGCTACAGGGGGCGAGTCCCTGGCGCCTCAGGCCGCAGCGGACGTCGCCAGCTCAGGCCCCGCGCAGTTGTACGACATCGCCCCGACCCCAGCCCCCCAAGCGCCCCGTACCGGCGGCGCGGGCGACAGCGCGGCCGACAGCCCGTCCCTCCCCGCCCCGCGCGACCCCAACCGCCGGATCATCAAGGACGCCGCCCTGGGCCTCGAAGTGGCGCGCCTGGACTCCGCGCTCAGCCTGGTCGAGGGCATCGCGGCCCAGGCTGGCGGCGACATCCTGGAATCCAAGCGCGTGGAAGGGCAGGGGCCGCGACAGGCCTTCGTGCGGCTGGCCGTGCCGGTGGACCAGTTCGAGCTGGTCCTGGGGCGGCTGCGGGCCATCGCCACGGCGGTCCTGGCCGACCAGTCCTCCAGCGCCGACGTCGGCCAGGAGTATGTGGACCTGCAGAGCCAGCTGGCCAGCCTGGAAGCCACCCAGGCGCGCATCAAGGCCTTCCTGGCTCAGGCGAAGACCGTGGAGGAGGCCCTCCAGGTGAACGCCCGGCTGCAGGAAGTGGAAGGCCAGATGAACACCATCAAGGGCCGCCTGCAGTACATCGCGGAGAAGTCCGCCTACTCCACCATCGCCATCGACCTGGTGGAGCAAGCCGGAACACCCACGATCACGCCCACGCCATCGGTCACCCCGACGCCTACGGCGACCCCAAGCCCCACCCCGATGGCCGCCTATGACCCGGCAAAGCCCGCCCGCGAGGCCTACGGGGTGCTGCGCGTCCTGCTTCGCCGGCTCTCCAGCCTCGTCATCTGGCTGGGCGTGGTGGTCCTGCCCCTGGCCGCCCTGGCCGGGGCGGCCTGGTGGCTGGCCTCGCGGGGTCTGCGCTGGGCGCGGCGGCGGGTGGGGTGACCGTTCGTCGGCCTGTTCGCCGGCGGAGTGGCGGGAGTCGACCGACCAGCTGTGCGGGTCATGGTGCCCAGGTCGAACTCGGAGACGCGGAGGCCGCTGCGGCCGAAGAACTTGTAGCGCCTGGTCATGGGGGTGGCGGCTCCGTTGGCGAGGTGGGCGGGGTGGGGTCAGGCCGGGGATGGCTCGCTGCAGCCGATAGAGTAGGGATCAAGGTAGCACAGAGCCTGCGGGGGGCGGGATGGCGCTGCCTCGTGCCGCCCCCCCGCAGGACCCCTCTCTCTTCTCGGCAGCCCATCGACGCCCAGCAGCTTGCGGGCGAAGGTGGCGCATGCGGAGGTCGCGGTCTTTGACGCCGATCCTCGGGGGCGGTAGGCTGTTGCGGGACGATCCACGGTGCTTGACGCCACCACCACGCTCAGCAGAGGAGAGGGAGAATGCCGATGTCACGAGGACTGCTGCTGCTGCCCGTTCTTGCCACCCTCCTCCTGGCATGTCGTCCGGAGGAGCCTCCGCAAGGGAAGGACGATACGACCGAGGCGGTTCGCAACACGCGCTGGGACCCGAGCATCACCATCACCCATGGCGAAGGCAGCTTCCGCTACCGCTCGAACAGCCGTCCCAACCACGCCCTCAACGAGGAGTACGTGATGCCGGACGCCTTCAGCAGCTGCATCCCGCACCCGACCACGGCCTGCACGCACGTGGAGCCAGCCTCCCAGGCGATCGCGGAGGTGCCGGTGGACGTCATGATCACCACGAGGCCCGTGAAGGTTGAGCAGACCTCGTCGATCCCCTTCGGCCCGATGGGGGTGCTGATCTCCGGATCGCCAGTCTACAACCCCTTCGAGGGCGAGGGGGTGACCGTGGCGATGAGCGCGAACTTCACCATCCCCAACGCGGAGGGCAAGCCTGTCGCCTTCATGGATGCCTGCAACGCGCATCCTTCGCCTCACCCACAGGCCCAATACCACTATCACGGGCTGCCGCCTTGCGTCACCTCGCAGGTCGATGAGGCGGAGGGCCCATCACACATCGTCGGCTACGCCTTCGACGGCTTCCCGATCTACGGCGACCGCGACATCGACGGCGCGCCGATCGACCCTTCCAGCCTCGACGAATGCAACGGTATCGAGAGCCCGACCCCGGAGTTCCCGAACGGGATCTACCATTACGTCCTGCTCAACGTCCCCACGGTGCAGTCCACCATCCGTTGCCTGCACGGCAGGCTCGAGTCCCCGCTCCTGCCCTTCCTGCTGCCACGGCGCTTCTAGGTTGGCTGGGCGTTCAGGCGAGCGCAGGCGTGCAGCGCGCTTGAACGCCCATTGTCCCCAGCCCCGCCCCGGCCGGCCCAAGGCGACCTGCCCGCTCGCCCAGAGCAGCCATCACCCGACCCTTGCCATCGAGCCCCCACGCATCTCCCCAGACCGCCCGTCCCAGCCCTCCGTCTTCCCCCGCATCGGGGGAGGACCGCCGCGCAGCGGCAGTTAGGGGCCCGCCCGCCGCTACAGCATCGTGGTCGCCGCTCGAACGATCCGAGCGACCGTGATTCACGTTGCCGTATTCTGTACAGCGCTGTACACCTTGCTCCAGACATCCATTGGAGGCCGCCATGCGATCCATGACCTTTACCGACTTTCGACATAGCGCCTCACAGGTCCTGGACCTGGTGGAGGAAGGCGAGGCCGTCCAATTGCTCCGTCATGGCAAGGCCATCGCGGTCATCGTACCCATTGACGACTGGCTGGGTGGTGAAGGCGCACGGCCGGCGTGGAAGCAACGGGGGCTCCGACTGCAGATCTCCGGGCCGGCCTTGAGCAAGGCTGTTCTTGAGGAGCGCCGCCAACGACCATGAGGATGTTCTGCGACGCGTCGGCGCTGGCCAAGCGCTACGTCGAGGAAGCTGGCAGTGCTGAATTGGAGACCTTGCTAGGGTCGGCAACCACGCTGGGTCTGTCGGTCATTTCCGTCACCGAAGTGGTGTCGGCGCTGTGCCGCCTGCTGCGGGAGGGCAACGTGTCGGAACACCAGTACGCGCAGGCCCGGACCGCCTTGCTGGCTGACATGGCCGATGCTGAGATCGTCACCCTGTCGGAGCCGCTGCTTGTTCGGGCAATCGGCCTCCTGGAAGCCCATTCGCTACGCTCCGCGGATGCCCTGCAGGTGGCAAGCGCCCAGGAGTTGGGGGGCGGACCTGTTCGTATCGGCGGACCGCCGGCAATGCGCAGCAGCTCGTTCGGACGGCTTGCCGGTACGCCTGCTGGGCTGAGCCCCCCGGGTCGACGAGGAAAGATCGGCGTCCCAACGATCAGCGCCTGCCCCATAGCCACAACCACGACCGTCCTGCCCAATGGACATCATCGGCAGCCTGTCGCCCCTACCCCACCCCCATCACCCGCTGCGCCGCCCGCAGCCCTTCCACCAGCGCGTCGATCTCCTCCTCCAGGCTGTAGATCCAGACCGAAGCCCGGGTGGAGGCCGGCAGGCCCAGGCGGTCGTGCAGCGGTTGGGCGCAGTGGTGGCCCGCGCGCACCGCGATGCCCCGGCTGTCCAGGATGGTGGCCAGGTCATGCGGGTGGATGCCCCCCAGGCTGAAGCTGATCGCCCCGCCGCGGTCCTGCCGCGGACCGTGGATTGTCAGACCCGGCAGCTCCGCCAGCCGCTCCAGCGCGTAGGCCGTCAGGGCCGACTCGCGGCGGGCCACCGCCTCCATTCCCAGGGCCTGCAGGTAGTCCACCGCCGCTCCCCAGCCCACCGCCTCCGCGATGGCCGGCGTGCCCGCCTCGAACTTCTTCGGCAGGGGCGCCCAGCTGCTCTCCCGCAGGGTCACGCGATGGATCATCTCGCCGCCCCCCTGGTAGGGCGGCATGCCCTCCAGCAGCTCCCGTCGGCCCCAGAGCGCGCCGATGCCCGTCGGCCCCCCCATCTTGTGTGAGGACAGCGCCAGGAAGTCCACACCCAAAGCCGCCACGTCCAAGGGCAGCTGTGGCGCCGCCTGGGCCGCGTCCACCAGCACCTTGGCCCCCACGCGGCGGGCGGCCGCCACCAACTGGGCCACCGGGTTGCGCGTGCCCAGGACGTTGGAGACCAGGGTGAAGGCCAAGAGCCGGCAGCGCTCGTCCAGCAGCCCGTCCAAGGCCTCCAGATCCAGGAGCCCCTCGTCCGTGATCGGGATCGCCCGCAGCTCCGCCCCCGCCCGCGCTGCTGCCATCTGCCAGGGCACCAGGTTGGCGTGGTGCTCCATCTCCGTCACCAGCACCACGTCGCCCGGCTTCAGCGATGCCCCCCATGAGGCGGCCACCAGGTTGATCGCCTCCGTGGTGCCCCGGGTGAAGATCAGCTCCGCCGGGTCCGTCGCCCCGATGAAGCCCGCCACCTTGGCCCGCGCCCCTTCGAAGGCCGCCGTCGCCTCCTCCGCCAGCAGGTAGGCCCCGCGGTGCACGTTGGCGTTGCGCAGGCGGTAATGAGCGTCCATCGCCTCCAGCACCGCGTTCGGCTTCTGGGTGCTGGCCGCGCTGTCCAGGTACACCAAGGGTTTCCCGCGGACCTGGCGCTGGAGGATGGGGAAGTCCTTTCGGACCCGCCTGGGGTCGAACAGGTTCCCGCCGTCCGTTGTCGTCGCGGCCATCGCTTCAGCCATGCGCTGTCTCCTGTCGCTTGCTGCCAATGACAACCCCCGTGACCAATGCCGTCCCCGCCAGCACCAGCATGCCGCCAGCCACGAGCGTCGGGCGGATCGCCTCGCCCAGGAGCAGGCGGCTCCACAGGACGCCGAAGACCGGGATGAGAAAGGTCACCGTCAGGGCTCGGGCAGGTCCCAGGTCCATGATCAGGCGATAATAGAGGATGTAGGCCAAGCCCGTGCAGGCCAGGCCGATGACCAGGGCGACGCCCCAGTAGGCGGCAGGCGCTCGCGTGGGCAGGTCTCCCGCGAGCATCAGCGGGGTCAGCCACAGCGTGGCCGCCATCTGGCTGCTGGCGGCCATGCCCATCGGCGGCGCCTGGCCAAGTCGGCGCTTGGTGAACACCGAGGCCCAGCCGTAGCAGGCCGCGGCCGCCAGGCAGAGCCCGATGCCCATGAGGGCCCTGGCCGGCAAGGCGCCAGGCCGCCAGCCCGTCGTGACCACCACCCCCGCCAGGCCCAGGAGCAGTCCCAGGAGCTGACGCCCCGTCACCCGGTCGCGCAGCCAGAGCAGGCCGAAGGCCGTGCCCCAAAGAGGACTGGTGGCGTTGATCACCGAAGCCAGGGCGGAGGGTGTGAGGAAGGCCGGACCCAGGGCCAGCGGGAAGAGGGCAAAGGGCACGGCGGTGTTCACCAGACCCAGCACCAGGTAGTCGCGTCCGTGGCGGCGGAGTCCCAGCGGCTGGCCCGCCGCCTGCACCACCACCAACAGCATCACCCCCGCCACCGCCACCCGCGTCCAGGCGACGGTGACGAAGCCCAGCACTGGCGCGGCGAAGTGCTGCAAGGGGAAGGACAGTCCCCAGAGTGCCGCCAGGCCCAGGAGTCGCGCCGCGTCGGCGGTCGTCAGCGGACGCGACGCGCTCACGACAGGACCATGATGCGTGGGAACGCCGATCGCCGCGGGCTCAGGCCCCCGCGGCGACCGCCTCGTCCAGGGCCTGGCGCAAGGCCTGCCAGGACAGGGTGGCGCACTTGACCCGGCTGGGGTAGTCGCGCACGCCGGCGAAGGCCGCCAGAGCCGCCGCCTGTTCATCGAAGTCCACGTCCGCCGCCGCCGCCGCGTCGCCCGCCACCAAGGTGAGCATCTGCGCCACCAGGGCGCGGGCCTCCTCCACCGTGCGACCTTGCACCGTCTCCGTCAGGAGGGAGGCCGAGGCCTGGCTGATCGCGCAGCCCTGACCCTGGAAGACCGCCTCCACGACCCGGCCGTCGGCGATCGCCAGATCCAGGCTGATGCGGTCGCCGCAGAGCGGGTTGTAACCCTCGGCATGGGCGTCGGGCGCGGCGATGTGGCCCTGGCCCCGCGGCCGGCGACTGTGGTCCAGGATGATCTCCTGGTAGAGGTCTGCCAGGTCGTCCATCTAGATGGCCATCTGCCGGACCACGTCGCCCTCCGGCAACAGATTGAAGAGGTAGCTCTCCAGGTCCGCCCGCAGCGCCGGCACCTTGATGCGCTCGACGATGTCCACGGCGAAGGCATAGGTGAGGATGCTGCGCGCCGCCTCCTGACCGATGCCTCGAGAGCGCAGGTAGAAGACCGCGTCCGGGTCCAGCTGACCCACCGTGGAGCCGTGGGTGCACTTGACGTCGTCGGCGAAGATCTCCAGCTGCGGGTTGGAGTGGGCGATGGCCCCCTTGGACAGGATCAGGTTGCGGTTGGCCTGCACGGCATCCGTCTGCTGCGCGCCCGGATGCACATGGATCTTGCCCAGGAAGTTGGCCCGTGCCGTTTCGTCCAGAATGCCCTTGTACAGCTCGTGGCTGTAGCCATGCGGCATCGCGTGTTCCACCAGCATCTGGTTGTCCACCTGCTGCCTGCCGCTCACCACGTAGAGTCCATTGAGCGTGCAGCTGACGCCCTCCGCCTCGAGGCGCGCCACGACGTCGTTGCGCACCAAGGCGCCGCCGTGCATCACCGAATGGGAGTTGAAGACCGAGTCCTTGTCCTGGCGCAGTACGAGGGCGGCCACATGATGGGCCGCGCGATTCTCCTTCTGCACCCGGTAATGGTCCACATTGGCCGCGGGGCCGACATCGATCTCGGTCACCGGGCAGCTGAAGTGGGCGCCCTCGTCCAAGCTGACGAAGGTCTCGATGACCGTCAGTTGCGCCGCGGCGCCGATCACGAAGAGGTTGCGCGGATAGCTGACCGTCCTGCCTCCGGTCGAGAGCATCAGCACCTGGATGGGGCGCTCGATGGCCTTGCCGCTCGACACCTGGATGTAGGCGCCGTCGCGGACAAAGGCGGTGCTCAGGGCCACGAAGGCCTGGGACGGGTCGCCGAACCTGGCGATGCGCCCCAGCCGTTCCAGCGCCTGCAGTTCGGGATGGCGCAGGGCCTCGGCCAGGCTGCCGGCCCATACGCCCGGCGGCAGGCCCGCGAGATCCGAGAGGGCCGGGATGAAGTGCCCGTCGACCAGCACCAGACCGGAGCAGCCCGCGAGACGGTGAGGATCCACCGCCGCGGCATCCACCCTCACCTCGGCCACCGGCTGCTGGTAATGCGCCCGCAGGATAGGGTCGACGTCCGTCTGGCGCCAGGCTTCCAGGCGGGTGCTCGGGAAGCCCGTGGCCGCCAGGCTGGCGATGCCGGCCTGGCGGAGCTGCTTGACCGCCAGCGGCTCCGAACCGTTCTGGCGGGAGTCGAACGCGTTGAAATCCGACAGGAAGGGCTCCAGCTGCGCGGCCGCGACGGGATTCGGCAGGGCGGGGATGGCGTTGCTCATGGCGGTCCGCCCGTTCATCCGACCGCCGTGGCGGGCTGGTTCTCGCCGCGGGCCTGGGCCTCCAGCTCGGCATAGCCGCGCGCTTCCAGCTCCAGGGCCAGATCCTTGCCGCCCGAGCGGACGATGCGGCCATCCACCAGCACGTGCACCACGTCGGGCACGATATAGTCCAGCAGGCGCTGGTAATGGGTGATGACCACGAATGCGCGGTCGGCCCCGCGCAAGATGTTGACGCCCTCGGACACGGAGCGCAAGGCATCGATGTCGAGCCCCGAGTCGGTCTCGTCCAGGATGGCCAGCGTGGGTTCCAGCACGGCCATATGGAAGATCTCGTTGCGCTTCTTCTCGCCACCGGAGAAGCCCTCGTTGAGGTTGCGCTTGACCAGGGCTTCGTCCATCTTCACCAGGGCGGCCTTCTGGCGCACCAGCTTGATGAAGTTCACCGGGTCGATCTCCTTCTCGCCGCGATGCTTGCGGATGGCATTGAGCGCCGCGCGCAGGAAGTAGGTGTTTGACACGCCGGGGATCTCAACCGGATACTGGAAGGCCAGGAACAGGCCCTCGCGGGCGCGGTCCTCAGGTTCCATCTCCAGCAGGTCCTGGCCCATGTAACGCACCGAGCCGCCGGTGACGACATAGTCTTCGCGCCCGGCCAGAACCCCGGCCAGGGTGCTCTTGCCGCTGCCGTTGGGGCCCATGATGGCATGGACCTCGCCCGGTCGAACGGTCAGGCTGAGCCCACGCAGGATAGGCTTGTCCTCCAAGCCGGCCTGGAGGTCCGTGATCTGCAGGATGGGTGTGTTCATGGGTCTTGTGCTCCTCTGTCCCCACCGCCGAAGCGATGGATGGTTCGTGATGTGGGTACTCCGGGGGGAGGATGCCGCGGGCGCAGCGGCTCAGCCGACGCTGCCCTCCAGGCTGATCTCCAGAAGCTTCTGGGCCTCGACGGCGAACTCCATCGGCAGTTCCCGAAAGACCTCGCGGCAGAATCCGTTGACGATCATGCCCAGGGCCTCCTCCTGATTGAGGCCGCGCTGGCGGCAGTAGAAGATCTGGTCCTCGCCCACCTTGGACGTGGTGGCCTCGTGCTCCATCTGCGCCGTGGGGTTCTGCACGTCGATGTAGGGAAAGGTGTGGGCCCCGCAGCGGTCGCCGATGAGCATGGAGTCGCATTGGCTGAAGTTGCGGGCGCCATCCGCCGTCGGCAGGATCTTCACCGCGCCGCGGTACGTATTCTGGCCATGGCCGGCGGAGATGCCCTTGGAGATGATGGTGCTGCGGGTGTTCTTGCCGATGTGGATCATCTTGGTGCCGGTGTCCGCCTGCTGCCGATGCCGGGTGACGGCCACCGAATAGAACTCGCCCACGGAGTCGTCGCCCATGAGGATGCAGCTGGGGTATTTCCAGGTGATGGCCGAGCCGGTCTCCACCTGGGTCCAGCTGATCTTGGAACGCCGGCCCAGGCATTTGCCGCGCTTGGTGACGAAGTTGTAGATGCCGCCCCGGCCCTCGGCGTCGCCGGGATACCAGTTCTGCACCGTGGAGTACTTGATCGAGGCGTCATCCATGGCCACCAGTTCGACGACGGCGGCATGCAGCTGGTTCTCGTCGCGCATGGGGGCCGTGCAGCCTTCCAGGTAGCTGACCTCGGCGCCTTCCTCGGCGATGATCAAGGTGCGCTCGAACTGACCGGTGTTCTTGGCGTTGATGCGGAAGTAGGTGGACAGATCCATCGGGCACTTGACGCCTTTGGGAATGAACACGAACGACCCGTCGCTGAACACCGCGGCGTTGAGGGCCGCATAGAAGTTGTCCGACGGCGGGACCACGGAGCCCAGGTACTTGCGAACCAGCTCCGGATGGTCGCGCACGGCTTCCGACAAGGGACAGAAGATGATGCCGCGCTCGGCCAGGCGCGCGCGGTAGGTGGTGGCCACGGAGACCGAGTCGAAGACGGCGTCGACTGCCACGCCGGCCAGGACCATCTGCTCCTCGAGCGGAATGCCCAGGCGATCGTAGGTGCGCCGGATCTCGGGGTCCACCTCGTCGAGGCTCTTGGGGCCGTCCTCCATGCCCTTGGGCGCGGAGTAGTACACCATGCTCTGGAAATCCGGAGGCGTGTACCTGAGGTTGGCCCAGGTGGGCTCGGTCATCTTCAGCCAGTGGCGGTAGGCCTTGAGGCGCCATTCAAGCAGCCAGTCCGGCTCGCCCTTCTTGGCGGAGATCACCTGGATCACCTCCTCGCTGAGGCCCGCGGGGATGGTGTCCTGCTCGACGTCCGTGATGAAGCCGAAGGCATAGCCCTTGTCGGTCATCTCCTGGATGGTCTCGGTCGTGGTCTGGGTCTGCGGCATGGCGTTTCTCGCGTTCAGGGGTGAGCCGGCAAGGCGGGGAGCTGTTGGGCCCCGCCGCCCAGGGCGAGGTCGTGCAGGTGGATGGCGGCCCGCCGGCGCCCGCCGAGCGCCGGTTGGACGAGGTCCGCAAGGGTGACCTGGCTGAGGGCCTCTTGAATGGCGTTGTTGATCAGATGCCAGTGGTTGTGGGTGGGACAAAGCGCCTGGTGCTGGCAGGCATCGGCGGTGGCCAGGCAATCCGTAATGGCGATGGGGCCTTCCAGCGCAGCGACGATCTCCGCCACGCTCAGGTTCTCTGATGCCCGCGACAGGCGGTAGCCGCCGGCCGCTCCGCGAACCGATTCCACCAGCCCGGCCCGCCCCAGCACCTTGAGCACCTTGCTGACCATCGGCGAGGGCAGACCGCCCGCAGCGGCCAGTTCGGCGGCGCTGCGAACACGCTCCGGCGAAACTGCCAGCTGGGTAAGGGCGATGAGGCCGTAATCGGTCTGCTTGGTGATGCGGAGCATGGACGGGCAGCGTTCTTTGGGTCAGGGTCGGACAAAGAGGACCGATTAGGTCCTTGTTGAATGCCGAATTATAGGTCTAGTACGGATGGAGGCCAAACGCGCGATGCCCGAATTGCGCGTTGCCGCTCTCCTCTGTTATCCTGCCGAAACGACCCCCGATCCTTGCGGGTCCTTGTTGCCGGCGAGCGCCGGTAGAGGCAGCCTCCCCGTGGCCATTCGAACGCAGCCGTCTCGACGGACCCAGAGATGCTGAAGGACAGCGCTGCGCGCCCGTGGGGCGCGCCCGATCCGGTCGGATGGTCTGCGCGCGAGACTTTGCGTGACGGTCCAGTAAGTGTCGCCGTACGGCAAGACAGTGCTGCTCTCCTAGCCCTCGACCAAGACGCACCGCGCGCGGATGCCGCGCCTGATGACTTCGACCTCCGAGAGATCGCGCTTCGCGGAGGGGTTCACCGTTTCCTGGCCGCCGCTGGTCCGGCCAACGTCATGAGCCGTTTCGGCCGGCCGCCGTCACGCCGCCGGCCCTACAGCTCCTGCACGGCCGCAGCCCAGGCGCACACCCTGCAGAGGCGGGGAGCCAATGCGATCCACGCGCCGATCACGGCGCGTCCGACACCCCAGCAGAGGAGACCCATGATGCAAGCTCGTGCCCTGCCGACCCTGGCCGGCCTCGGCCTCTTCGCCCTGCTCGCCGGCTGCAAGGCCGCGGCGCCACCGGATGAGTCCGCCAACCCCACCTCTCCGCCGACCTCCGCGGCCGTGGTCGAGGTCGCCCCGCCCGCGACAGCCTCAAGCGTCACCGGATTCGACCACGCCGATTTCTCGGCCATCCTCGCCGCCTATGTCCGGGACGGCAAGTTCGACTACGCCGGTCTCAAGGCCAATACTGAGGACAGCATCCGCTTCGAAGCTTATCTCGCGCGCATGGGCGAGGCGGCGCCTGACGGCTTCGGCAAGGAAGACCATTACGCCTTCTGGGTCAACGCCTACAACGCCTTCAACATCAAGGCGGTGCTGGATCACTGGCCGATCTCCGGTCCCAAGGAGGTCGAAGGCTACTTCGACAGCATCCAGTACCGCGTCGGCGGTGAGTCCATGACCATCAACGACATGGAGTACGTCAAGCTGATCCCGAGGCAGTTGGACGGACGGGCGCACTTCGCAGTTGTCTGCGCGGACAATGGATCGATGTCGCTGGAGCCGGAGGCCCTCACACCGGAGAATCTCGAGGCGACGCTGGAGAAGAAGACCAAAGAGTTTGTCGCCAGCGAGAAGAACTTCAGGATCGACCGCGAGAAGAAGGTGGTCTACATCTCCCAACTCTTCGAATGGTACGAGAAGGATTTCACCGACGACCCCAAGTTCAAGGGCAAAAAGGGCGTCGAGTATCTAATCCCCTACGTCGATGCAGATACGGCCGCATTCCTCGCCAGCGGCGACTACGCGGTGACGTTCATCCCCTGGGACTGGAGCCTCAACGCGGCCCAGTGATCTCCTTACGCGGTGGCCCCTCGCCGACCGGCGCCGCGACCACGATCCCCCTCCCGAACGACAGAGGGAGGGCGTTTGAACGCCCTCCCTCTGCTGACCTGCCTTCATTGCGCGCTGGTCGCGCCAGCCCGCGCCGCAGAGTGCCCGGCAATAAAACGGCGCCGCGCTGCAGCCGCAACATCACCCGCTTGCGGGTGTGCCAGGCACACATGCGCAGCTCAATGGCAGCCGCAGCCGCCACCGCCACCGCCGCTGCCGCAGCCGCCACCCTGGGTCGCCGCGGTTTCCTCGCCCTTGGGCTTGAAGGAGCTGCCACAGCCGCAACTGGAGACCGCGTTGGGGTTCTCGATCTTGAAGCCGCCGCCCATGAGGCTGTCGACGTAGTCGATGGTCGTGCCCTGCAGGTAGGGCCCGCTCACGGGGTCGACGTACACCTGCAGGCCGTGGGCCTCGAAGACCAGGTCATCGGCCTCGCCGCCCGTGGTCTCGAATGCCATGCCATACTGCAGGCCGCTGCAGCCTCCGCCGGATACGAAGACGCGCAGGCCGGCGTCATCGAGGGACTTGGCGCGCATGACCTCGCTCAGCTTGGCCGCGGCCGCCTCGCTGATGGCGATGGGGGCCACGACGGTGGGCAGCACGTGGGTCTTGAGGGTGATGTCTTCGCGGATCATCGCTGCTGGCTCCTGAACTGTCGGTGGAGGGGCGGGCTTGCGGTGTGACGATGCTCCCCGTGGCCCGATGGGGTCATTGTAGCAGCCCCTCCGCTCCGCCGCAACGGTTTTCGCTGATCTCTGACGCAGAATTACCAGCGGACGTCGCCGTCCACCGGCGCCGAGCACCGGCTCTCCGCCCGACGATGTATAATCGCCCCGTGCGGCGGGGCATTACGCGGCGCCGCCGCCTACCGCCATGCACGATACCCGCTACCAACTCCTTCGCCACCTCCAAGCGCGCGGCTCGACCTCGGTCGCCGATCTGGCGGTGACTGTGCGCCTGGAGCCGGTGACCGTCCGGCACCACCTGGGCATGCTGCGGGAGCAGGGCCTGGTCGAATCCGATACACAGCGCCATGGCCGCGGCCGGCCGCGGAACATGTACCGTCTGAGCGCGGCGGGCCGGAACGCCTTGCGCGAAGACCAGCGCGAAGACGGCTGTGTCCGCCTTGCAGGCAGGCTCTTGGATTGGGTACTGGCCGGAGACCCCCGCGAAGCCGAACGCTTCTTCGCCGCTGCCGCCGGTGAGGCCATCGCCGGCCTGGCCGCGCCGGACGACCTCCTCGATATCGAACAGCGCCTCGACCGCACCGTGGCCCTGCTGGCCGGCGAAGGCTTCGACGCCTTCTGGGAACGCGATGCGAGGGGGCTTGTCATCCACCATCGCGGCTGTCCCTACGCGAGTCTGAGCCTGACCCATCCCACCGTCTGCTGCCTGGACCAGACCTTGATCGAAACCCTGCATCCCGGCGCCGTCAGCCGCGAATCCTGGCGCCCAGCCGGCGACGATGTCTGCTCCTACCGCATCACCGCCGCTCCGGACCTACCGACACAGGTTTCAGGTACCCCATGACCGACACCATCGCACCGCGCTCGCGCGCCTTCCGACTGGGCCTGTGGCTGGGCCTCCTGGCCGGCGGCATCGCCGCCCTGCTCCTCGGTGGCGACGACGAGGCCCCGCCGATCGCGGCCGCCGTGACGCCCGCGCCCCAGCAAGGCGACACGGCCCACAAGGACGACACGTTGAGCGGATCGCCGCTGTGACCGCGTCGCCGCCACCGGCAGGCATCCGCTGCGACCCAGGGCCCTTGCGTCTTGACAGCCTGACCTCGGGCGCGGTGGGGGGCCTCATCGCCGCGTTGGCCGCCCTCCTGGCCCTCGCGGCCCTCTCCGGGGCCTCAGGCCGGTCCCTGGTGCGACCGCTCAACGTCGTGGGGGCGGCCCTGGTGCGATGGCTGCAACGATCGGCGCCGCAGGCCCTGGACAAGGTCTACCTGGATGCCACCATCGGCGGCCTGGCCCTTGCAATGGTGGCCGGCGCCATGGCCGGCGGGCTCCTGGCAATGGCCCTTGACCGCCTGCCGGAGGACCAACCGTTCAGTTGGGGCCTGCTCACCGGCCTGGTCGCCGCCGCACTGCTCAACGGCAGCCCTCGATCCGGTTGGGGGCTCGGCCCCTCCTTGAACCCCCTCCTCGTCACCGAATGGGGTTGGCGCGGACTCCTGGTGGCCGGCGGCATCTTCGGGGCCGTTCTGGGCGTCTGGCTGCACCTTGATCGGCGGGCCTCGCGGACGGTCGCAGGCGGTCATCAACCGTGACGAAGCGCCGACGGCGGCGTTGCATGAACAGCAGCGTCGCCGGGCGGCGGCTGACAGACAGCACCCTTGCAGCCGGCCGACGGGCATCGGCATCCGCCTCCTCCCGCACATTTCGACGAGAGCAGCCATGGACACCTTCTCGACCCAACGCAATCCCCGGGCAACCGCGATCACGTTCGCGCGCTGGGTCCGACTCTGGCTCACGCTGATCCTCCTCGTCGCCGTCATGTCGCCGGCCGGCCAGACCCGGGCCCAGCCGAACCTGTGGTCGGCGCTGAACGACGGCCTGCAGGGCGATCGCGTCTCCTTGCTCGAGACCTTGGGAGATCCGGCGCAGGCACCGCGAACGGCCCTGATCGTCACGGAGGAGAAGGGGCTCCTGCGCAGCGCGGATGGCGGGCGGACCTGGCTGCCGGTCATCCTGCCGAAGGTCGGCGACGCCTCGCCCCCTGCCATCCGGGTCTTCGCGCCGGTCCCAACAGATCTCGAAGGGAAATCGGCATACGCCGGGACCTCTCACGCCCCTGTCCTGCTGCGGACCGCGGACGCCGGCGCCTCCTGGCAGGCGGTCACTCCGCCCGACGGCGTGGCGCGGGTGGACCAGCTCCTGGTCCTGGCCAGCGGCAGGTTGATCCTGGGCAGCCAGAACCTTCCACACGTCTACATGAGCTCCGACGACGGCGGCGATCATTGGGTGATGCGCCCGTTGCTGGAATTCGCGTCCGGCGACCCGCTGACGGCGCTCGCGCGCAACGCCGAAGGCAACCGCGCCTACCTGCTCAGCGGCCCGACCCTGTACGGCAGCGCTGACGAGGGCACGAACTGGACGCCGCTGCTGGGTCCCGGCAGGGGTGACCTGCCGGAGACGGGCGTGGTCCTGACGCCGGTGGCCGGAGCGGGCACCCGGCTCTTCGCCTTGGTTTCGGTGGTCGAAGGCGACAGCAAGACCATCCAGTTGCGGATGAGCGATGACGGCGGCGCCGTGTGGAAGGGCTACGGACTGCCCGCGGGGTCCGCGCCCGCACTGCTCTACGCGGGAGTGGCCGCCACTGAGGAACGCCTGGTCCTGGTCATGGAAGACGGCTCCGTCCAGGTGTCGCTGGATGGTGGAGCGGCCTGGGCCGCCGCCCACCAGGCCGCGGTAGATCCCACGGGCGTCCGGATGGACGGGTCCGACGGCGGCATCTGGGTGGGCACGCGCGGCGCCGGGGTCTTTCGCTTCGGCACGCAGACCCTGCGCGGCGGAGCCAGCATGCTGCGGATGACCGGCGTCGTGGCGGCCCCCGCTGCGGACGGCCCCGTTCTGGCCCTGGCGAGGGTGCGGGAGCTGGTTCGGGACCGCGGCGGCCGCATTCTCGTGGAACCCCTCTACCAGGCCTTTCAGCGCAGCGGTGGCATGGCCTGGACCCCCTTGGGCACCGCCTTGCCCCTGGGCGACACCATCCTGGCCGCTCCCGACCTGGCGAGCTCGCAGCTGATCTACAGCGGCGCCTACAGATCGGCCGATTGGGGCCGCACCTGGAGCCCCTTCGGGGACAGCCCCGACCTCGAGGATCCGCCGTCCATCGCCGCCGTCGGTCCCATCACCGGTACCCTGCGGGTGCTCTACGGCCTGGACGTGCCCTACCGCCAGGGCGCGGGTGGCAGCCACATCCTGCGCAGCATGGACGGCGGGGCGACCTGGCAGCGAATGGCGCCCACGGTGTCGGGGATCCTGGCCATGGCCGCGGCCGACGACCCCATCTTCCATACCGTTTTCGCCGTGACGGAGCGTGGCGTCATCCTCCGTTCCTACGACCACGAGCCGTTCATGGAGATCGCGCAGATCCCCGCATCACCGCCATTGCGCAACGTCTTCGGCCTGGCGATCTCCTCTCGATACCTGTCCGATCACAGCCTGATGGTCAGCGTGGAGGAACAGCGTCCCGGCGATCGATCCCTCACCTACATCTCCAACGACGAAGGCGAGACCTGGTCGGTTCGGCGCGCAGGCCTGTCCGGAATGGCCAGGCCGCGGGCCCTCTTCATGTCCCCCGACTTCTGGTTGGACCGCGTGGTCTTTCTCGGCGGCTACCGGGCCCTGGGAGACGATCCGGTCGCCACGGTCTATCGCACGGACAGCGCCGGCGGCAACTGGACCGCCGAGCTCACCTTGCCGGCCGGTGGCGACCTACAGCAATTCGCCCTGTCAGGCAGCATGCAGTCCGGCGTCCTCTACGCCGCCGCCGGCGACGCGGGCATCTGGCGGCGGACCCTGAACGACGCCCCGCACCCCACGCCCTCCGCCACGCCGACGTTGCTCTTTCCCACCAACACGCCCATTCCGCCGGGCTTCACGCCCTCGATGACGCCGCCGCCTTCGACGACGCCCAGCCCCAGCGCCGCCGCGACCAGGGCCACCCCCACGCCGTCGTCAACCCGTCCGGCGAGCGCCACGCCCAGCGCGACCCTGCCGGGCGAGACCCCGGCGACCACTCCCCCGTCCGTGACCCCGGCGCCGACTCGGGAACGAACGCCGTCGCCCGATCCGGCGCCGGTCTTCCTCCCCAGCCTCCGCAAGGCGGCGCGCTGAGTTCGCGAGATCCCGAGGCGCCTGTCCGCGAGCTCGACCGGCATGCCGCCGAAAGAGCTCTTGACCGCGAACAGGTGTTCATGGTACACTGAAGCACAAGTGTTCGGATGGCGGCGGTGGCGGCTTCGCCATGGCGGCCACTCGCTCCCAGCGGAGGTGTACCATGGTCCTGACGGAGAAGCAGCAGAAGATCCTGGCGACGATCAACGAGTCGATCACCCGGCACGGCTATCCTCCCACCATCCGTGAGATCGGGAAGGCGGTCGGTATCTCCTCCACCAGCGTCGTGAACTACCACCTCAACAAGCTGAAGGATCAGGGACTGCTGGAGCGTGACGACCAGGTATCGCGTGGATTGAAGGTTCTCGGCCGGGCGGCTCTCGCCATCAGGGGCAACCTCCGCATCCCGATCATGGGCACGATTCAAGCCGGCTCACCCATCCCCGTCCTGGAGACGCGCACAGCGGCCGAAATCGACGAGATGGACGTGGTCGAGTTGACCGCGGACATGGCGCAGAGCCACAAGGAGCTGTTCGCACTACGGGTAAAGGGCGATTCGATGATCGACGCCTTGATCAACGAGGGCGATCTGGTGGTGCTCGAGCCCAAGGAAACGGCGGACAACGGCGACATGGTCGCCGCTTGGATCAAGGATCGGGAAGAGACGACCCTCAAACGCTTCTTCCGCGAGAACGGACAGATCCGCCTCCAGCCTGCGAACCCCACGATGCTGCCCATCTACGTGGCGGCCGACCAGGTCGAGATCCAAGGGCGCGTGGTCGCGGTCATCCGCAACCTGAACTGAGCCGAAATCCCCACTGTCCCGCCAAGGGGCGGGCCGCCTAGCTACGGCCCCGCCCCTCTTCCTCGCGTTGTAGGTGTCAGCGGACCACCACGGGCAGATGGATGTGATGGATGAGCCGATCACGGGTCACGGTGGTGACCGAGAGCTGCGGCTGTTCGGGGTACACGCCCAGATTCCCGGCCTTGTCCCTGGCACGGGCCCGGAAGTGGTAGACCTTGTTCAGCTCCGCCTGAAAGCGCTGCGACGATTGCGTGCTGCCCAGCGCCCAGTCCTTCCAAGGCTCGTTGTCACCGCGGAACTGCAGGTCGTAGCTGACCGCCCCGCTGCCCCCGGGATCCACGCTGGACCAGTTGACGTCGAAGCTGGACCTGCCCACCGTATCCGAAGCGCGCAGATACACGACCGGCGCTACGCCGTCGATGATCGTCTGCGCCTCCAAGGCGCCCTGAAGTTCCTTGTGTCCCGCCTTGTCGGTGGCCAGCACCTGGAACTGGTAGAGCAGGCCCTGTTGCACCTTGTCGAAGCGGATGCTGGTCTGCTCGACCGGCAGGTCAGCGGCCACGAGGCCCCACGAACCGGCGCCGATGTTGTAGAGCACCGTCCAGCGGGCGATGCCGCTACCCAACTGGCCGGGACCATTGGGCAGATCCACCCCCGACCAGTTCAGCTCGAAGGGGCCGGGCACATAGGACGGTAGATCAAGGACGCGCGACGTCGGAGCGCTGAAGTCGAAATGGGTCACGGCATGCGGCTGGATCTGCGCCACGGCGTTGCCCGCCGGATCCACCGGCTGAATGGCGAACTCCACGCGCTTGCCGTTGCTGCCCTCGAAATCCCCGCCGTAGGTGCGCAGGGTCGGCGCCAGAACCTGCCACTCGCCGCCGTTGGCCCGGCCGTTCAGCTTGAAGAAGTCGATGCCCGTCGCCGGCTCAGGGTCGGAGCCGTCCCATTCCAGGGCGATCCTCGCCTTGTTGGGGTCGATGGTCCCATCCGGCAGGCTGAGGTTGGGCACGGTCACATAGGGCGGCAGCGGTTTCATGGAACCGATCGGTGCGACGGAGTCCGTCACATGGGTCAGCGCCAGCTCCGGCTCGTTGCTGCCTTCGGACGCATCGAAAGCCCGGAATCCGGTACCCGTTTCATCCACCCGAATCACGAGCCCGCCGTTGCAGTTGGATCCGCGATTCCAGTCCGGCAAGCGCCAGCGCTGGGTCAACTCGGTGACATCGAAGGTCGTGTTGCCGCGGCCGGTGCCCAGATCGACGCTGTCCTCGCTGGACGACTTCCATTTTGGCTTGTTGTTCCAGTCGACATCCCGCTCGTCCCACGTTTCCTTGCAGGTGATCTTGTCCCGCTCCCGGCCCCAATCGACGCGGTGCAGGGCCGCCTCGCGATCCGCGTCGCCCACCGGCCCGGCCTCGCGGAGGTAGAGTCGGGTTGTGGCCTTGGTCACCGCCTGGTTCCTGGGCAGGTCCTTGATGTCGAACCAGACCATGCCGTAGGCCACGCCGTACGCGGTGGGGCGCCCGGCGTAGAGCAGCTTGTCGCTGCCGTAGTTGGTCTCGCCGTTCGTCTCGGAGACGAAGGTATCCTGGTCCGCCGTCAAGATGGTCTCGGCCAGCGCTCGGGATACACCGAGCGGAGACCGCGCCGCATCGGCCGCGGGCGGATCGGCCGCGGGTTGTTCGGCGTCCGCCTCCGGCGCGCTCGCCGGCCAGGGCTCCAGACGCCCCACCACCGGCGGTCGCGAGTCGCTGTCGGCATCGGCGGCGACGTTCCGGGCGGTGTCCAGGAGCAGGGCGGGGAGCAGGGCCACCGCCAGAAGCAGGCGACGGCAAATCACCGGGGGCATCCCCAAGCGCATGAACATGGCGTGACCTCCTGATGCGGGTTCCCTCCGGCGGCCGCGTTCGGCGACCAGACGAACCTCGATAGCATGTGTCCCTTGGCTCAGAAATTGTAGCCCCTGGTCCGGCGGCGCGGTAGTCCGGCGGTCCGAGCCTGATCCTGCCGCCGGTCGGCGGCCGGCGGGCGCGCGGCCGTTCAGAGCTCGGCCAGCACCGCGGCCACGTCCGCGCTCGGGACATCGTCTGCCACCACCACCGCCTCGACCGCCAGCGGTAGCACCAGACGCAGCCGACCGCCGACCACCTTCTTGTCCCTGCCCATGGCCGAGAGGATCGTCGACCGATCCAGCGGCAGGCCCAGGTCCGCGAGCCGGGTAGGAAGCCCGATGGCCCGCTGCAGCTGCGCGAGTCGTTCGACCAATCCGGCGTCCTGGAGCAACCCCAGCCGGCTCGACAGGCGCAGTGCGGCCACCAGCCCCAAGGCCACGGCCGGCCCGTGCGCCACACGGAAGCCGCTGGCCTGCTCGAAGCCATGGGCGAAGGTATGGCCAAGGTTCAACAGGATGCGCGCTTCTCCCCTTTCGCCCGGATCCCGCCCCACGATCGCCGCCTTCACCCGCGCCGCGCGCAGCACCAGGGCGGACCACGCGACCTGGTCATCCACGCGAGGGAGGCCGGCGGCCAGCAGGTCCAGCAGCACCGCGTCGGCGATGAGCCCGGCCTTCAGCACCTCGGCCAGACCCGCGGCCAGGATCTCCGGCGGCAGGGTGGCCAGACAGGTCAGATCAGCCAGGACCAACGCCGGCTGCTTGAAGCACCCTACCAGGTTCTTGCCCGCCGGCAGGTTGATCCCTGTCTTGCCGCCGATGGCGCTGTCCACCATGGCCAGCAGGCTCGTCGGCACATGGACCAGGGTCACGCCCCGCATCCAGGTGGCCGCGGCATAGCCGGCCAAGTCGCCCACCACGCCGCCGCCGAGGGCCAGAACGACGCCGCCACGGTCGAGCCCGGCCGCCAGGAAACGGCGATACAGGCGGCCCAGGGTCGCCGGCGACTTGCTGCCTTCCCCGGGCTTGACCGTGACCAGATCCGCGGCCAGCCCGCCTTCCGCCAGAGCGCGGAGGAAGCGCCGACCCTGCGCCGCCGCCACCCGGTGGTCGCTGACGACGACGACGCGGCTGCCCATGCCGATGCCGCGGGCACGGAGGAGCGCGCCCGCCAGGTCCAGGAGGCCTCCGCCCACCAGCAGCGCATAGCCGGGACGGCTGCCGCGGGCCTCCGCCGGATCCGGCGGGGCGGCCACGGGAACGCTGCGGGGCTCCGTCCGCCAAGGGGCGACATCCAGGGCGGCCAGCAGGGCAAGCAGCTCGTCGACGACGACAGCCGGCGATCGGCGGTCTGTGTCCACCTGCCAGGGCAGGCTGTCGTACAGCGCCTGACGCTCGGCCAGAAGGGCAGCGAGAGGGCTGCCCGCCAGCAGGGGCCGCGGCGCGGATGACCGCAACCGCTCCGCCAGGCATTCGGTGCTCGCGCTCAAGCCGATGAGCCTGCCGCGTCGAGTCAGTAGGCGCCGGTTCTCCGGATCCAGCAAGGTTCCGCCGCCGCAGGCGACCACCGCCGGACGATCCTCCAGCGCGGCGACGACGGCCCGTTCCCGGACGCGAAATCCCACTTCGCCCTCGCGGGCGAAGAGGGCCGGCAGGTCCATGCCGGCCGCCGCGGCCACCCGCGCATCCAGGTCGATGAATCGCAACCCTAGCCGCGCGGCCAGCAGCCCACCCACCGTGCTCTTGCCGACGCCGGGCGACCCTGCCAGGACCAGCCCCGGCGCCTCAGCCGCCATGCGGCGCGCCATCGGCGGCCGGGTCGGCGGCGGCATCGGTAGCAGCGTCCGCGTCGGAGGCCTGATCGGGCCAGGGTCGCCACGGCAGCGCATCCATCGGCAGGTCGGCCAGGCGGCTGCGGCGCATACGCCCCAGACGCTCCAACAGGTCGTCCATGTGATCGCCGCCCAGCTTCTCCAGGAAGGCGTCGGCCAGCACGAAGGCCAGCATGGCCTCGGCCACCACCGCGGCGCGAGGCACGGCGCAGAAGTCGGAGCGCTCGTAGGCCGTCGGCGCGCGCCGGCCGGTGGCCAGGTCCACCGAGTCCAACGGCGTCAAGGTCGTGGAGATGGGCTTCATGGCCGCGCGCAGCACCAGGGGCTCGCCGGTGGTGATGCCGCCCTCCAGGCCACCGCCCTTGCCACCGCGCCGCAAGAGGTCTCCCGCGGCGTCGCGGTCGATGCGATCGTGAACCGCGGTGCCCGGCAAGGCGGCGTTGGCGAAGGCCGGCCCGATCTCCACTCCCTTCACGGCGGGGATGCTGCCCACGGCCGCCAGGAGACGGCCGCCGAGGCGGCGGTCCCAGTGGACATGGCTGCCCAGACCAGGAGGAAGGCCGAGGGCGGCCACCACGAAGAGGCCGCCCAAGGTGTCACGCTCGCGAACGGCCTGGGTCACCGCCCGGCGCATGGCTGCGCCGGCCGCTTCATCCGGACAGCGCAAGGCGTCCGCTTCGGCCGCCTGACCCCGAGCCCGATGCGCCGCGGCGTCCACGTCCAGGGCCATGTCCGCCTGCACCGGGCCGACAGCCGTCACGTAGCTGACCAGTTCCACGCCCAAGGCCGCCAGCAGCTGGGCGCAGACCGCGCCCACCGCGACGCGCGCGGCAGTCTCCCGTGCGCTGGCCCGCTCCAAGCCGGCGCGAAGGTCCCGGTATCCATACTTGATGGCGGCGCTCAAGTCCGCGTGCCCCGGCCGCGGGACGGTCATGGGCGCCACGTCGCGGCCACGCCAGGCTGCGTGGTCGCGGTTGGGTACGATGAGGGCCAGGGGCGCACCGGTGGTCAGGCCCGCCAGCAGCCCGCCGCTGATCCGCACGGCGTCCCGCTCGATCTTCATTCGCCCGCCGCTCCCGAAGCCGGTCTGTCGACGCGCCATCATCCGATCCAGGCCGCCGCGATCCAGGTGCAGGCCGGCCGGCAGGCCCTCCAGGATGGCCGTGAGCTCAGGGCCGTGGGACTCCCCGGCGGTCAGGAAGCGCAGGCTCATGACGCTGCCGTCAGCCCCCGGCGGAATCCGCGGCCGCACACCGTGCCGCCGCCTCGAGGGCGGCCTGGCGCATGACCGCGCGCGGAGCGGCCAGGCCCGTCCACCCTTCGAACGCGGCCGGGGGCTGGCCCAGCAGCAGGTCCAGGCCGCCGGCGGCCAGCCGCCCCTGGGGGGGGGCGCGACGCACCAAGGCTGTCTCCAGGGGCCAGGCGACCAGATCGATGACCGCAGCCAGACGATCACCCAGGGCCAGCCGAGCCGGCAAGGCGCCGTCGTCGTCGGTGCCGGCGGCGCCAAGGGGCGTGGCGTTCACCAGCAGGTCCGCCGCCGCTAGCGCCGCTTCCAGGCGCTCCGACCGCAGCAAGGCCGTGGAGAGGTCCGCGCCGCCGTGTAGGCGATTGAGCCCCGCGGCCAGCACGGCGCTCTGGGCGCTGCTCCGGGCGGCGACGGTGACGGCATATCCGGCGCCGAGCAGGGCGTGGACGACGGCTCGCGCCGCGCCGCCGGCCCCCAGGACGAGGGCTCGTCGCCCTGTTCCCGCTCCCAGGCCCAACCCCACCAACTGCTCGGTAAATCCGGCGGCATCGGTGTTCTCCGCCCGCAAGCCGCCGTCCGCCACGCGGCGCAGGGTGTTCGCCGCGCCCAATCCGATCGCCAGGTCGCTTGCTTCCTCCACCAGGTCCACTACGGCCCGCTTGTGGGGCACCGTCACATTGGCGCCCGCGAGCCGACCGGCCCTGAGCGCGTCGAGCCGGCCCGGCAATTCGCCCACGGTCGTGGGCAAGAGGACATAGTCGGCGTCCAGGTCCAGCGCCCGGAAAGCGGCGCCGTGGATGGCCGGCGACAGGCTGAAGCGCAGGGGATGGCCGATGAGGGCATAGGTATCGGGCATGGTGGGGCATTGTAGCGTTCGGCACCGCATCCAGACCCGCTCGGCATCCCCGCTGGAATATACTTGGCGTGGAGCGCCGGTCGCAGGCCGGATCGCGGGCGATCCGCTGGCGCGAACGCTCCCCGTCACAACAATCCAGCCCACGGAGGCATCCGATCATGCTAGCGTTTCGCCGCGCCCGGCTCGCCGTCCTGCTCCCGGTGTGCCTGCTCCCCACCGCCTGCCGCACCGCGCCGCCGGAACCCACCGTGGATCCCCTCGCCGCCGCCACCTCCGCCGCGACCACACCGGAGTTGGGGACGGCCCAGAGCGGCTTCGCCGCCGCCACAACCGCGCCCTTGGCCGGACCCGCGGCCGGCGGCCCAGTGCCATCCGGACACGGCATCTTCCGCGTGGCCTTCCGCAGCGCGGCGGATCCCATCCCCATCAACAGCATCCACGAATGGACCCTGCACGTGGAGACCGCCGATGGCGTCCCCGTGGAGGGAGCCGCGATCAAGGTCAGCGGGAGCATGCCGGCCCACCGGCACGGCATGCCCACCGAACCGAAGATGACCGCGGATCTTGGCGGGGGCGACTACCGTGTGGAAGGCATGAAATTCCAGATGCGCGGCGACTGGGAGATCTACGTCGACGTCGCCGCCCCGGACGGTCAGAGCGACATCGCCACCCTCATGCTGGTCCTGCCATGACCGATACGGATCCTGCCGTGCATCGACAGGCACCGACCGTCGGTCGCCGACCGTCCCGGTCCGGCGGGCGTGCCGCGGCGGCCGGTCTGCTCCTGCTCCTGTCGGCGACCGCCTGCCGCGAACCCCAATGGACCCCGGCCGAACGCGCCACCCTGCGCGGCCTCAGCCTGGCCGGACTCCCGCCCCTGCCCCCGGACCCATCCAACGCCGTTGCCGACAGGGCAGAAGCCGCGGCGCTGGGCCACAGTCTGTTCTTCGACACCCGCTTGTCGGCGGACGGCAAGGTCAGCTGCGCCCACTGCCACCAGCCGGCGCTACGCTTCACCGATGGGCTACCCCTCGGCCAGGGCATCGGTCGGCTGCAACGGCACACGCCCTCCGTGGTGGGGACCGCGTACAGCCCCTGGCAGTTCTGGGACGGCCGGACGGACAGCCAGTGGTCCCAGGCGCTGCAGCCGATAGAGCATCCGCTGGAGATGGGCCTCGCGCGGACGGAGGTCGTGCGGCGGGTGGAGCGCCATCATGGCGACGCCATGCGCGGGCTCTTCGGAAGCTACCCGGTGTTGGACGACCTCGTCCGTTTCCCAGCCAACGCCGCCCCGCGGGAGGACGACCCTGCGGCCATGGCCGCCTGGGACGGCATGCTTCCGGAGGATCGCGTCACCGTCGACCGGGCCTTCGCGCAGGTGGGCAAGGTCATCGCCGCTTACGAGCGCCGGCTGCAGCCGGGTCCCAGCGCCTTCGACGCCTACGTCGACGCCCTGGATCGGGGCGCGGACCGCGCCGCCGACGCAAGCCTGGGCCGCGACGCCAGGGCGGGCCTCGCCTTGTTCATCGGGAAGGCGCAGTGCATCAACTGCCATAACGGACCGCGCCTGACCAACGACGAGTTCCACAACATCGGCCTGCCCCTCCTGGCCGGGCTGTCGAGCGACGTGGCCGATCTGCGGCCGGCCGTCGACCTGGGACGGGAGCCGGGCGTGCTCAAGGTGCTGGCGGACCCCTTCAACTGCCTGGGCACCCACAGCGACGCGGACAAGACCCGCGACTGCGCCGAACTGCGTTACGTCAAGAGCGTGGGCGACACCCTTCCCGGCGCCTTCAAGGTGCCTAGCCTCCGCGGCGTCAGTCGCACGGCGCCCTACATGCACGACGGCCGCTTCCAGGACCTGACCCAGGTGGTGGCGCATTACAACGCCGGGCCGGTGCCCCTCCTGGGCCATTCGGACCTCAAGCCGCTGCTGCTGACCTTGCGGGAGCAGGCGTCGCTCGTCACCTTCCTGGAGACTCTGGACGGCCCTCTGGCAACGGAGGACCGCTGGCTGCGGGCGCCGGCCAGGCCTTGACGCCGCCGCACGGCATGGCGCCCGCGTCTGCGCGTGCCTATTTCCCACCAGGGCGCTATGATATGGGGAGCAAGAAAGGAAGCCCAAGGGGGGCAGACACCGCACCGGATAGGGCTCGCGCGCTGCTCATGGCGGCGCCCGCTGGGCCATGACCGGGATTATCAGCCGCAGGACGCGGCCCCAAAAGGCGGCCCGGGCATGGGCTCGGGCCAGAGATCACCGTGGTGCCAGAACCATCTGACCTGCCCTCAACCGCTTTTATGCATCAAGAACTTCGACTTTCGGACGATCAGACGCTCTACTACCGCTACAACCCCCAGGCCGACGTCCTGGCCGTGCGCTTCAAGCCAGATTTCAAGGCCGCCGACGAGCGGCCCCTGCCTGCCCAGCCCGCCATCAGCACCAGCCACGACCTCGAAGGGGGCGCGACCCTGGGTCTGCGCATCTCCGGCGTGCAGCAGATGCTCCTGCAATCGCTCATCCGCGACGCCTACGCCTTGGCGGCCCCGATCCTGGGCCTGGCGACCGCGCCTCCGGCCGCTCCACCCGGCGCCGCAGCCGTGGTCCAGGCGCCTGCGGCGATCGTCGACGCCGACGAAGACGCCATCGAAGCGGACGACGTCGTGGATGACGCCGTCGACAACGCCAGCGGGTCGGACACGCGGCGCCGCCGCCGGCGGCGGAAGCGCCGCCCGATTCCCGGCGCCATGGCGGCGGACGGCGAGGAGGCCTGGGTCTCCATCGCGTCGGTGAGCCGGAGCGCGCCGACGGTCGCGACCACGGTCGACATCCCGACGAGGATCGATGACCCGACACCATTCCACGCCGCTGCTCCGGTGCAGGACGCCGACGTCAGCACTCCCTTGCCGAGCATGGCCGTGGCGTCGCCACGACCGCCGGCCGAAGCACGGGACGTCTACAAGGCCCCGATGGTCGTGGCCGTCGAGGACGAGGCGACGGATGACACGGCGAATGCTGTGGCGGATGACCAGGATGAGGCGGCCGCGGGCAGCACCGAGCCCGGCGCGGAGAGCGATCGCCGCCGCCGGCGTCGGCGTAGGGGACGCCGCGGCAGCGAAGGCGCCGCGGAATCCGACGCGGTGATCCTGGGCGAAGACGACGAGGACGATCTGCCGGGCGACCCGGTGGCCGAGGCCCATTGGGACGACGACGGGCGGCCCTGCCCGGAAGCCTTCGCCCCGCTGCGCCTGCATCCGCGGGTCGCGCATGCCATCGCCGACCTGGGCTTCAACAACCCGACGCCCATCCAAGTGGAGGCCATTCCCGTGGCGCTGTCGGGCGAAGACCTGGTGGGCCTGGCCCAGACGGGCACGGGCAAGACCCTGGCCTTCGTGGCGCCGTCGCTGACCCGCCTGCTCGCCGGCGCAAGGCCGGGGAACCGGCCGCGCATGGTCATCCTGACTCCCACGCGCGAGCTGGCGGTGCAGGTGGCCCTGGAAGCGGAGCGCCTGGCGGCGCATACGGACCTGCGGGTGGCCACGATCTACGGCGGCGTCAGCATGAGCCAGCAGACGGATGATCTGCGCCGCGGGGTCGATGTGGTGGTGGCCACGCCCGGCCGCATCCTGGACCACCTGCGCCGGCGCAACGTCACCCTGGACGCGGTGGAGGTGCTGGTGTTGGACGAGGCCGATCGGATGCTGGACATGGGCTTCCTGCCCGATGTCAGGGCCATCATCCGCCAGCTTCCCGGCCAGCGCCAGACCATGCTCTTCACCGCCACTTTCCCCCCGGAGATCGAGTCGCTGTCGCTGGAGTTCCAGAGCAAGCCGCGCACGGTGGAGATCGCCCGGCGCAAGCCGCCGGAATCCATCGACCAGCGCTTGTACCCGGTGGGACGGCACCTGAAGGCCCCCCTCCTGGTGCACCTCCTGGTAACGGACCCCTCGATGGACCGGGTACTCGTCTTCACGGAGCGCAAGATCGACGCCGACGTCCTGGCGCGCAAGCTCCGCCAGGATGGGATCTCGGTGGCCCTGATGCACGGCGACCGCACCCAGGTGGACCGCGAGAAGGCTCTGGCGGCCCTCAAGTCGCATCAGGTGCGCGTGCTGGTGGCCACCAACGTCGCCGCCCGCGGCCTGGACATCGAGGAGATCAGCCACGTCGTCAACTACGACGTGCCACAGAGCATCGACGAGTACGTCCACCGCATCGGCCGCACGGCGCGGGCGGAGTCCGAGGGCAAGGCCTACAGCTTCGTCACCCTGGGTGACGAGGCGATGATCTCGCGCATCGAGGCTGCCTTGGGCCGCCAGCTTCCCCGGGTTCAGGCCCCCGGCTTCGACTACGACGTGACCGCGCCCTCCTGGGCCAAGCCGTCGGGCGACGACGTCCTGGCCTGGTTGAACAAGGAGACCTCGGTGGTGGACCGGCTGAGGTCGCTGAGCAGGCGGCGGCGCTGACCCGAACCGGTTCCGTCCCCCTCGCCC
>JBGAUA010000250.1:0-3876 GCA_044228875.1 Anaerolineae bacterium
GACACGCGGCTCATCGCCCTGCAAGGGCTGAGCACCCTGCTGCAGGGCCGCTGGCTGCTGGGCCTGGGCCTGGCCGCCTATTGGCATTACTGGCGGGATGTCATCGGCCAGATGAGCTACGTGGACCCGACCACCGGCTACTTCCACTTCACCTTCAACCCCACCGTCAACACCCACAACAACTACCTGGACGTGCTGGGGCAGATGGGCCTGGTCGGGCTGGTCCTCTTCCTGTGGCTGCTGGCCGCCCTCGCCTGGCAGGGCCTGCGCGCCTTCCGCGCCGAGGCGCCCGGCTTCGGCCAGGCCTACGCCGCGGCCTGCGTGGGCGGGCTGGCCGGCATGGCCTTCTCCGGCCTGCTGGGCGACTGGATCATCCCCTTCGTCTACAACGTCGGCATGAACGGCTTCCGCGACAGCTTCATCGGCTGGCTGCTCCTGGGCGGCCTCACCCTGCTGGACGCCACCCGCGAGCCGGCCTCGACCGGGCGGCACGGCGCTGCTACCATCGCCGCGCCTTCCGCCCATGACGCGGCCCTCGCGCCCAAGGCGATCCTCCCCGACGGCCGCGGGCGTCACGGTTCCGCCGCCACCCTTTCCGGCAGCAGCCCCCACCCATGAAGCTCATCGTCCAGATCCCCTGCCTCAACGAGGAGGCCACCCTGCCGGAGGTCCTGCGGGGCATCCCGCGCAGCATCCCCGGCATCCGCGCCGTGGAGGTGCTGGTCATCGACGACGGCTCCACCGACCGCACCGTGGCGGTGGCCAAGGCCCACGGCGCCGACCATGTCCTGTCCTTCCCGCGCAACCGCGGCCTGGGCTACGCCATCCGCGCCGGCTTCGACCGCTGCCTCAAGCTGGGCGCCGACATCGTGGTCAACACCGACGGCGACAACCAGTACGAAGGGGCCGACATCCCCCTCCTGGTGGCGCCCATCCTCGCGGGCAAGGCCGACATCGTCATCGGCGACCGCCAGCCCGGCCAGGTGCAGCATTTCTCGCCCCTCAAGCAGCGCCTGCAGCTGCTGGGCAGCCGGGTCATCAGCCGCCTGGCGCGCGTGGACGTGCCCGACGTGGCCTCCGGCTTCCGGGCCTACAGCCACGAGGCCCTGATGACCCTCAACCTGCTCACCGGCTTCGACCACACCGCCGAGCACACCATCCAGGCCGGGCACCAGCGCCTGGCCGTGCTGTCGGTGCCCATCCGCACCAACCCCAAGGCCCGCGAGTCCCGCCTCTTCGGCAGCGTCTGGGAGTTCGTCGGCCGCTCCGGGGTCATCAGCCTGCGCACCTGGGCCCAGTACCAGGCCCTGCCCGCCTTCTTCGCCTTCGGCGCCGTCTCCTTCGCCCTGGGCATCTTGCTGGGCCTGCGCTTCCTCTACTTCTTCCTCTTCACCGAGACCTCCGACCTCCACGTGCAGTCCGTCGTCCTGGCCGCCATCTTCCTGTTGGCCGGCTTCCAGATGTTCCTCACCGGCATCGTCGCCGACCTCATCGCCGCCAACCGGCGGCTCCTGGAGGACACGCAGCGGCGGGTGCGGGAGCTGGAGCTGGCCGCGGATGGTCGAGAGCCTTCGCGGCCTGCGACCGACTGACAGGTCGTGGTGGAGCGTGGCCTGGGCCAGATGAAGCAGTCATGGTGAGACTGGCGGAGGAAGCCGTTGGAGACGCGAGAGGGGTAGCTGGTGTGGGGGGACAATTCTCGTCGCGTAGCGGATCAAGTACGCAGCGTACTTGATCCGCTCAACTGGGACTTTTGAACCCCGGAGCAAAGGCTCACGCAGGCAAGTACGCAGCGTACTTGATCCCCCGCCGCGGCTTGCCTGCGGGCGAGTCCCAGGAGAACAGCATCCGGACTGCGGGCGCCGCCACGCCGCCGGCTATGGCCGATGCCGCGCGCCGATACCGCCATCTGCCCCTGCCATGAAACTGCGCCACGCTCCAGCCGCAGGTTCATGGTCTGGAGGGGGGTACTCGCCGCACATGCGCGACCAGGTTAAAGAGGTCAAGGCTCGCGGCCGATGGGGGGGTAGATCCGCAGGGGCAGGCCTATAATCCTCCGCCCATGCCCGCCCCCATCCCCTGCGCCGTCTGCGGCTCCCTGGAGCAGGCGCCCTTCCTGCGGCCCGCCCGCTCGCCCGGCCCCGTCGTGCGCTGCCGCGGCTGCGGCCTCGTCTTCGTGTCGCCGCGCGAGGACGAGCGGGCGATCATCGACGAGGGCCGGCCCCTCGCCGAGCTCGAGCGCCTGCGCGACAGCGCCGACCCGCGGGAGCTCGCCGGCTGCTGGGAGCTGAACCTGCTCGCGGCCGAGACGCCCGCGCTCCGCGCCGCGCGGCGCGTCAACCACCAGCAGGCCCTGGCCTGGATCGCCCGCCACCGCCCCCCGCCCGGCCGCCTCCTGGACTTCGGCTGCGGCTGGGGCTTTTTCCTGGAGGACGCCCGCGCGGCCGGCTGGACCGTCCAGGGCCTCGAGCCCCTGCCCGGCCACGGCGTGCATGCCCGCGGCACCCTGGGCCTGGACGTGCGCACCGACACCCTGCGCCCCGACAGCTACCCCCCCGCATCCTTCGATGTCGTCACCGCCTTCCAGGTGTTCGAGCACCTGCCCGATCCCGCGGCCGAGCTGGCCAAGCTGCACCGCGTGCTGAGGCCCGGCGGGCTCATGGTCATCGAGGTGCCCAGCATCGCCACGCCCTGGCTGCGCCTGCTGGGCGGCCGCCACCGCCACTTCGTGGAGGACCACCTCTGGTTCTTCAGCCCGCAGAGCCTCGCCCGCCTGCTCGAGCGGCAGGGCTTCACGCCCGTCGCCACCCACTTTCCCACCCGCCGCCTGCCCGTCGAGCGCCTGCTCGACGCCTGGGCCGGGCGCTACCTGCCGCCGCGCGCGGTGGATGCGCTGCGGGCCGTCGCCCGGCGGACCGGTCTGCTGGAGCGCCGCCTGCCGGTGAACCTGCGGGACATCGTGCTGCTGATCGGGCGGCGAGGCTGAGGCGGCATCAGCCGGGTCCGGCGCCCACCACCTGCGCCACCGCCTCCGCCAGGCCCGCCACCTCCCGGAGCGGCCAGGCCGTCATGCCGTTCGCCAGCGCAAAGCGCTGCTCGCCCGGATAGACGACCCACAGATGGTCCAGGCGCAGGTCGGCGGCGGCGACGTGCATCGAGCGCGTCGGTCGAGGCGCGTCGGCGAACTTGAACTCCACACCGAAGCGGTGCCCGCCCTGCTGCCAGAACAAATCGACCTCAGCGCCTTGGTGACTGGACCAGAAGTAGCAGTCGCGAAGCCGCAGCGCGCGCAGCACCTGCTCCAGCGCGTAGCCCTCCCATGATGCCCCCACCTTGGGATGCCCCAGAAGCTCCGCCTCTGTCGTCAGGCCCAACAGGGCGTGCAGCAAACCGCTGTCGCGTAGGTAGAGCTTCGGCGAGCGCACCTGCCGTTTGGCCAGGTTCTCATACCAGGGCTGCAGCTGTCGCACCATGAAGGTGCCGCTCAGGATGTCCAGGTAGCTCCGCACCTGCTTCTCCGCCGTACCCATTGCCCGGGCCAGTTCGGCGCCGTTCCACAGCTGACCATGAAAATGGGCCAGCATCGTCCAGAATCGCCGCATGGTGGCGGGAGGGATGCGGATGCCCAGCTGTGGGATGTCCCGCTCCAGGAAGGTGGCGATGAAATCGTCCCGCCACACCAGACTCGCTTCGTCGTCACCGGCCAGGAAGGACCGCGGGAAACCGCCCCGCAACCACAATGGCCGCCAGGCATCCGCTCCCAGCTCCGTCAAGTCGAAGCCGGCCATCTCCACAAACTCCGCCCGCCCGGCGAGCGTCTCCGAGACCCCGCGCACGATCTGCGGCGATGCGCTGCCCAGCACCAGATAGCGGGCC
>JBGAUA010000251.1:0-3876 GCA_044228875.1 Anaerolineae bacterium
CCTCTGCGCGGCGGCGGCCGTCGGCGGCGCGGCGGCGGACGCGGTGGGCGTCGCCGCGGCGGTGGAGCTGACGCACGAGTTCTCGCTGATCCACGACGACATCCAGGACGGCGACCGCCTGCGCCGCGGCCGGCCGACCTTGTGGACCCTGGTGGGCGTGGCCCAGGCGATCAACGCCGGCGACGCCCTCTTCGCGATCGCCCGCGCGCTCCTGACGGCCGCCGACCGCCGCTACGACGACGCGACGGCGGTGGCCCTCTCCGCCTGCTACGACGAGGCCTGCCTGCGCCTGGCCGAGGGCCAGCAGCAGGACATCGGCTTCGAGACGGGCGCGCCGGTGAGCGACGAGGCCTACCTGCGGATGGTGGCGGACAAGACGGGCGCGCTGCTGGGCGCGGCGGCAGCCATGGGCGCCCTGGCCGGCGGCGCGGACGCGGCGACGGCGGCCACCCTGGGCCGCTTCGGCGAGACGGTAGGCGTGGCCTTCCAGATCCACGACGACGTGCTGGGGCTCTGGGGCCACCCGGAACAGACGGGCAAGCCGGCGGGCAACGACCTGCGGCGCCGCAAACGGAGCCTGCCCATTCTCCGCGGGCTGGCCCATCCGGACATCGGCGCGGCGCTCGCGGCCCGGCTGGCCGACGAGCGGCCGTTGGACGACGCCGAGACGACGGCCTGGCTGGCGCGGCTGGAGGCCTGCGGCTGCCGCGCCGCGGCGACGGCCGAGGCCCTGGCCGCGGCGGCCCAGGCGCAGGGCATGCTGGCGGCGATGGACCTGCGGCCGGAGCCGGCGGGGCTGCTGGGCGCGCTGACGCGGGCGGCGGTGACCCGGGACCGTTAGACTGTTGGCGCGCGGCGAGCGATACGGCGGCCTGACGAATGGACTAGACGAGCCCCCACTCCGACCAGTCGCCGCCCTCCATCATGTCGGGCGTCCAGCGGGGCTCGTCGAGCAGGGTGATGATGACCTCGCCGTCGACGACGCGGCGGGTGACGTCCTTGGCCTGCTGCACGAGGGTCCCGGCATAGGGGCAGAAGGGGGTGGTGAGGATCATCCCCACCTCGGTGCTGCCGTCGGGATGGAAGCTGATCTCACGGACGAGGCCCAGGGTGACGATGTCAAGGTTGATCTCCGGGTCGACCACGGCGCGCAGCGACTCGCGGATCTCGGATTCCAGGGCGATGGGGTCGATGGGCGGCGCTGCGACAGCGCCGGCGGGCTCGTTGGACATGGCGGGCTACCTTTCATTGGCGGGGGCTCATTCATCATAGAGCACGGTGGGCTCCTCGTAGAAACGGATCTGCCGTTCCTGGAGCTTGTGCCGCGTCCATTCGGCCAGCCAGCGGTTCTTCTCGCTGCGCAGGGTGTCGCTCCAGAGGAGCTCCAGCTCGGTGTTGACACGTAGGGCCCGCAGGGGGATGAGGTGGCGGGTGATGCCGCTGGGCAGCTTGGCCTCAAGGCGCGCCATGGCCAGGATGTCGGCGGGCCGGTAGGCGGGGAAGACCACGAGGCCGGTGATCTCGGTGTAGTAGGGGACGTGGCCGCCGATCTCGTCGCTCTGCACACGGTGGATGTTGGCGCGGCCCTTGTAGAGGCGCACGACCGCCTGCAGGAGCGTGGTCCGCTCCACGAGGCTCTCGCCGCCGGACAGGCAGGTGACGTCGCCCTGGGGCTGGACGACGAAGGCCACGCAGTCGCCGGCGGCCAGGCGCCGCCGGGCGTCGTCCAACCCCGCGGGCTCCAGGTGCAGGCCGGGGATGTCGGCGAGGCCTTGCGCGAAGTCCGCGGTGGGGGTGCCGGTGACGAGGTGGTACCAGGTGGTCAGGGTGACCTGGTCGTAGTCCACCACCTGGACCAGGAGATCGGGCAGCCCCAGGCGGCGCAAGGCGCTCACGCGGTTGGCCCCGTCCAGGACGACGAAGCGCTCATCGTCCAGGGCGGCGACGATGGGCGGGTTGCGGACGATGCCGTCGGCCTGCAGCCGCAGGGCCAGCGAGGCCACCCGACGCTCGTCGGCATCCTCGTGCAGGAGCACGGCCTCCCCGGCGACGACGCGCAGGTCGGGCAGCTGGAGGCCGGAGGGCAGGAGGGGCACGGCTCAGCCCTTCGCGCCGGAGCGGCGGGTGAGGTACTCGATGAGATCGATCTTGGTGAAGACGGCGCTGGGCACCGCGCCCTGACGCACCATCAGGATGTTGTGGGCGGCGAAGCGCTCGCCGAGTTCGGCCAGCGGCAGCTCGGGGCTGACCTCGGCCACGCCGTCGCCGACCATGCCGTGCACATCGAGGTCTTCGGTCCAGCTGAAGCCGGGCGCGAGCATCCGCGACAGGATGTCCCGCTCGGACACGGAGCCGAGCAGGCGGCCTTCGCCGTCGAGGACGGGCACCTGGGAGATGTCGCTCTCCTTCATGAGCCGGACGACATCCACGAGACGGGTGTCGGCGGTGACGGTGTGCACGGGGCGCTCCCCGAGGAAGGCGAGGAGATCGGCCACCCGGTCCTCGCTCTCGGGCCAGGTGGGCATGCCGTGTTCGCGCAGCCAGTCGTCGTCGTAGACCTTGGAGAGGTAGCGGCTGCCGGAGTCGGGCAGCAGGACGACGACGACCTTGTCGGCGCCGAGCTCGCGCTGCTGGATGTAACGGACGGCGCCGGACAGGGCCGAGCCGCAGCTGCCGCCGACGAACATGCCCTCCTCCCGCACGAGACGCCGGGCCATGACGAAGGACTCGGCGTCGCTCACCTGCACGACGTCGTCGACCACGGAGAAGTCGGTGGTGGAGGGCAGAAAGTCCTCGCCGATGCCCTCGATGAGGTAGCCCTGCGCCGGTCCATGGCTGCCGGTGTAGAAGAGGTCGCGCAGGATGGAGCCGACGGGGTCGACGCCCACCACCTGAATGGCGGGGTTCTGCTCCTTGAGGTAGCGCCCGGTGCCGGAGATGGTCCCGCCGGTGCCGAGGCAGCAGATGAAGTGGGTGATGCGGCCGTCGGTCTGGCGCCACAGTTCGGGGCCGGTGGAACGGTAATGGGCCGCCGGGTTGGCGGGGTTGTGGTACTGGTTGCCGAGGATGGCGCCGGGGATCTCGCGCGCCAGGCGCTCGGAGACCTTGTAGTAGGAGCGGGGATCGTCGGGCTCGACGGCCGTGGGGGTGATGACGACCCGGGCGCCGTAGGCCCTGAGGACGCGGATCTTCTCCTGGCTCATCTTGTCGGGCATGACGAAGACGGTCTTGTAGCCCCTGAGCGCCGCGGCAATGGCCAGCCCCACCCCGGTGTTGCCGCTGGTGGGCTCGACGATGGTCCCGCCGGGCTTCAGGCTCCCGTCGGCCTCGGCGGCCTCGATCATGCTGATGCCGATGCGGTCCTTCACCGACCCGCCGGGGTTGAAGTACTCGACCTTGGCCAGGACATCCGGCGCCAGGCCGGCCACGACCTTGTGCAGGCGGACGATGGGGGTGTCGCCGATGGTCTGGAGGATGTTGTCCTTGACGCCGGACATGGCCTTCACGCCGGACCGGGGCGCGGGGGACATGGCGGGGTCGGACGCCATGGCAGGGTCGGACGGCGGCGGGGTGGTGTCCATGGTTCGCAGCTCTTGGGGAAGGGGCGGCTCGGCGGTGAGGTTCGGCGGGGAAGGGTACCTGAGGGGCCGGGGCGGGTCAATGGTGGGGGGGCGGTCGGCGCGAGGACGGCTCGCCCCATCGAACCGGGCAGCGAAGGATCCCACCCGTGGCGGCCATCGCAGCGATCGGATCAGGCCGCCTGATGCAACAGGCGGGCCATGGTCTCGGGCTCACGCTCGATGGCCTTGAGCAGGGCCAGAGCCGGCGCATCTGGCTTGCTGCGGTGCTGTTCCCAGTCGCGCAAGGTTCCGACAG
>JBGAUA010000252.1:0-3872 GCA_044228875.1 Anaerolineae bacterium
CCAGGATGGTGGCCTCGCGGATGCCGGTGTCCGCCACGCGCAGGGGGCCGTACTTCTCTTGGAGGCCGCGGAAGCCCTGATTGACGTCGCCGATGCGCCCCAGGTCTTCGCCGAAGGCCACCACCCGCGGGTCGCGGCCGAGAATGGCGTCGAAGGCGGCGTTGACCACCTCGAAGCCGTTCAGTTCGGGCGCGTCGGCGGCGTAGCGCGGCGGCACCCCGGCCTCCAGCAGCGGCGACTCGGCCGAGCGGCTGTACAGGTGCGACCCGTAGCGCTCGCGGTTGGCGGCCAGCTGGGCGGCCTTCCACCGCGCCAGGAGGTCCTTCTCCGGCAGCTGGTGCCGGTACAGGGCCACCTGGGCCTTGCGCAGACCGGAGAGGATCTGCTCGCGCGAGGGATCCTCCACGGTGCGCAGCTCGGCGACCAGCGGTTCCAGGCCGGCCTTCGCCTCGGGCGTGGCGGCCACCTCCGCCAGGATGTCCAGCAGCTCGTCGCGCTCCGCGCGCTGCGGTGCGCTGAAGGCTTCCCAGGCGGCCTCGCGCCGCGCTTCCACCTCCAGGCGTTCCTCGCGCTCGATGGCGTCCAGCTGCGCCTCGGTGGCCAGGCCCGATGCCACGATCCACAGGCGCATCTGGCGCATGCCATCGTACTCCGCCTCCCAGGCCAGGCGCTCCTTGCTCGTGTAACGCGCGTGGCTGCCGCTGGTGGAATGGCCCTGGGGCTGGCCGAGCTCCACCACGTGGAGGATGGCGGGCAGGTGCTCCGCCCGCGCGGTGGCCGCGGCCTGGCCGAAGGCGGCCACGAGGGCGGGATAGTCCCAACCCTTCACCCGGTGGATGTCGAAGCCGTCCCGGCTGCCGGGCACGCGACGGAAGCCTTCCAGCAGCTGCCCCACGTCGCCCTTGGTATGCTGCACCTCGTTGGGCACGGAGATGCCGTAGCCGTCGTCCCAGATGCAGATGACGGCCGGGCAGCGCAGGACGCCGATAGCGTCCACCGATTCCCAGAACAGCCCCTCGGCGCAGGTGGCGTTGCCGATGGTGCCCCAGGCCACTTCCTGACCGCCACGGGAGAAGCCGGTCATCTCGCGCAGGCCCTCCAGCTCGCGGTAGAGCCGCGACGCATAGGCCAGGCCCACCAGGCGCGGCATCTGGGTCCCCGTGGGCGAGACGTCGGAGCTGGTGTTGTAGCGGTCGCTCTGCGGGAGCCAGCGGCCGGCGTCGTCCAGGAGGCGCGACCCGAAGTGGGCATCCATGCCCCGGCCGCCCGAGGCGGGCTCTGCCACCTCGTCGGCATGGGCGTAGAGCTGGGCGAAGAACTCCTGCACCGTGTGGATGCCCAGGGCGAAGATGAGGGTCTGGTCACGGTAGTAGCCGGAGCGCCAGTCGCCCTTGCGCCAGGCGCGGGCCATCGCCAGCTGCGCCAGCTCCTTGCCGTCGCCGAAGATCCCGAACTTGGCCTTGCCGGCCATCACCTCGCGCCGACCGATCAGGCTGGCATGGCGGCTGCGCCAGCCCAGGCGGTAGTCGGCCAGCACCTCCTCCGCGCTGAGGCCGAGGTCGGCGAGGGGGCTGGCGGCGCTTCGTCGTTTCGCCATGGGAGAAGGGCTCCTGGGTGGCTGGGGCTCGCGGTGGCGTGCTGATCGATGGATCGGGAAGGGTCGGAGCGGTCACGCGCGCGAAGGCCACGCCGGTCGCTCGGAGCAGGCGCCCATTATGCGCGAGAGGGGCGCGCGGGGTCCAGAAGACGGACGAGGCGCCGCCTCGCCGAGAAGCCGATCCGCTTGCGGCATCATCCGCGTCAGATGAAGCCGGAAACAAGCTGAGATGTAGTCGGAAACGGAACGCTATGATGCCTTCATAAGGTCGCTATGAAGGCATCATCGCAACCCTTTGAAGGTATCAAACCTGAAGGGTGCTGCCGTGAGGGCGAGCCGGCCATTCGGTGACGGACCTCGCGACATGCGGGGAAGCCGTTCAGACGGCGCGTCGCCCGGACCGCAGTGACGTTGTTCGCATCGGTTCAACCCGATTCCGGGAGCTCAAGGGCTCTGCAGGCGAGGCAACCATGCCCTGCCCGTCGGCACCGGCGTGCCACCGCCGCGCAGCTCCCCCAGCACATCACCTTCGGTGATCCCGAAGCACATGGGGATCGCCAGCTGGCCGTCGGAGCCGGCGCGGGCGAAGACCACCTCCTCCATGCCGGCGTCGTAGCGGCGCATGCATTGCCAGGACAGGATGCCGACGAAGACGTCGACCGTGGCCGCGGGCGCGCCCTTGAAGCGTTCCAGGACGCGAAAACTGACCAGATGGTCGCAGCCGACAGGGCGGACGGCCGTCACGCGGCCCAGGAAGACCGCGTCGGCCTCGGCCAGCCATTCGCGGGCCGGCCGCGGGCCCGCGCAGCCTGGGCATTCCAGGGTGGGGCAGGCCATGGGGGTGGCGGTGGACGACGCGCTCCCCGTCGGGGTCGGCGTGGACGCGGGGTCCGCGGTGCCCGTGGCGGCGGCAGTCGCGGTCGTCTCGCCACCAGCGGTCGGGGTGGCCGAGGGCGCTGGCGTCGGGGGGAACTGCGCCGGGCCCAGGGTGGCGGCGTCGGCGTCGCGGAAGGTCCGGGTCTGGCCGCAGACGCCCAGCTCCAGGATGCCGTCAGCCCCGCGCCGGGCGAAGACCAGGTGCTCGTCCCATCGGGGCAGGTCGCCGGCCGCGCCGGTCTCCATCCACAGCCCGCGGTCGCAGAACCACAGGGAATAGGGCAGGCGCACGGTGACGAAGGGTTCAGAGGCCCCCTTCCACCAGCCCAGGTTGCGGTAGACCACGAGGCGGTCATGCCCACGTTCAGGTCCCAGGTCCTCAACCGCGGCCACCTTACCGTGGAAGGCGGCATCGCTGTCATCGCGGGCCTCGGGCGGCGGCAGGGGCGCGGCGCAGCGCGGACAGGGCGGGTCCGATGGAAGGGCGGACCAGAGCAGGTAGGGTATGGCGTCTGCAGGCGGCTCGTTCGGACCCAGTTCGGTTGCCTCCGCCACATCATAGGGCCGGGTACGGCTGCAGAGTCCCACGGACAACTCGGCCGGCAGGCGATCCGCGTAGACCAGGTAGCGCTGGCCCAGGCGGAAGGCATAGCCACACATCGCGCTGTCGCCCTGGGTTACCAGACGGACCGGACTTGCGGTCACACCCTTCCACTGCGTGTGCACCACGAAGGTCACCCGGACCTCGGCAAATGGCCCGGCCGTCGGATCGCGCTCGATGCGCGATACGGTGCCGTCGAAGACCGCGGCGGACGATTGCAGGGACGCGCGCGGCGGGGCGGGCGTCACACAGCTGCAGGCCGGCCGTGAGGCAACGGGTTCCCGTAGACCCAAGCTCGCGCCCAGGGCGAAGGCGAGGGCCGCCATGAGGAACGGTGCGCCGGGGATGGGTCTCCGAACTGTCATGACCATCATGATCGCTCCTGTAGCGCTGATCCGGCGCGGCCGGTGAGGGCACCTTCAGGGACAGACCAGCAGCTCCCGCACCAGCATGCGGTAGATCAACTCCAGGGCGAAGGCATTGGGGGCGATGCGCACGTCTGTCGGCGTCGAGGCAACCTGCTCCAGGAGCGGACGGAGCACGTCGCCCTCAGCGCCGAAGCCGATGGCAAACACGCGGGCGCCGGCGGCCTTGGCCCGCTCGAGCACGGGGCCCCAGTCGTTGCCCTCCTGGCCGACGTCGGCGCAGAGGCAGACGACCTCGTAGCCCAGCTCGTCGATCAGCCAGCGCACGGCGACTGACGTGTCCAGCCCACCGCTGTAGGCGAGCACCACTCTTCTGGCCATCAGGTTCCTCTGTCTCTCGGTTGCTCAGGAAAGGCCGGCCAGCTCACGGAGC
>JBGAUA010000253.1:0-3852 GCA_044228875.1 Anaerolineae bacterium
CGACAGGTTACGCCACAAGGCGGCGCGCAGCCCGGCCATCCGGGCCGCGTCCGCAGTGCCCTCGGCCCGCGCGAGCGCGCAGGCCCGCCCGAAACCGGTGATCTGGTGAGTCGGCAATGTGCCCGACCGCAGGCCGCGCTCCTGGCCACCGCGCGGGACGTCGATGGCGCGCTCGGCCTGCTGGCGGAGCTGGGCCTGCCCGCCGAAGGTCTGGCGCAGGCGGGAGAAGGCCTACAGCGCGGCGCCATCCTGGTGCTGGCCCTGGCGCCGGATCGCCGCGCGGCGGAGCTGGTCGCGCGGCTGGCCGAATGCGGGCCGCTGGGCCCGGAGGCGGCCCTGGCCTGGGGGCGGGACGCGGGGCTGCGCTATGGCTGGGCCCTGCCGGACGACGTCGTTCCCGAACGGAACCCCGCCGAAGTGTCCGAACCGATGTCCTGAGGTAGGGGCCACCATGGACCGGGAGGATCGCGGTCTCATGAAACCCACGGCCACCTCCGCAGAGGACATCCGACAATCCAACCGGCTACTCTCAGCCCCCCCCATGTCACGCAACGAGCCGGTCGAAGAAGAGCCACAGCGGCATCCCGATGACCCCCAGGAGGATGGCCGCGGCGATGCCGGTGGCGATCATCGCCCCCACGCCCATGGGGCGGCGCAGGCTCACCGCGTGGCCCGCGGCCACCTGGTTCACCGCGCGGGCCAGATGCTCGGCCAGGTCCTCGGCGCTCCAGGCCTCCACGCCCACCCAGTCGGCCGCGCCGGCGGGCAGGTAGAGCTTGCGTCCCGGTGCCGCGGCGATGGCCGCCGCCAGGGGCGTGGCGCCCATCGCCGCCGCGCCCGGCACGATCAGCAGGGCGGCGGCGTTCAGGGCGTCCGTGTCGGCGGCGCCGTCCAGGCGACTCAGCGGCAGCTCCGGCAGCTCGCGGCGCAGGGCGGCCTCCAGGTCGGCCGAGGTCTCGCCGTCGGCTGCCAGCAGCAGGGTGGGCCAGGCGGCCAGCCGGCCGGCCAGGCTGCGCGCGGCCAGGTCGCCGTCGCCGCGCAGGGCCTGGAAATGCAGCAGCCAGGCGCCGGCGGCGATGAGGGCCATGGCTCCCGCTTCGGCCGCGTCCAACCCGAAGGACTCGCTCTCGCCGATGCCGCCCAGGGCCAGGCCCACCAGGCGGTAGATGAGGTAGACGGCGGCGATCAGGAAGCTGAGGGTGCCGATCAGCAGGTAGAGGTAGAGGTAGACCTTGCGCGCCAGGGCCGAGCGCGCCCGGTCGCCCGCCGCGCCGGCCTGCTGGGCCCAGGGCTGCACGGTGCGCCAGACCAGAGCCCAGAGCGGCAGGCCCATCAGCAGCACCGCCGTGCCCCAGGCCAGCTGCTCGCGCCCGCTGTCGACCAGCGGCATGCCGGCCAGGGCGCGGATGAGGATGTTGACCACGGCGCTCAGGCCGGCCAGGGCGGCGCCCATGCCCAGCATCGCCATCACGTAGGGATACCAGGCGCGCAGGTCCGCGATGGCGGCGCCGGTCGTCGGCGCGCTGTCCGTGGGGGCGGTCTCCAGGGCGGCGAGGGCCGCGGCGCGCACCCGGTGGTGGTAGGCCCAGACCAGGGCGCCCACGATGAGCGTGGCGAGGGGGCCGCGGTAGTCGCCGCGCGGCGGCAGGTTCAAGGCGCCGCGCAGGACGCCGATGAGCAGCAGGGCGCCGCCCCCCAGAGCGGATCCGGCGGAGCCCAGGAGGGCCAGGTGCAGGTAGCCGGCCGGGAGCAGGGCGCCGCGCCCGGCGGCGGGACCGGCGACGGCCTCGGCGGCCAGTCGGCGCCAGAAGAAGGCCCAGAGCAGCACGCCGACGACGGCCGCGGCCAGCATCTCGGCGGTGCCCGTGCCGCTGGGCGCGGGCAGGGCGCCCGGCGCGACGTCGACGTCGGTGAGGAGCCAGCTGATCAGGCCCGCCGTCGCGAAGGCCCACATGGACAGGCCGGCGATGGTGAAGATGACGGTGTAGAGGCGGCGGAAGGGCGCGGCGGCCCGCGCGACGCCCGGCGCCGCCAGGTCGGCGCGCAGCAGCCGCTGCTGCCAGGCGAGCATGCCCGCCAGGACGACGAGGGCCACCAGGCTCCGCGCGGCCCGCTCGCCGGCATCGGTCGGCGGCGGTTGGAGGCCCTGGCCCAGGAGCAGCGTCAGCAGCTCGAGAACCGCGACCAGGGCCGGCGCCAGGAAGAGGACGGTCATGCCGTAGACGTAGAATTGGCGGCCGGTGCTGGCCCGCTCGGCGGGATCGGCGGCGGCCAGCCGGTCGGCCTGCCGCCAGTGCAGGACGAAGATGGGCGTGGCCACCAGCAGCACGGCGATCTGCAGGGCCAGATTGGCCGCCAGCGGGTCGGCGTTGGGGCTGAGGTAGGACCGCAGCAGGTTGATGGCGGCCCAGACCGCCACCTGCAGGGAGATGGCCGAGGTCAGGTACAGGTAGGCGCGGCGCAGGGAGGGCATGGCGACAGCTCCTCAGGGTGCTTGGACGGGCTTGAACGGCTCGCCGTCCCGCCGGCAGTACTCGCCGTAGGCGTCCCAGCACTCCCACCAGCAGCGCTGGCCGTCCACCAGCAGCCAGCGGCCGTCCTTCTGCTGCAGGCGCAGCTCGAACTGGTCGACGTTCTGGTCGCCCTGGAAGAGGCCGCCGCCTGTGAAGCTGGTCTCCTGGATGGTGACGCGGGCGATGTCGCCCTGGGTCTTGTGGGAGACCACGCGGAAGGAGCGGTTGCTCAGGTCCCGGAGGTAGGCCCGGTCGCTGATGTCGTCGATGAAGATGTCCAGGCGCTCGGGATAGCCGGGCAGGGCCGGGTCCAGATAGCCGTAGGCCTTGTCGTCGTCCTGGCGCTGCAGGGCCAGCAGGTAGTTGAAGGCCACGGCCTCGGGGTCGGCCTCGTCGGCGCGGTAGTCCACCTGCGTCCGCCCGCGGGCCAGCGCGAAGGCCACCGCGGCCAGGAGCAGCACGCCGGCCAGGAGGCCGATGAGAAAGCGATCGGTCCGATTCATGAACCACCCTCCCTTGAACGGCTCCGCCAGGACGGGGGCGCCGTCTGCAGGTTAGGCCAATCGGGAGGGGGTGTCAACGGTCGAAAGACGGAGCCGCAGCATCGCGCTCGCCCGCGGCCGCCAGCGGCAGCCACAGCCGCGGCAGCACCATGCCCCAGTCCACCAGCGGTTCGATGACCACGCCGTCCCAGCGCAGGGGGATGCTCTGGCCGCCCTGGTCCGCCAGCATCGCGTCCTTCAGGCCGTAGGCCTTGTCCAGCGGGAAGCGTCGGGGCGTGAAGCCCATCCCGGCCAGCACCAGGTCGCCGGCGAGCGGCTCGGCGGGGGCCAGGAGGGAGACCACCACGTGCAGTTCGCCCTTGGTCGTGTCCGTCTCGTTGACCACCACGAAGGGCGAGCCGCCCCAGGCCGCGCCGATGCGGGCCTGGATGCCCGGCGTGGAGGGCAGGGCGTCGATGGGGATCAGCTGCGCCGGGTCGTAGCTCAGGGTCAGGTCCGCGCCGTACAGCCGCGCTACCCTGCGCACCACGATGTCCACCATGATGGGGTCGCCCTGGGCGCGGGCCGCCGGTGCGCCGTGCCCGCCGCCGGGCAGGAGCCAGGCGACGGCGAGCCAGCGCAGGAAGCGTCCGAGCGGGACGCGGGCTGCTGTCACTTCTTGGCACCCGAGGCGCCGATGCCGCCGAGATCGACCGTCGGCGGCACCGTGAGCGCCGCTTCGTCGGCGACGCTGAAGTTGGCCTTGACCCCATAGCCGAACACCATTGCCGTCAGGTTGCTGGGGAAGGTGCGAACCGCGACGTTGTAGTCCTGCACGGCCTTCACATAGCGGCCAC
>JBGAUA010000254.1:0-3845 GCA_044228875.1 Anaerolineae bacterium
CCGCTCAACCAGGAGGATCCGGATGGTCAAGGAAATCACCCTCCGCCGCTCCGGCGGCTCCATTACGACGGTGCTGCCCAGTAAGCGTTCAGGTGGGTTGCGGCGCGGCACTTGCCTGAGCGCCACCTCGGGGGTACCGTACTTGGCATGAGCATGGCCATGGAGAACGCGGAGCTGCGAGCCCAGAACGCCGAGCTGCAGCGGGAGAATGCGGATCTGCGGGGTGCGGTGATCAGTCTGCAGGAGCGGATCCGCGACCTGGAAGAGCGGCTGGGGAAGAACTCGCGGAACTCGTCCAATCCACCGTCGAGCGACGGTCTGAAGCGGAAACTGCCGCCGAAGCGAGAGCGGTCGAAGCAGCGTCGCGGCGGGCAGGATGGGCATCAAGGGCATGGCCGGGCCTTGGTCCCGGTCGAGGAGGTTGACGCTCTGGTGCCCTGCGTACCGGAGGCTTGCGTCGGCTGCGGTGAGGCTCTGCAGGGAGTTGACCCGACGCCGGAGCGGCATCAGCAGGTCGACATCCCCGAGCCGAAGGTGCTGGTGACCGAGTACCAGATCCATCGCCTGACCTGCCCTCGTTGTGGGCAGGTGACGACCGGGGAGTTGCCCGCTGGGGTGAGCCGGAGCCGCTTCGGCCCGCGGACACATGCCATGGTGGTGATGCTCACGGGGCAATGGCTGCTCAGCAAGCGGATGGCAGCGCTGCTCCTGAGCCAGGCCTTCGGTCTGGAACTGAGTCCTGGGACGGTCAGCTCCATAGAGCGGCGGATGGCCGAAGCCTTGGCAGCCCCGGTGGCGGAGGCTCACGAGCACGTCAAGGGCGCCCCGGTGGTGCATGCTGACGAGACGAGTTGGCGCGAATCCAAGAGCCGAGCCTGGCTGTGGGTGGCGACGACGGCGTTGGTGTCGGTGTTCATGATTCATCGGCGGCGCAATGCCAAGGCAGCGCAGGTCTTGTTGGGCGAGGACTTCGCCGGCGTTCTGTGTACCGATCGCTACGGAGCCTACCACTGGGTGGATCGGCGGGGCCTGTGCTGGTCGCATCTGCTGCGGGACTTCCAGGCCATAGCCGAGCGCTACGGCAGCGAGTGGCATGGTAGGCGGCTGGTTCTGGCCGGTCAACGGGTTCTGGCCGCCTGGGCCGATTGGCATGACAGGCAGATCGACCGCGCCGACATGTTGGTGCGGATTCAGCCAGACCGTGCTCAGATCCAGCGGCTGCTGCGGCTGGGAAGTACCGCTCGCTGGGCATCGGCCAAGACCCACCGCGCTTGCCGCGACCTGCTGGCTTGGGAAGCCGCCATGTGGCTCTTCCTGGAAGAGCCCGACCTGGCCCCCACCAACAACCTGTCCGAACGCCGCCTCCGCCGCCCCGTCCTCTGGCGCGGCGGCAGCTTCGGCTCCGACAGCCCCACCGGCAGCCGCTTCGTCGAGCGCATCCTCAGCACTGTGGCCACCCTGTCTGCCCAGAAGCGCAATGTCCTCGACTTCCTCATGACCGCCCATGTCAACCACGTCGCTGGCCTCCCGGCCCCATCACTCCTACCGCCTCAGGCCAACCCGGCCTGAACGGTTACCAAGCACCAACGGGGCCTCACCAACAATGTTGAGGTACGGTTGCCTGGCCCCCTTCACCGTCGCTGAGTCGGCGATGTTCGCGGACACAGCCAGCATAGATCCTGACGGGAAGACGATGGCGAAGAGACCTGCTCCGATTCGTGGCATGGATTCCTCCTACAGCGCTTCGAGGTTGCCGACCTAGCGGCTTCGACGTAGGGCGGACCGCCTACCGCCTCAGCCACGGCAAGCACACCCTCCGCCCGTCCGCCCCCGCCGTCGGCAACGGTTCATGCGCGACGGTCGGCGTGCCTGTCGCGTGCGCTACCGTCGCGGTCACCGTCGCCATACCCGTCGCCGTGCTCGTCGCACCCTCCGCCGTCGGCGTCACCGCCGAAATCTCCGGCACGTAATGCAGCAGGATGCCATGGTCCCGTCCTTCCGCGTCGCGGCGCCAGCCCACGGCCCAGGCCTGGCCGTCGGCCATCGCCTGCACGGCATGGAGGTGGCAGTCGCAGGGCGGGGGCTGGGCTTCCCAGGCGCCGTCGCGGTAGCGGAGGATCACGCCGGGGCTCCGCCCTTCCTGCGGGCCACCGACCGCCCAGCCCTCCGTCGGCGAGAGCAGGTCCACCGACCACAGGGCTTCGGCGGCAGCCACCGGCACCGTGCTGACCACGTCGCCCCGCAGGTGCCGCATGGCCCCGGCGCCCTGGGCGCTGCCCACGATCCACGCCTCGTCCACGCCCACCTGGTCCACCCCCAGGGCATCGAAGCCAGTCTCGGTCGCAGCCATCGCCCGCCAGCGCTGCCCGTCGAAGCGGCTGATGGCGCCCGCGGAGCCCACCGCGATGGCGTCGCTGGCGCGCGCGGCCCGCTTCTCCGCCGGGGGCGGGTCGCGCAGCAGCAGATCGAGGCCGTTGCCCGTGGCCGTGCCCCAGCCGCCATCGCTCTCCGTCGAACGGCCGTCGGCGATGCGCAGCAGGCCGCCGCGGCCGACGGCCCAGCCTGTCGGCGGACTGCCCGCCACCTTCACGTCGAGCAAGCGGTCCGCCGCCGTCCGTTCGAGCTGCCAGCGCCTGGCGGTGCGGTCGTACGTGTACAGCTGTCCCGCCAGGAGTTCCGTCGCCCAGTCGCCGGAGACCGCGTTCATGGCGAAGGGCTTGTCCAGGGCGTGATCCTCCCAGCCGGAAGCCGTCCGGCGAAACAGCGCCGCGGACGGGATCAGGTCCTCTCCGGGGCGGAAGCGCCGGCCGGCAAGCCAGCCCTCGCCCGACGCGCCGAGGTCCAGGTCATGCAGCTGGTCCGCCCCTGGCGGCGGCGCCACCGCCTCCCAGCGGCCCCCTGTGGCAAGCCGCCGGGGAAAGACCACCGACCGCATCACCTGGATCACCAGCGCCTGCCGGTCCAGCGGCACATCCAGGCCCACCAGACTGAGATGCGTCGGCGACCAGCGATCAAAGTCGTCCACGTGTTCGATGTACAGGGCCAGCACCTGGCGCGGATCGCGCGGGATGTACACGGTCGCGGCCCGCCCATCCACCCGCTCCTGCCGCAGTTCGTGGGCGCTGGTGTCGCTCGGCACGGAGTTCCAGAACCAGCCGAAGTCAAAATGTACCGTCAAGCCATCGCCGACGAAGCGGCCAAGAATGGAATCTTCGCCCTGAAGTGCGTCATAACGCCAGCCAGGAGGCAGGGCCACCGAGAACCTGCCGGTGTCCACCCGCCCCCAATCCGCCGGATCCTGCGCGGCGCGGCTCGGGACGGCAACTCGGGCCGAGGGGGCGGCGGTGGCCGACCCGCCGGCAAGGTACGCGGCCAAGGCGATCAAGCATCCGGTACGACAAAGTCGGTTCACCCTACACCTCCAGGACATGCGCAACGGCAGGGCGACGGCCACCGCTGTCGGGCCAGACAGTGGCGCGACCAGCCCAAGGACCAGTATACATCACGACCTACGACGGCAAGGTCAGGAAGGTTCTGCGCGCGAGCGCCGTTCAACCCCACATCCCGTCGCGCCATCCCCTGCCGCGGCGTCACCCCCTATGCGCTTCCCCCCGCCACCGCCACCACCTCCGCCAGCTCGCGGCCGAAGCGAAAGCCCGCCGCCGCCGGGAAGCGCCGCAGGCCCTCGGCGCGCAGGCGGGGCGCCGTGTCGCGCTCGTAGTCCGCGAAGGCCGCGCGGGAGGCGAAGCGGTAGACCGCGCGGGCCAGGGGCGGGGCGGATGGGTCGCGGTCCGGCAACTGCAGCCAGGCCTCCCGGGCGCCGCCGGCGCAGACCTCGGCCAGGT
>JBGAUA010000255.1:0-3836 GCA_044228875.1 Anaerolineae bacterium
GCAAGGAATACCACGACGACCTCTGGCGGATCCGCTACGGGTTCGCTGTGCCGGTGATGCTCGTCGTGCTCGCGCTGTCGTATACACGCGGCTTCTACGCCTACGTTCAGCCGGCACTGGCCACCGCGATGGCCGCGGGCATCGCGGCCCTGCTCGCGCAGGCCGAGGCGCAGACGCGGTCGGTGCTGCGCGCCGTCCCGCCAGGCAGCTACGCGGCCGAGGACTTCCTGGAAGACGACGGCCTGGGCGGCGGGCCGTATCGCCTGGCCTGCACGGTGCGCGCCGGCGGCGGCCGGCTGCGCATCGACTTCGACGGCACGGATGCCGCCCTGCCCACCGGGCTCAACGCCCCCTTGGCGGTCACCCGCTCCGCCGTGGACTACGTGGTGGCCTGTCTCACGGCCGCCGCTCGCGGCGACGAGCCGGCGCTCATCAATGCCGGCAGCTTCCGCCCGGTCAGCATCCGCGTGCCGGAGGGCTGCCTGCTGAACCCACCGGCGGGCGCGGCCGTGGCCGCGGGCAACGTCGAAACCAGCCAGCGGGTGGTGGACCTCCTGCTGACGGCCCTGGCGCCGGCGCTGCCGAGCCTGATCCCCGCCGCCGGCCAGGGCACGATGAACAACCTGCTGCTGGGCTTCGCCGCCGCGGACCTGCCGGCGGGCGGCGACCGCGGCCGCACCCATTACGAGACCATGGCCGGCGGCAGCGGCGCGTCGCCCCACGGATCGGGCGCCGACGCCAACCAGGTGCACATGACCAACACCCTCAACACCCCCGTCGAGATCCTGGAGCAGGAGCTGCCGCTGCGGGTGACGCGCCTGGCGCTGCGGCGCGGCTCGGGCGGCTCGGGCCTACATGCCGGCGGGCGCGGCCTGGTCAGGACCCTCGCCTTCCTGGCCCCGGCCACGGTCACCCTGCTCACGGAGCGCCGGCGCATGGCGCCCAGCGGCCGCCGCGGCGGCGGAGACGGTCAGCCGGGACGCAACCGGCTGCGCGGCGCGGACGGCCGGGAGCGGGAGCTGCCGGCCAAGGTCACCCTCCGCGTCGCCGCGGGCGAGTGCCTCACGGTGGAAACGCCGGGCGGCGGCGGCTGGGGCCGCCGGGAGGAGGGACCATGAGCCGCTCGGCGCAGGACGGCGATACGGCGCTGGTCATCCTGCCGGATCGCAAGCGCCTGATCACCCGTCTGGCGACGGGCACGGTGCAGCACACGCACCTGGGCAGCTTCGCCCACGACGCGGTCATCGGCGGGGCCTGGGGACGGGAGTTCCTGACCAATACGGGGCGCAAGATCCTGATCCTGCGCCCTTCCCTCGAGGAGGTCCTGTCCAACCTGCCGCGGGACGGCCAGATCATCTTCGCCAAGGACATCGGCTACATCCTGCTCAAGCTGGACATCAGGCCCGGCCGCCGGGTGATCGAAGCGGGCACGGGCAGCGGCGCGCTCGCGGTGGCCATTGGGCATTATGTCACCGCGAGCGGCCAGCTCTACACCTATGAGCAGCGCGCGGACATGTTCGACCGTTCGGGCCGCAACCTGGACGCCGCCGGCTTGACGACCGCGGTGACCCGTCACCTGCGCGACATCGGCGAGGGCTTCCTGGAGACGGATGTGGACGCCTTGTTCCTGGATGTCCGCGAGCCCTGGCTATACCTCCGCCAGGCCGCCCATGCCCTGGCCGACGGCGCCTTCTTCGGCGCCTTGGTTCCGACGGTCAACCAACTGGCGGCGCTCACGGCCGCCCTGGACGCCCCACCCTTCGCCGACCTGGAGATCGCCGAACTGATGCTCCGGCAGTACAAGCCGGTACCGGAGCGCATCCGGCCCCAGGACCGCATGACGGCCCATACCGGCTACCTGGTCTTCGCGCGCAAGCGGTCGGAGGCGGATGCCGCCGAACCCTCAGCGGCCGTCGAGGGCGGGACGCCGGCGGCGGTGGACGCGAGGTCGGACGCCGCCGGCGAGATCGGTCCAGACCACCCTCACTCCGCGCTCGGGGCGTCGCCGGGCACGTAGCCGAATCGCAGCTCGGTGCGCCGCGCCGAGGCGGGGCGGAAGTCGCGCAGGGTGATCCTGCGCTCGGTCGCTAGGTTGGAGCAGAGTCCGTAGCCGCCCAGGTTGGTGGTGAGCAGGCGCACGGTGTAGGGCGGCGGCACACAGACGCGGGCGTAGATGCGCTGGTCCACCCGACCGGGACCGGGGACGCCCTGGCTGCGGAAGATGGTCTTGCCCGCGGCGTCCTTGATCTCGTACTCCAGCTTGGGCAGGGGCTTGCCAGTGCCGGCCAGCCAGTCGCCGCCGTCGAAGCGGTTGTTGCAGCCGGTGGCCGAGCCCCCGGAGATGCCCACGCTGTCGGGGAAGCTGTGGATGGCCAGGGTCCACCAGTTGGTGCCGGTGCAGGTCGGCCCCTCCGGCGGCGGCTCGACGATGGTGATCTGGGGCTTGGGGAAGGTGTAGCTGTCGGGCTTGCCGTCCGCGTTGATGAAGGTGGCCACGGCCTTGTCATTGGTGGGCCAGGTGCCCACGCGCATGGCGGTGACGCGGTAGGTCATGGTGAAGCCCTGCTCGGGAATGAGGTTGGCCTTCCATGTCAGGCGGCTGCCGGCGACCTCGGCCTCGGGTATGGCGCTGCCGGGAATGTACTGCACGTAGCCGGACAGGTCGTCGTCCAGGACCATGTTCTGCACGGCGAAGTTGCCCACCAGCAGGGCGATGCTGCGGTAGACCTGCTCCAGGTCGGAGCCGGTCGGCGAGGGATAATAGTTGGAGGCGCTGCCGGCGACGCGCTTGAGCAGGTCGTCGTCGCGGTCGGAACCGAGGCCGATGGCATAGAGCTGCGTCCCGCCGAGCCGGGCGGCGTTGGCCGACCGGACCGCGGCGGTGTCGGGATTGGGCGCGGGCGCGTTGGGTGCGCCGTCGCTCATGACGATGATGACCTTGATCGCCCCGGCGCGGGCGTTGGGCGTCAGCACGTCGTTGTAGGCCATGTCGATGCCGGCGCTGATGTTGGTGCCGGAGAGTAGCGGGAAGGTATCGACGGCCCGCTTGATGGCCACGGCATCCGTACTGAGGCCGATGCCGAGGTTCGCCGAGCCGCCGAAGGTGACCAGGGCGACGCGGGTGCGGCCGGTGGCCAGGGCGGTGTCGACGAAGGTCTTGGCGGCCGTCTTGGCGGCGGTCTCCTTGGTCTGGGTGCCCGCGCCGCCGGCGGCATCGGCCATGCTGCGGCTCTGGTCGATGACCATGACCACGTCGACGTCCCGGAAGGTTTCGCCGGGGCAGCTCGGCTTGATCCGCAAACGGATCTCCACGGGGTCGCCCCTGAGGACGCGCGCGGGCAGGGCGGTCTTGGTCCCGGTGATGGTGCACCGCTCGGGAACCTGATTCAAGGCGGCGGCGCGGGCCGGCGAGACAATGGGAACCAAGGCGGCCAGCGCGACCAGCGCGAGCGCGCCGGCGCTGATCAGGGCGCTCTTGGACTGCCGACCGGCCAGACCTCGTCGTGCCATGCTCTCACTCCTGCTGCGAAAAAGGCGGGGGCGGCAGGCCGCCGGCATCCCCGGGAAAGACAACCAAACGAATTACGCTGTTCACGATATCATGGTAACGCCGCGCCGGCCATGATCGATAGGGCGCGCGGTCGCCCGCGTGCGGGCGACCGCGAAAGGACCTGAGATCGCGCGTACCGCGACCTGCCATACGTAACGTCGACGGGACGCGAATCGCGACGCGCAGACGCCGAATCGGCGCTGGGCGACGGCGCAGGCGCGGCGGACCGGATCGCGATTCCTTAAAGATCCCCGTCCACCTGTCAGCGAACGCGGCCACAGCAGTT